>PLDK01000025.1:0-213683 GCA_003135135.1 Deltaproteobacteria bacterium
GCCGCACGGCTGGGCTTAGCCCTGCACCCAGTATTATGGCCGCCCGCCGTTGGCGGGCGCGGCATGTAGGAAGAATCACCTGCGCGGTGGGCGAACTCCAACGCCATCCAGAATATTTCTCAGCGAGCGCCACTCACTTGCGAGCTGTGCCCGCTGGTTGGCGGGGAAACGATCCGTATCCCGCATAGGCAGCTTTCGCGCCGAGATCTTCGGCGATCTTGAGCAGCCGATTGTATTTGGCCACGCGCTCACCGCGGCAGGCCGACCCGGTTTTGATTTGTCCGGCGGCGGTCGCGACTGCGAAATCCGCGATGGTAGTGTCCGTGGTCTCGCCGGAGCGATGAGAGATCACGCAGGTGTATCGGGCGTCTCGTGCGACGCGCATCGCGTCGAGGGTTTCGGTGAGGGTCCCGATTTGGTTGAGCTTGATGAGCACGGAGTTTGCGACGTGCTGGGCGATCGCGCGGCGGATCATGACCGGGTTGGTAACGAAGATGTCGTCGCCGACGAGTTGGACGCGGTCTCCGATCTCGCGCGTCAGCAGTTCCCAGCCGGCCCAGTCGTCCTCGGCGAGTCCATCTTCCAGCGAGATGATTGGATAGCGGCTGACCCAGTCGGAGTAAAGCCGGGTCATCGCTTCGGCGTCGCGCGACTTTCCATCGGAGCGCGCGAAAACGTACTTGCCGTTTTCGTAGAACTCGCTTGAAGCGGGATCAAGCGCGATCCATGCGTCCTCGCCCGGACGATAGCCAGCTTTCACCATGGCTTCCAGGATCAATTCAAGCGGCTCCTCGTTGCTGCGCAGACGGGGAGCGAAGCCGCCCTCGTCGCCGACGGTGGTGGGAAAGCCGCGCGTCTTGAGCACGGCGGCCAGCGCGTGAAATATCTCGGCGCCCATCCGCAAGGCCTCGGCAAAGCTCGGGGCGCCGACGGGCACAATCATGTACTCCTGGAAATCGACGCCTGACTCCGCATGCCGGCCGCCGTTGAGGATGTTCAGCATCGGCACGGGCAAAAGATGCGCGTCTGGCGCGAGGTATCGATAGAGCGGAAGCCCGCGCGACGCGGCCGCCGCATGCGCCGCGGCGAGCGAGACGCCGAGGATTGCGTTGGCGCCGAGCCGTGACTTGTTTTCGGTTCCGTCCAGGTCGATCAATGCGCGATCGAGAGCGGCCTGCGCGGCTGCATCGAGGCCTCGAACGCGCGGTCCGATGATTTCACAGACGTTGGCGACTGCCTTGAGAACACCCTTGCCACCGTAGCGGCGCGAATCGCCGTCGCGCAGTTCGCAGGCCTCATGCGACCCGGTGGACGCTCCCGACGGGATAGCAGTGCGGCCGAGTGAGCCGTCGTGCAGGCGGACTTCCACCTCGACCGTCGGGTTCCCGCGGGAATCCAGAATCTCTCTGGCATGAACAGTGGCGATTGCAGTTGACGCTTCCATTATGGCCTCCGGGCGCTCCAATTCATCCGAAACTTGTGACGCGGTTCTTGACTCACCGGTCTCGTCAATACATTGATGTTAGGCGCAATCGGTGATGGGGTTCCACCGCCAACCGCTCCCGCTTGAGTGAGCTGATGACTCCTACTGGTGTTGAACACGGGTAGGGGCTTTTTTTTAAAGGGCTCTCGCAGGCTGTTGAAGCGCTTGGAATCAAACCGAGTTGCTCCGAGTTTTTCAACACCCTGCTAGTGAAAGGTACAGGGTCCTTTTTTGATCGCCAGCATCTTGCAATCTGATACGCTTTCGCAAGAACGGTTTGCAAGGGCGCATCCGCTTTCACAACGCCAGGAGGGCAGTGATCGATGTTCACCGGAAGGGCTAAGCAGGTCACGATCTATTTCGGCGAGACGGATCAATACCGTCACCAGGCGCTGTACATGGCGATCATCGAGATGCTTCGGCGCGAGGGGTGTAGCGGCGCGACCGCGATGCGCGGAGTGGCGGGGTTTGGGGCCTCATCGCTGATTCACACGGCGGCGATCCTTCGGCTGTCCTTCGATCAGCCAATCGTGATCACAGTTGTAGATCGCGCCGAGCGGATCGATCGCGTGCTTGGTCCGATCCGGGAGATGGCTCCGAACGCACTGATCACGGTTCAAGAGGTGGAAGTCGTTCAATCGGGAGTGCCCTTCAAGGAAGGTTTGCCCGACGTGAAGGTCGGAGAGGTAATGCGCCGTGAAGTCGCCACGGTGCATCCCGACAGCCCCATCACCCAGGTCGTAGAGCTACTCCTGGACAAGGATTTCAGCGCCGTCCCGGTGGTGGACAATGACGGGAAAGTGGTCGGCATGGTCAGCGACAACGATCTGCTGACACGAGGCGGGATGAACGTCACGATCAGTCTGAAAAAGGCCACCGATCTGGATTACGTGCGCGAGCTTCACGAATCGCTGGAGAACGCGAACCGCAAAGTGTCGGAAGTGATGACGCGAGAGGTGGTGACGACCGCTCCCGACATGATTCTCGGACGAGCTGCCAGGCTTATGGTCGAAAAACATCTCAAGCGGCTACCGGTCGTGGATAGCGATGGAAAGTTGGTGGGCATCCTGGGCCGGCTTGATGTTTTGAACACGATCGCGGCGGTCCATCTGTCCGAGTGGCACCCCGAGGCCCGCAGCGCCGGCCCGGATGCGACGGTCGACGACGTGATGACACGTGAGGTTCCGAGCGTGCACGAATCGGCAACCATCGAGGAAGTTTTCGAGCTGCTGGTCTCGTCGGCCCACAAGCGGGTTGTGGTTATAGATGACAAGCGGCACGTCGTAGGGATTATCGCGGGCTCCGACTTGATTTCGAAAGTAAGCCGCGAGAGCTGGCCGGGCGTGATGGAACTCCTGGTCTCCAAGGTCCCGATTGAGAGGATCAGCGGACCGGCCCGCAAACACATTCAGAAGCTTCGCGCGCGGTTTGCCAGAGAACTGATGACGCGGGACGTGATCACCGTCCGCGAGAAAATGCCGGTTATCAGCGCGCTGGCACTATCCGCGGAAAAGCGCGTGAAGCGTCTGCCGGTGGTGGACGCCGAAGGCGCGCTGGTTGGAATCGTGGGGCGAACCGAAATGATGCGGGCGCTGCTCGCGCGAAGCGAAGCGGAAAAGGGGCTGTAGGGTGTTGGCGGTTGTTCTGGTTGCGATTGGCGGCGGCATCGGATCGGCGACGCGGTATTTGGCCAGTGGCTGGATTGCCGCTCGTTTTGGGAGTGCGTTCCCGTACGGAACATTTGCAATCAATGTCACAGCAAGTTTCATCATCGGCTTTTTCCTGGCATTTGCTCAGGAGCGAGTCAGCCTCAATCCGAATTTGCGCCTTTTCGTCGCGGTCGGTTTCATCGGCGGTTATTCGACGTTCTCGACCTTTGAGTACGAATCGGTTCGCTTGCTTCAAGACGGAGAGATGCTGCTGGGCGCGGTATATCTTCTCGGCAGTGTGATCACCGGAGGTCTCGCCGCAATCGGGGGAATCGCATTGGGAAGCCGGCTATGACCCGGCCCCGTCGCGGTTGAATGATAAGGACGGCTGGTAGGAGTCAGCGAAGACCGGTGATGGGGTTCACTAGAACTGCTTTGCTCTGAGCAGGGCTGACGACCCCTACCAAGGCCGCAAGGCCGATAGGAGTCTCCCATCAGTCGAACGATTTGCGCGTCCCGTTACCCGCCGCTGGGAATGGGAGATGCGCGGACGGCGCGCTCGAACGCCCAGGCACGAATGTGATTGATCTGCTCCTTCATGGTGCGCGCCAGCGGAACCAGCTCACCGGCGGCCAGGAAGAGATCCTGCTCGGTAACCTCATGGTCCTTCAGCCGCGCCCTGATCAGCGCCGATACGACGGTCTGCTCGATCTCGGCACCGGTCCAGCCCTTCATAAAGTCCGCCAATCGTTCCAGATCAAACTTGCTCGCATCTATTTCCCGGCGGCCGAGGTGAATCTTCAAGATCTCGATCCGTTCGGCAACCAGCGGCAGGTCAACGAAGAAGACCTCATCGAAACGTCCTTTGCGAATCATCTCGGCGGGAAGCAGGTCGATCCGGTTTGCGGTGGCGGCGACAAAGAGCCCGCGCGCCTTCTCCTGCATCCAGGTCAGAAAGAAGGCGAAGATCCTGCCCTGCTCGCCGCCCGGATCCCCCGAGGTAATCCCCATCTCAATCTCGTCGAACCAAACCACCGCGGGCGCCATATCCTCGAGCGTCTTGCAGGCCTGGACGAATGCTCCCTCGGGCTCCCCATGCCTGCCGGAGAAGACCTCGATCATGTCGATTCGATAGAGAGGAAGCTCGAAGTGCGAGGAGATGGCTTTGATGCAAAGGCTCTTGCCGCAGCCCGGGATGCCCATGACGAGAACGCCCTTGGGGACGATGTCAGTGCTCAGGCTCTCGCGGAGTTGAAACAGTTTACGACGCTCTAGCAACCACTGCTTGAGCTTCTCCAGGCCGCCGACCTCGCCGATGCTCGTGCTGTCGGCAATAAACTCGATGACGCCGCCGCGGTTGACGAGCAGCCGCTTTTCCTCGAGCAGGGCCGGTAACGACTCGGGGCCGAGGGTTGGACTCACAGCCAGAGCACGGCGCACCGCGTGGCGCGCCTCCTGGAGCGTGACTCCCTGCAGGGCGCGCGCGAGCTGGTAGAGGGTTTCCTCGCTCACGTCGGGCGCCGAGAGTCGCCGAGCCTCGATGCGCAAAAGCTCGACCAGCTCGATGAGATCAGGCGGCCGCAGCTCGAGATACACAATGTCCCGCTCGATCTCCTCAGGAACGAATCGCACCGGTGAACTGATGACTATGAACTTCCGTTGATCGAGACAGCTTTCGTACAGGTCTCGAAGACGGCGCCTGACCTCCGGAGATTCGCGCAGCGGCTCGTGAAAGTCCTTGAGATGGAAGATGGCGGCGTCCTTGTGGGCGGCGATGAAGTCCAGAGCTTCGCGAGGATCGAGAGTGCCGGCCTGAGCTACTGCGTCATCGCGAAGCAATCCCTGGGTGAGGCTCCAGGTCCAAACGGGCACCGGTGTGGACGCGTACAGCGCTCGGCCGACCTCGCGCAGCAGCCTTCCGATTCGCTGCTCTTCGGCGGAGCGGATATAGGTGAGCGGTCGTCCTGACTGGAAGATCTCGCGCAGCGTCTTTGCCGCGCGGCTCTCAACAGGCTGAGGTTTTGCAGAATCCTTCATAGAAAAATCGCGAGAGTTGTGAGCCTGCGCTCGACTCCTTCGGCACCCTCAGATGTCCCGGTTCAGATCATAGCGGTCGCGAGTCCACCGGTCACGCGCCGGGACGGGGGCCACGCGGCGGACCCACCAGCGCATCGAATGAATCCAAATTAACACATGCCGGTTAAAAGCGAGCATGGCCATCGGCGTGATTGCATTCTTAATCCCGTGCCTCGCGCACCGCGTCGAGCAGCCTCAATCCGCCGGCGAGACCCGCAGCGTCAGCACGTGAGGCCCGCGGAAATAGCGGTCAAACTCGCCGCCGACGTAGTTCCAATTGTCATTGGGATTAAACCACGCGTCCATCGTTGGCATGAACGGCGCGAGCAACAGATTCAAAACTCCCAGATCGGGCCGCATATCGAGGCGGACGAGATCTCCCGGGTATAGAGGCCAATGCTCCGATCGATCCGGAAGCGAAGTCTCGACGCTGAAGATCGCAGGTCCTGGCACGCATGCGAACGCATGGAATCTGACTTCACGGATCCCATGCCTAAGACTCGCGACCACCATCATAAGTTCGGACGCGCCGGCGAAAGAATCGGCTGGGACCTCGAGCTGGGACTTGCGCACTTTTATCTTTCCCGCTGTATAGCTCGCACACGAGGCAACGCCGGATTTGGCATTCAGCGTGTCGACCATATGAAGCGTGCCGTCGGCGTTGAAAAACGAGTGCTGGTAAGAATCGAGTCTGGGTATGGAGTCCGGGTTTCCTACGTATAGCCGTTCGCTTTCATTATCGTGTTCGCCGTCCAGGTATCTGGTCTCGCCCTTAACCTCTTCGGTTGAGCTTTCATGCAAGACCATGAAACGCGTAGATCCGATCGTCTGCTTCCCGTCAGGACTCAAGACCTTCAACTCGAGCGTGCCGAAATCGAAGGCGCCGCTGGAATTCGGCCCGGATGCGACCGGGTTCCCCCAAATCGCCGCGTTGGCGGCCAGCGCGAACACGACCAGCAGCGTCGTTTTCAAAATCCGGCTCCAGGGCAATGGCAGAACTGCTGATCAGGCACTCCGGTGGACTTCCGGTGCGAATCGGGCCGCAGTCGGAGTGCGCGCGAATCCCGAGTTTGCGGCTCGATGGTGAGAAATCAGGGCCGCCAGAATTTCGGGGACTTCAAACACCGCACGGTTGTCGAGGGCTTGTACGCTGGCGCGGAGGCGGAGGAACTGCTCGCGATCCAGCATCGTCGAAACCGCAAGGGCGATCTGCCGCAAGGAAGGCAACACTATTCCGAGCTGATTTTGCGCGATCCAATCGGTGTTGAAGCGCTCCTGCACCATCGTCCAGGCGTTGCGCTCGACTATCACCGGGAGACCCATAACGAGCGCTTCGCTGATGCAACCCGGACCCGGCTTGCCGATGAAAAAATCAGCCAGCTGCATGAAGTACGGAATTTCTGATGTGAAGCCTACACAATGAAAGGGATAGGACAGCTTCATGCTTTCGATATGCTCGCGCAGCTTGTCATTGTGACCGCATACGAAAATAAGCTGGGTCTTCAGCCGGGCGGCTTCGATTCTTCTCACGATAGCTGCCATCTGGCTCGAGCCGTAGCTGCCAAACATCACGATGCCCGTCGGCAATTCGGGATCGAGCCCCAGCCGGATTCGCTCGGCTTCGCGGCTTAGCTCCATCTGGCTATAGAACTCGGGACGCACGATCATTCCCGAGGTGCGAAACACGCGCGCGCGGTCATGTCCCATAGCTATCGCTTGCCTGGCCGCGGTAGCAGTGCCGCAAACCAGGTACTGCTTTTGCCGCTCGATCCAGAAGTGCGGCGGACAGTCGGCCAGGTCGGTAAGTATCGTGACCATGGGAGTTTCCGACCGTGCCCGCATCGCGTCGGCTTGTCGCAGGCCTTCCAAAATCGCGTGATTGAAATTGGGGATCATCGAGACCACAAGGTCGGGCTGCGAGCGCTGCCAATGGCGCGCCAGCAGCTTGATCATTGTCGGCTCGATTTGCCGAATCACCATCTGCATTATCCGCAGCATCGGGCCGGTGCCGATGGTAAGACCGTATTTGAGCTGCGAATTGTAGAAGTCTTCCACGCGAACGCCGGTGAGGCGCCGGATCACGTCGGCCGGTTCGAGCAGGTCGCGCAGGTTGATTGGATTGATTTGCCACGAACGATGCTGCTGTTCAGCCGCCGATATCAGTGCTCTTGCCGAAGCGCGGTGTCCGCCACCCGCGTCGAAGTAGATCAGATCGATTTGTGCATCCGGGTAATTCGTCGATTCAGGACGATAAGTTGTCACGACACCACCCCATCCGACATCGGTTCGAAAACCGAAATGTTCTGGTGTGAACCACTCCAACGGATGACCTGCAGCGTCCCGTCCTGCTCTTCCACCACCGCCGTCCGGTTCTGCACCCAATCACCATCGTTCACATACAAGATGGTTCCGATCAGCCGATGATCCGAGCGATGAATATGTCCGCAGATCACGCCGTCGGCTTTGTGGTCGCGCGCGGCTGCAAGGACCGCTCGATCCCGGAAGTCAGTGAGAAACTCGACGGCCTTGCGGGCGGGGTAACGGAAATAGTCGGAAAACGAGCGGCCTTCATCCCCTTCCTGTCCGGACTGACGATGGTACCAGTCATGGATCCGCTGGGCTCGCGCGTACGCGTAGGATCCGATGATCGGGAGCAGGCGGTTTGGATTGAGCGAGCCGTCGAATTGATGCCCATGGGTCACGAGCATCCTGGCGCCGTCGGCGGTGGTGTGGATTAAAGAACTCGTGGAAGGGATCGGGCCAAAAAGTTCTTCAACGAGGCTGACCCTGAACTCGTCGTGATTTCCCGGGAGGAATACCACGTTGGCGCCACGCCGGCGCCAGTGGACGATCTCATTCACCAGCTCCTGTTGAACCGGACTCCAGTGCCACGCAGGTCCCCAGTTCCATCCGTCTACTATGTCGCCAACGAGGTAAAGGGTCTCCGAAACGTGATGGCGCAGAAAATCGAGTAACGAGCCGGCCTTGGATGCACGGGTTCCGAGATGGACATCGGAGATCCAGATCGCTCGGTAATATCCGGGTTGAACCATGGCCTACTCCTCCTCCCCATTTTGCCTCGATTGACGGCAACACGAGCGTCCCTTCCGCCTGCAACCTGCGACCCGCCGATCAACCTTCACCGATCGATCCGACATTTCGTGTCAGGACTTTACCTTCTGGTATGCAATCAGATCGGAACTTCGATAACTACACAATTAGTGAACTGCGGCTGACGAGTGAGATAGGAAAGAATGATAAGTGTATTAGCAAGTTGCTACTCGCATATTAACGGACGGCTACATTCAGGATTAGCTATTTGATGCCGCGCGGCTTGCTCCCGGAAAAACCTGAGCATCGAGCGCGGGAATGTGAGGCGATGGACTTCGCCGGAATGCTCGTAGATGTCGAAGCGGCGCCGCCAGCTACGCAAGTCGGCTTTACTGCGATATAATCGCGCACAGCCTGGGACCAACGCGCGCCAACTGACGCGGCGCTGACGATTACCGATACCGAGATTTGGGCAGCCGTACAGACTGGGAGACGACTGATTAATGCCGAACAAGCCGCAAATGCTGGAAGGCTACCGGGTTCTGGACTTCACGCAGTTCGTGGCGGGGCCGACCTGCACGCGAATCCTCGCCGAGATGGGCGCTGAAGTAATCAAGGTCGAACTCGCGCCGGCTGGAGATCGCATCCGCGCCGACGGGCTCAAGTCGCGCGCGCCGGAATTCAAGAACTCGAGCCATAGCACCTACTATCTGCAGCACAACCACTCAAAGCTAAGCTTTGCGATCGATCTCAAAAAACCCGGAGCGCGAGAGATCGTGATGTCGATGATTCCGCAGATCGACGTGGTAGTTGAAAATTTCGCGCCGCGAGTGATCGACCGGCTGGGATTTGCCTACAAGGACATCAAGGCAGTCAATCCGAAAATCATCATGTGCTCGATTTCGATGGCGGGGCAGACCGGACCGCTGTCGGTCAAGGCCGGCTACGATTTTATCGGCCAGGCATATGCGGGGATTACCGACGGAATCGGGCAGGCCGATGGGCCGCCCGCGCTGACGACGATGGCGATCGGCGACGTTTCAACCGGCGTCGCCGCGGCGATGGCGGTCGGCTTCGCGCTGTTGCATCGCGAGCGCACGGGAGAAGGCCAGTATCTCGACGCGTCGCTGCTGGATACCTACTTCCACATGCACGAGAAGACCGTGCCGATCGTGTCGCTGCGCGGCGACAAGTTTCGTCCGACGCGAACCGGTTCGATCCATCCCGATGGCGGCACCACCGGCATTTTTCATTTCCGTGGCGACCAATACATTCTGATTACATCGACGCCGCATCAATGGCCGCAGCTGGTGCGGGCGCTCGGGATGCCTGAATTGGCGGCCGACCCGCGCTTCAAGGATCCTCGCGGGCGGCGCGACAACAAGGAACAACTGAGAGACGTGATCGAGAAGTGGCTCACACGCTTTTCGACCCGTGACGACGCGATCGCCGCGCTGGATGCTGAACGCGTGCCGTGCGCTCCGGTGCTGACGGTCAACGAAGCCGTAAAGCATCCGCATCTCAACGAGCGCAAGACGGTTCGCTGGGTCAAGGATCCGATTCTGGGCACGGTCGCGATTCCGGGTGTGCCGGTGAAGTTTTCGGCATGGCCGGACCGGACCGAAGTCCGTTCTTCGAGACTGGGTGAGGACAACGAGCGCATACTGCGCGAACTGCTCAAGATGCCGGCGGAGCGGATTGCCAAGCTCTACGCCGAAGGAATCCTGGTCCGCGATCCGACGCTCGAAAGGCAGGGGTGACCCCTGCACCCAACGTTAAGGCCGCCCGCCATTGGCGGGCGCGGCCCCTGCCAACGGCTTAATACTGCGCTGCCGTCGCCACGGCCGGGAGTGACCCGTGCACCTTAGCGTGCAGGCATGTCGGTCAGCACCGCGCATTCGAGCGGCGGCGTAAGGATAGCCGCGCCGCGCTGGAAAGCCCCTTGCACTCAAAACCGGGCTCGCGCTTCGTATTTGCAAAACGCCCCGTACCGGTGTTAGTCCGATTCAGGATTGAAAATGGAAATTCCGGATGAATCAAGTTCAGAGACTTATCCGGGTGAACGGCGCGTAGCTGCTATCGCGTGATAGAGCGCCTCTGGACCGATGCGGCGTTGAGCAGGACGACATTCGTGAAAGGACCGTACTCGCCATGACAGCGCCCGCGAGCGCATACACGCCATCGCCAGAGTGGAGCGCGTTTCGCGACTACCCCGGCAATCCGCTCATCGAACCGCACTGGCCCGAGTGGATCATCGCGGACCCCACGGTGCTTCCCCCGGAGTTGACGCCGGACGGGCGCTGGCACCTCTTCGCGAACGGGCTTAGGGGGATCGACCACTTCACGAGCGCGGACGGCTTCGCATGGACGCAGGTGGATCCTGAGCCGATCATCGGGCCGGAAGGGAGCGGGTGGAAGCGCGCGTTCGTCTATCAGCTCGACGTCGCGCGCAGCGGCCGAGAGCTACGCATCTACTACAACGCCCGGAGCGGCTGGTTCCTCGGCGCCGAGAGGATCGGCGTGGCGATCGCGTCGACGTAGTGCCGCTGCCCGGTCGCAGTCCGAAGCCGCGATCGGACCGCATCGCGGCGGTCGGGGCTATGCGCAACGAGTCCTGGTCCGGGATCCGACGCGCGAAAGCAAGGGGGCGTAGCTCAGAAGAATCGCGGGCGTAGGTGGGAGCTATAGGCGGACTTCGATGAGGCCGCGGACGGAATTGCCGAGAAAAATTCGATCGGCCGACCTTAAGTCCGCCACTGTCAACACGCATTCACGCGTGGGAATCACCTGACTATCGAGCATCCATCTTCGCAGCGTGCCGTCCAGCAGCCCGCATTCCAGCGGCGGCGTAAGGATAGCCGCGCCGCGCTGGATAAACACGTTGGTGCGCGCGCCTTCGGTAACTTCGGCGCGTTGGTTGACGAATATGACATCGAAGCATCCCGTTCGAGCCGACCAGGTCCTAAGCTCGGCGTCGTACAAGGCGCGGCGCGTCGTCTTATGGCGCAGGATAAGGTCCGCACTCGAAACCGCGATGGTGGAAATCACCGCGCGTGGGATAGGTTCCTTGTGCGTAGGTAGTTCGATTGGGGCGGCGGATACCGATAGCGTGCCGTCCGGCGCCAGCATCAATTGAATTTTCCAGAATGGCTGGATGGACAGGTTCTCAGTTTTTTCAATTTCTTCGGTGCATCCTCGCAGAGCGCGGGTGACCTCGCCCAAGTCGCAGCGAAAGCCCATCGAGGCCGACGACGCCGACAGGCGCCGCAGATGGTATTGCAGGAGCAGATAGCCGGACGACCGCGTCCAGAGGATGCTTTCAATCAGGCTGAATTCCACGTCCGTGGTCACGTCCTTATCGGCGGGGGGAGAACTTAATTGTATGCGAAACCCACCGTGGGTTGCAGGGGTGACCCCTGCACCCAGTGTTAAGGCCGCCCGCCGTTGGCGGGCGCGACCCCTGCCAATGGCTTAATACTGCGCTGCCGTCGCTACGGGCAGGGGCGACCCCTGCACCCAGTATTAAAACAAAGATGCAAAGGTCGGTTTCACTCGGAGGTCATCGCGATTGCGCGCAGCGGCGCCTGAGCCTTCAGCATCGCCTCCTCGAGCTCGCGCGCGGGTTGCGAGCCGATCACGACGGCGCCGCCGACGCCGATCGAAATCGCGCCGTCGGCGACAACGATGGTGCGTATAACAACTGAGAAATCCGCCGCGCCGGAAATCGAAAGGAAGCCCAGAGCGCCGGAATAAATTCCCCGCGCATTGTTCTCGAGGCGATCGATGATCTCCATGGTGCGAAGTTTCGGCGCGCCGGTCATGGAACCGCCCGGAAACGCGGCCCTCAAGCAATCGATCGCGGTCACTCCCGGCCGCAGGCATCCGCGCACCGTGCTCACCAACTGATGAACGGTGGCGTAGCTCTCGACTTCCATCAGGCGGGGCACCTCGACCGTGCCGATCTTGCAGACGCGGCCCAGATCGTTGCGGATCAGGTCCACGATCATGAGGTTCTCGGCGCGCTCCTTTTCACTGGATTGCAGTTCCCGGCGCATCCGATCGTCGTCGGCGGGGGTCGGCCCGCGCGGCGCAGTGCCCTTTATCGGCCGCGATTCGACATTACCGGCGCAATCGATTTTGACAAAGCGCTCGGGCGACGCGCTCAGGATGGACAGACCCGGAAAACTGAGCAAGGCCGCATACGGCGCGGGGTTGATCGCGCGCAGAACGTTGTAAGTGGCCAGCGGCTCGATTCGCGCCTGCGGAAATATCTTATTGGTCAGGCAGATTTCGTAGGATTCGCCGTGGCGCAACTCGTGCAGGCATCGTTCGATCAGCTTCAGGTACTCCGGCGGCGAATGCTGATAGCGCGTCGGGATCGCGATCTCCGGGCGGGCGGGCGCGGGCGCGGCAGGCCCGGCTGCAACGCGGCGCAGATGCGCCTCGATCGCGTCGAACCATCGCTCGCTTTCATCGGCGCTATCTCCGGCGGGCGCCAGGCAGACCAGATAGGTGACGGCGGCCAGGTGATCGATTGCGATCAGCCGGTCGGCGAATAGGAAGTAAGCATCCGGAGTAGCCGACTTGTAGGCAAAGCCGGCGCCGCATTCACGCTTCAGTTCATAGCCAAGGTAACCTACAAAACCGCAGGTAAAATCAAAGGGCAAATCGGCAGGAGCAATGCGCACCTGCTCGATAAATTCCCGCAGGTACTCAAACACACTCTGCTCGATCGGGCGGGCGCCTGATGAATCGGCGACGGTAAGTGTACCACTGTGAGTATCGTATAGGACTCTGAAACTGTAAGGACCAGAACCATCGCCCATGAAGGAGAAGCGCGACAGGCCGGGAACTACCAGGCTGCTATCGAGCCAGAATGCGCTTGGCGAACGGCCATAGGATGCGGCATAGACGGCTTGCGCGTCGGGACAGATGTCGAGACGTCGCGATCGCAGCTGAAACTTCGGATGGCGATCGGCAGTCGGCTCGGCGGCTGGTTGGAGGGAGCGCTTTGCAGGCGGAAGAGACGGCTGGGGACGGCGATTGCGGGTCTGTATGAAGGAATGGGACAGGTCGCGAAAATTCGCCAATATCCAATGGCCATGGTCGCTGCAGATCGATTCGGGATGAAATTGAATGCCCCAGATCGGCCGATCCTCGTGGCGGAGGCCCATGACCACGCCGTCGGCGGTCCATGCGATTGCCGTCAAGGGGGCAGGGATAGGAGGCACGACGCATAGCGAATGATAGCGAACGGCGGAAAAGGGGGAAGGCACGCCCGCGAACAGAGGATCGCCATGATGATAGACTTGGGTGACCCGGCCGTGCATCGGCTCCGGCGCAAGCGCGACGGTGGCGCCAAAGGCATCGCCGATTCCCTGATGACCAATGCAGACGCCGAGGATCGGCACCGGGGCGAACAGGATCGCGTCGCGGGAGACGCCAAAGTCGCGGTGGTTTTGAGGGTGTCCGGGACCGGGCGAAATAACGATGTTGTCGAAGCGGTAATTTTTGAGATCATCCCAGGCAAGCTGATCATTTTTTATGACGATGGGTTCATTCCCGTTAACCTGCGCGATGAGCTGAAACAGGTTGAACGTGAAAGAGTCGTAATTGTCGATCAGAAGAGTTTGAATCATCTCGCGCCGCGCTGATCCAACGGTCATCGTCCCACCTTACAGGGACGCCTGCCAGCAATCCGCTCCCACCGAAAGTGAAAGCATCGATCGCGAAGCGGCGAGAGGCAAGGCATCGATCGGCGTTGTGGACGGCGGCTGGGGCTGATATCTGCGGACTGAACCGGGTTGCGGCTTGCCGAGAGGAGCTATTCGGTCTACAAGGATCAGAGAGGCAAAGGGGAATCGCAGGTTCTTGCTTTTTGGCTAACGTCGGTCAGGAAACAATCTAGCGCTTGGCTTTCAGGAGGAAGACATGAAACCAGGACTCCGCATCGCGGTTGCTGTTACCAGTATGCTTTTCTTGAGTTGTTGGTCATTGACGGCGCACGCCGAGGATGGCAAGTACACCGTCAAGACGGGCTATCTGACTTGTCACGAAGCGTCGGGATGGGGATTTGTGTTCGGATCTTCGCGCGAACTCAAATGCTCATACTCGTCCAATGGCGGAAGAGTCGAATACTACAACGGAAGCGTCTCGAAGTTCGGCGCAGATATCGGCTACCTCAAATCGTCGGTGATCTTGTGGGCGGTCGCCGCGACGACCAAGGATCTCAAGCCCGGGGCGCTGGAGGGGCACTACGGCGGTGTGACCGCGAGCGTCACGCTCGGTGCAGGTGCGGGCGCAAACGTCCTGGTCGGAGGCTTCGATCAATCGATCGCGCTTCAGCCGGTATCAATCGAAGGGCAGAACGGAGTGAACGTCGCGGCTGGACTCGCGGAGATCACGCTCAAGTACCGCGGCGAGAAAGAACCGCGCTGAATAATTCCGCCAACACACGCGACATCAATCGGGGCGCCGGCGAAATCCGGCGCCCGATTATCGCGCGCTCGATACTGGGTCAGGTCTGCAACAGCTATTGGACCGTTCGCGTCGGCTGTGCTTAGCGTTTCTTAGCCGCGACTACGTGACCGCGCCCATCACGCGCTTCATTTCCTTTGAAGTTGGCAACCTTATCGGGACGCTTTGACGGCTCAGGTTTTTCACCAACCCTTGGGGTTGGGCCTTTATAGCCGCGCTGAGGATCGTAGCTGTTATTTACGTAGCCCTGGAAGTTGCCAGGGCCATGATACCACGGGCCAGCGCCAATGAACACACCACCCGTAAACCATTCCGGGCCGTAGTAGCCCCAGGGAGCACAAGTATAAGGAGAGTAGTCATAGTAACCGTAAGGGCATTCAGGGGGAGTTCCAATGTTGATGGTGACCTGAGCCTCCATTTTGGGAGCAGTCACTGCGAAGCAGACTCCAACCACAGCAAATATTGCAAGATATTTGAATCGGTTCATAAATTATCCTCAGTTATCGTAAGTGCCGTCGTCTGCCTATCTGTACCTTATTCACTGTATGGAACCCATACGGTGTAAGCACGCAATCATCGTACCGTATTCCGAGGCAGCAGGGCAAAGGCAACAATGGCTCCCGGCATCGACACTCGGCGCCACGTCTGCGCGTCTTGGAGCCAGCCAGACCAGGCATTTCGTTCTTTTGATTCGGCGGCGGCGGGGGAGTGACGGGCGCGCGCCCCATCGGACGCGCGCCCGTTGTCGATGGGTCCGAAGACCTAGAAAGAATGAAGCGGCTCTCCGGTGGACGGATCCAGCAAGAGCGGGGGGGTCCACTGGGGATGCTCGAAGTCCAACATCGAGTCGATCGAGTTGGAGATCGCGTCGAAGGAGCCCTGGATCCGTTGTCCGCCGAGCCAGTTATCCTCGATGAAGCGGATGGCAGAGACCTGGGCGGTCAGCGTGTGATCGACGAAGTTGGGCCGCGAGAACGGCGAGATCACCAGGAACGGCAGGCGCGGCCCGTAGCCGCAGCGGCCTTGCGCATGAGTGAGCGCGGGATTGACGCCCGGCAGGGCGGCGTCTCCGGTGCCGCACTTCCCTGCACCGGTCAACGCGTCGGCGCTGCTCGCTGACTGGTTGAGAATGGGCGACATCACGTGATCGTACCACCCGTCCGAATCGTCCCACGAGATCACTACCGCGGTGGAACTCCATTGGGGCGACTGCTGGAGTGCGTTGAGCACCGTCACGAGAAAGGCCTGCTCGTCAAGCGGGTCGGAGTAGCCCGGATGACCCTCCTGGAAGCCGGGCGGCTTGATGAAGCTGACCGCAGGCAGGTTGTTCGCCGCAAGCGCGGCGAAGAAGTCGTCGGTGTCGTACTGATGATTGGACGTGGTGTCGGCGCTGGTACCGTAAAGGCTCGGCGCAACGTTGGGACGCGCATGAGTCAGGTTCTGCGTGCTCTTGTAGTACTGGAACGCTGCATGATGCGGGATGTAGTCGACTTTCGTTTCGCCGGTGACGGCCGAGGTCGTGGTGCGGCTGCAGCCCGTGGTTCCATTGGGATTGGTCAGAGACAGATTGAATCCACCGTGGAACCATCCCCAGCTGATGCCCGCGGCGTTGAGCAGATCACCGATGTTCTTCCCGGTCATAGCGACCGGGTTGCTCGACGTGGAGCACACATCGCCCGTCGGGTCGGAGTCGCTGATCAGGGTGTACGAGCCGTCGGTGTTCGGCCCGACCAGCAGCTGGTCGGCGACCCCGCTGCTGGGGTTTTTGGCCACGGCGCCGTTGGTCTGTCCGGAAACGAGGTTGATCGCCCCGGGCGACGATGGGCCGAACGTCGTGTCGTAGGAATTGTCACTCATGGCAAAGCGTTGCGCGTAGTTCCACAGCGCGGTGACGGTGTTGCCGTCGTAGTAGCCCATCGTGAGGCCATCGGTCGTATATTCCGCCGGCGGTGGACCAGCCACGCCGACATCGAACGGGAACAGATCCATCAGGCCCGAGTCAGCCGCGGCCTGTTCGGGGCCGTAGTCGTGGTTCTGGTCCGAGGTCGCGGCTTGGCTCCGATCGAGGCGAAACGGATTGAGCGCCGCGCCCGGGCCACCACCGGTGTTGGAGGTGGAGTTGTTGAGGGAGTTCAGGAAGTTCGGGTTGTTTGTCAGCAGCGCGCCGCTGAGTCCATTGACGTTCGGCGTCCAGGGCTTCGCCTGGAACGGTGGCTCACCCGCTGGGTTGGCTGCGACCGGATAGGTGCCGAAGTAATGATCGAAGGAAATATTTTCCGGGTAGATCACTACCAGGTGCTTGATGGGCGTGGCGGTGGGCGGCCCTTGGGGCGGAGGGCCGAAGGCAGCCCCCGAACCCTGCTGGATAAGCAGGCCCACGAGGCCCATTGCAACGGACCGCACGATTTTTTTTCGCATTCTCTTGTTCCTCCTCGTTCGATTGATGCGGCCGATACGAATTTCGGCAGCGTCAGGAGGATAGAGAATGTTGATTACCCGGTGATTAGAATGAAATTAATTCCCGCGAGTTTCACGTGAAGCCGCGATTAAGCTTCCGAGATCGGGAAATCGCGCAGTCATTAACACTTGGCGATCCGAAGCTTTCATCCGACGCCACTTCGTACCAGGCTTTTGCGCGGCTGCACACGCCAAGCGCCGCCGAGTCACCGGGCCCGCGTTTCCGTGTTTCGGGCTCACGCATCGCAAAGCAAGAATATAGTTCGCGAGATTGGCTGAGCCGTGGCCAAACGTCCCGTTTGGTTATGTCAGTAACTATGATCGACGACCCAAAGATACATTCGCTGGCTAGTACTGATATGGTAACAGTAGAAAAGTAGGTGCGGAAAATCACTATCGCACGAACAGCAAGAAAGGCTTCGATGAGGAATCAGGAGTAATCACTATGAAAAGGCAGCTAGGCAGTGCGGCGGCGTTGATTGGAATCGCATTCCTGCTCGGTACCGCGGTCGTCGGATGCGAAAAGGATACTACGACGACAGTCCCCGTAGCCGGCGAACAAGGACCACCAGGAGCACCGGGCGCTCCCGGCGCAGCCGCTCCGGCGCAGGGCTCCGAGAAAAACTCGCAGTCATCGACCACGACTACGACCGATCAGAATCCGGGTGGCTCTACCACGACCACCGACAAAAGCTCGAGTCAAAAGACAAACTAATCGCCTCGGAACAATCGGGGGCGGCTCGGTATCGGGCCGCCCTCATCTTGCCCGCCTGTTCGAGTAATTCACGCTGTCACTCAAGCGCCGTTTGCGTGCGATACGACCGGCGTTGTAATGAATCAGTTAGATTTGCCCGCACGGATTGCGCATATAAGGAGAATCGTAATGCCCGGATACACCATGACTATCGACGGCCAGTCGGTGAAGGGATCGAAATCCACCGGCGTGATCAATCCCGCCACCGGAAAAGTCTTCGCCGAGGTTCCCGATTGCACCAAGGCCGAACTCGATCAGGCGATGTCCGCCGCGCAGCGTGCGTTTCCCGCCTGGAGCCGCGACATCAACGCGCGGCGCAAAGTCCTCCAGGAATGCGCGGCCGCATTGCAACAACCGCCCGAAGGGCTGGCACGGACTCTAACCAAGGAGCAGGGCAAGCCGCTGGACAAGGCGGGGCAGGAAATCATGGGCACCTCGATGTGGTGCGCATACACGTCGATGCTCGATTTGCCCAGCGAGGTACTTCAGGACACGCCGCAGGGCAAAATCGAAGTAAAGCGCAAACCGCTCGGCGTCGTCGCCGCGATCACGCCGTGGAATTACCCGCTGATGCTCGGGATGTGGAAGATCGCGCCGGCCTTGCTCGCCGGCAACACCGTCGTGCTGAAGCCCTCGCCGTTCACGCCGATCACCACGCTGATGCTTGGCGAGATCCTGCGCGACATAGTTCCGCCCGGAGTCCTCAACGTGGTATCGGGCGGTGACGAGCTCGGTGCGTGGATGACCAGTCATCCGGCGCCGAGAAAGATCTCATTCACCGGCTCGGTTGAGACCGGCAAGAAGGTTGCGGCGGCAGCCGCGCCGGATCTGAAGCGGATTACGCTCGAGCTCGGCGGCAACGATGCCGCGATCATTTTGTCGGACGTGGATCCGGCGGTGGTGGCGCCGAAGATTTTCTGGGGCGCGTTCGAGAACTCCGGGCAGATCTGCAGCGCGATCAAGCGGGTGTACGTTCCGGAAAAGATGTACGCCGCGTTGCTCGAAAACCTTGGCGAGCTCGCGCGCGGCGTCAAGGTGGGAGACGGACTCGAGGCCGGAACCCAGCTCGGTCCAATCAACAACAAGCCCCAATTCGAGCGAGTGACCGAGCTAGTCGAGGACGCCAAGAAGCACGGCGCGAAGATTGTCTCCGGCGGCGCGCGCGTGGGCAAGGAAGGTTACTTCTTCGCCCCCACGATCGTCGGAAATATTTCCGATGGCGTGCGGCTCGTCGATGAAGAACAGTTCGGCCCCGCGCTTCCGGTCATTCCCTACAAGGATGTCGATGATGCGGTCCGCCGTGCGAACGCGACCCACTTCGGGCTGAGCGGTTCCGTGTGGTCCAACGATTCGGCACGCGGCGCAGAGGTGGCATCGCAACTGGAGTGCGGTTCGGCCTGGGTCAATCAGCATATTGCGATCGCACCGAATCTTCCGTTCGGCGGAGCCAAGTGGTCCGGGATTGGGGTGGAGAACGGCCCTTGGGGTCTGCTCGGCTTTACGGAAATCCAGGTGGTCAACTCGGTCAAGCTGTGAGGCGCGCGCATCGAAGACATCTTATAATGTGGTAACAGCTGTCACCTCGGGGTACCGTGAAATTCGAGCGATACCCCGGGGGGGGCGGCGTTTTTCTGAAATGGGACACTACGACGAATACAAGCGGCGAGTCCTGCGCATCACCCAGCGGCTGTCCGCCGACGGTTACTTCGGATCGAAGTCCGGCAGCGCGGGCAACGTCTCGATGCTCGTCGAGGACGAGGACGCCGTCGTCATCACGCCGACGCACCTTCAATACAACCTGATGACGATCGAGGACATCTGCGTCGTGGACTTCGACCTCGCGCGAATCGAGGGCGAGCGCAAACCATCGATCGAAACTCCGATGCACGTAGCGACGTACAAAATGCGCGCCGACGTCAGCGCCGTCATTCATACCCATCAGATGTTCGCGAGCGCGATCAGCGTGCTGAATCAGCCGATCCCGCCGCTGTTCGACGAAGTCACGCTGGCGATAGGCAAGAGCGTCGAGGTCGTGCCGTACGCCCTGTCAGGCTCGCGCGAACTGCACGACAATGTCGCGCGCAAGCTCGCCAATCGATGCCATTGCTACATAATTCAGAACCACGGCGCGCTTTGCATCGGTACCGATCTCGACGAGGCTTTCACTCTTGTAGAGTTGCTCGAGAAGTCCGCCACGATCTACATGCAAGCGCTGGCGACCGGCAAGCCGGTGACCGTTCTCCCTGACAAGACCGTCGCGCAGCTTCACTCCGCGGTGATCGCGCGCCAGGATCGCGAAATCGCGCGCAAGGAAGCACACCACATCGCGCGGATGAAAGTCGCCCCCGAGGCGGAACCGAGCCACTGATGAGCGGCCCGGCGGTTACGCTCGGCGCACACGTCCTCGACATCCTCGGCCGCTACGTTACTCATATCCCCGAAGGGCAAGGCAGCGTGTTGCTCGACGAGATCCGGCTCGCACCGGCTGGGTCTGCAGCGGGCACAGCAGTTGGCCTGGCGAAATTGGGACTCGCGGTTGCGACGGTGGGCGCCGTCGGCGACGATGCCCTGGGAGACGTACTTATCCGCGCGTTGAACAGCTTCGGCGTCGACACCAGCCAGGTTATTCGCAAGCCCGGCATCCAGACCTCAGCCAGTATCCTGCCGATCAGGCCGAACGGAGACCGGCCTGCGCTTCATGTGATCGGAGCCAACGCCGTCTATTCGATCGACGACGTACCCTGGCCGTTGATCGAGCGCGCGGCGCATCTGCATCTCGGCGGCAGCGATTCGATGCGCGGACTGGGGCGCGATGGAGCCGCGCAGATACTCCGGCGCGCACGCGACAGCGGCGCCACCACCAGCATGGACATCCTGAGCGAAGGCTCACCCAAGCTCCTCGCGATCCTGAAGCCCTGTCTGCCGTTCGTTGATTGGTTCATGCCCAACGCCGATCAAGCTTGCAAGCTCACGCAATCACAGGCACCCGACGAGGCAGCCCGGCAGCTGCTCGACCTCGGCGTGCGCGGAGTTGTGCTCACGATGGGCGGCGCTGGCAGCCTTCTAACGACTGCGCGCGAGAAGGTTCATCTGGCGGCGCACGATATTGCGGTAGTTGACACGTCAGGATGCGGCGACGCGTATTGCGCCGGCTTCATTCGCGCGATCCGGCTGGGTTGGCCGCCGTCGGAATGCATGAAGCTCGGCAATGCCGCGGCAGCGATGGTGGCGCAAGGCCTGGGCTCGGACGCCGGCATCCGCGATTTGGACGATACCGTCCGCTTCATGCGCGGAACTCCCTTGCGTCCCAGCCGACGGTCTTGCAGAAATTGAGAAGCAGACGACCGGCCTGACTTTATCCGGGGAACAAGACGGGGAACCAAAGATGGATCGAGCGGACGACGCAGGGGTCAAGCGGCCTGCATTGCAAACTCAACTCTCGCGCCGCGCATTCGTGGTGGGAAGTCTCGCGGCCGGCTTCGCGCTGGCGGTGATGCCGGTGTCGGCCGACACGATTACGACCGATAGCAACGGATTGGTTGCCGGTGAGGTCAAGATTCCGGTCGAAGGCGGCGAGATTCCTGCGTATCGCGCGATGCCGGCGAGCGGAGGGCCTTTTCCGACCGTGCTGGTGGTTCACGAGATTTTTGGCGTCCACGAACATATCAAGGACATCTGTCGGCGTCTGGCCAAACTGGGCTACTTTGCGGTGGCGCCGTTGCTCTATGCGCGCGAAGGCGACGTCGCGAGCATGAGTGACGTTCAGCAGATCATCGCGAAGGTCATCGCCAAAGTGCCCGACAAACAGGTTGCCTCCGATCTCGACGCGACCGTGGCATGGGCGAAAAGCACGGGTAAGGCTGATACCGCGAAACTCGGCATCACCGGGTTCTGCTGGGGCGGCCGGCAGGTCTGGCTCTATGCCGCACACAACCGCTCTCTGAAAGCCGGGGTCGCGTGGTATGGGCCGCTGCAGCCCGCGGCGGCTGCCATCAGGCCGAAGAATCCGATCGATTTGGTGGATCAGATCAACGCGCCGATTCTCGGCCTCTACGGCGGCGCCGACATGGGAATCCCGGTTGCGCAGATCGAGCAGATGCGCGCCGCGCTAAAGGCGGCGGGCAAGCCGTCAGAAATCGTGATCTATCCCGATACCCCGCACGGCTTTAACGCCGACTATCGTCCAAGCTACAGGCCGGAAGCCGCGAAAGATGGATGGAAGCGGATGCAGGCCTGGTTCAAGGAACACGGCGTAGGCTGAAATGTATATTTGCGAGTGACTATTGGAGCGGGTAATCAGTTCGGATATGGATAGCCATTCGCAAGCGCCCTAGCCAGCGACGCATCATAGCCATATATGTCATCGAAAAAGCGGACTTCGCCATCCGGCTCAACTACTGCAGTACTATAGAGAATTAGTACCGGAATAGGCTTGTCGAGATTCACCTGTACGGTGGTATCGCCGTTCATCGTGGCGCGAATTTTGTCCACCGTCCATTCGGGCTTGTCGCGCAGCACCCACGCCGCCAGAGCGACCGGATCTTCGACCCGGATGCATCCGTGACTGAAATCGCGGCGGGAACGCGCGAACAGTTCCTGCTCCGGCGTGCCGTGCATATACACGTTGTATTGATTGGGGAACATGAACTTGACCAGGCCGAGCGCATTCTTGGGTCCGGGTAGCTGCCGAATACTCAGTGCGCCGGAACGAAGTCCGCTTATGACCTCGCCCGTCGCCGGAGACGACGGAACAACGTTGCCGCTTTCATCTACTACTTCGAATCCATGATCGGCCAGATAATCGGGATCGCGGCGCGTCTTTGGGACCAGCTCCGCGCGCTGGATCGACGGCGGAACAAGCCAATAGGGGCGGAAGATTACATACCGCATGTCATTCGCGAACACGGGCGTCTGCGTACGCATCGCCCTGCCGACGACTACTTTCATCGTCAGGTAGTTGGCAGCTTGACGGCGCATCGTATGCAGCCGGAATTCGGGAATGTTGACGATGATTGGCGGCTCGGGGAAGTCCGGCGGTATCCAGCGATATCGTTCCAGCGTGAGTTGGAGCTGTTGCACGCGGGTTTTGAGCGGCACGTTCAATTGGGTCACCGTGCCCTTACCCAACACACCGTCGGTATCGAGGCCATGGCGACGCTGGAAATGTTTCACGGCGCCGACGACGGCGCCGTTGTAAACGGTCGAGTTAGCGGGCACGTCGGCATTGGATGGAAGGTCGCCGAGTTGACGCAATCGCGCGACCAGCTGAGCCATCGACGCAAAGGAATGTCCGGGGTGCACGCTCTTTCGCGGTATAGGTATGAGCGGAGCATCACCCGCGCTCGCCATCTTCGAGTAGCTGACGAGCGCATCTTCGGCTCGCCGATAACCATCATAATTCGGTTCGACTATCGCGATGATCGCGGGGATGTCCGACGCCGGAAGCACCTCGGTTCTCAGCAATTCGGCCAAGTCATACCGTTTGGGTCCGACGACCGTGCCGAACTTGAAGTGTTGAGGGTTGACCCTTCCAGCATGCAGGGCGGAAATGTAGCGCATCGCGGAGACCGTCAGCGCCAAATCGATATGCGCAAGGTCGGTATCGGATGCCTTGGGAGCCGGCGGTTGGAGCCGGGCCAGTCGCGCGCCCCATCGCGATGCGTCGTAGTCCTCGGGGTTGAGGCCCTTCGAGGAAGCATTCTGAAAGAGCAGTATCATCGAGCGGGCTTGAGGGCTGGCGTTGCCGTTTTGGATCCAGGCGATCGAATTGCTGCGCGAGTCGTAGAATTTTCTTACGTCGTCGCGATAGTCGGTGAAATTGGGCCAGCGCAAATCGGCAAGCGCGCCGGCGGCGATCAGAGCGCCGAGATCGCCGGGGCCTTGAGTCGCGGCGCTGGCAGCTTGCGCCACGTTGGGGGTCGGAGTCGCCGCGGGAGAGCCGGCGGCGAAGGCCGTGCTGGTCGCGGCGCCGCAGCACAGGGCTGCGATCAATCCCGCCAACATTGATTTGTGAATCTTCATGCCTGCGTGCCGCTCGCGATGACACAGTACATAGGTTGCGCGCCGATTCGCCGCAAGAGCACGGCGCTGAACCTGTCAATCGGATGCGGGGCGCTTTCGCGCGGCGGGGTCATCATGCTTTAGATACAAATTAAGGCGAAGGATCGAGGTGACTTAAATAGAGACGGGAGAAATATGACTCCGAACAGTCTTCTGATCGCCAACCGTGGTGAGATCGCAATTCGCATCATCCGTGCGGCCGCCGAGATGGGCATCCGCACCGTGACCGTTTTCCCGGACGACGATTCCACGTCGCTGCACACGCGCAAGGCCGACGAGGCCCGTCGTCTAAGCGGTGCGGGCGCGGCCGCGTACCTCGACGGCGAACAGATTATCGCGGTCGCCAAAGAGACGGGCTGCGATGCGATCCATCCCGGCTACGGCTTTCTCAGCGAGAACGCCGGCTTTGCGCGGCGTTGCGCCAGCGAGGGCATCACGTTCGTGGGACCGCGAGCCGAGATACTCGAACTCTTCGGCGACAAGCTGCAGGCGCGGCGGCTGGCCGAGCGATGCGGCGTGCCGATTCTGCGCGGCAGCTCGGGGCCGACGAGCCTCGATGAAGCGCGACACTTTTTTTCGTCGTTGGGCGAGGGCGCGTCGATGATGATCAAAGCGGTGGCAGGCGGCGGCGGCCGCGGCATGCGCGCCGTCTCGCACATCGAGGAAATCGAGAAAGCATACCAACGCTGTCAGTCCGAGGCGCGCGCATCGTTCGGCAACGGCGACGTGTACGTCGAGCAGTTGATGCCGCGCGCGCGTCATATAGAAGTGCAGATCATCGGGGATGGATCGGGCAACGTCAGCCATCTCTGGGAGCGCGAGTGCAGCATCCAGCGCCGCAATCAGAAGATCGTGGAGATAGCGCCGAGCCCGGGACTAGCGCCGGCGCTGCGCGATCGGCTGACAGCGGCCGCGGTGCGGATGGCCAGGGAGGTGCGTTACGACAACCTCGGCACGTTCGAGTTTCTGGTCAATGGCGACGCATCCGCGAAGAACGGCGAGGCGGACTTTGCGTTCATCGAGGCCAACCCGCGGCTCCAGGTCGAGCACACTGTCACGGAGGAGGTGACGGGCATCGATCTCGTCAAGCTGCAGATTCAACTGGCGGCAGGCCGCTCGCTCGCGGAGCTCGGGATGCAACAAGCGGACATTCCCAAACCGCGCGGGTTCGCGATGCAGGTGCGAATCAACATGGAATCGATGCGCGCCGATGGCAGCGCGAAACCGGCGGGTGGAACGATCACCGCGTTCGAGGCGCCGTCGGGACCGCGCGTGCGGACCGATTCGTTCGCCTATGCGGGATATACGACAAGCCCGAACTTCGATTCGCTGCTCGCCAAACTCATTGCGCACTCGCACTCGGCGGACTTCGCCGACGTGGTGGCGAAAACATATCGCGCGCTATGCGAATTCAGAATCGAGGGCGTGCCGACCAACATTGGATTCCTGCAGAGCCTGCTGCAGCATCCCGAGTTCATCGCGAATCGTGTGTACACGCGCTTCGTCGAGGACAATATCGCGGCACTGGTCGGCGGCGCGCAATCCGGGCATCAGCGGCTGTTCTTCGAGCATTCAGCGCCGGCTCCCGCAGCGGGCGCCGGGCATGCCGGCGCACGGCGCGCAGGAGCAAAGATCGACGCGAGCGATCCGCTGGCGGTGCTGCATCATGGCAAATCCGGCAATCAACCGCCGTCGCCATCGGCGGCTTCCACCACCGCCGTGACACCGCAATCGCACGACATCAGGGGGCCTGAGAACACGGTCGCGATCGAGGCGCCGATGCAGGGCACGATCGTTTCCGTCGATGTCAGCGAAGGCGACCGGGTACATCGCGGCCAGCAACTATTCATCATGGAAGCGATGAAAATGGAGCACGTCATCGGGGCAGACAAGAGCGGGATCGTGCGGCGCATCACGGTGGCCAAGGGCGACGCAATCTTCGAAGGGCATCCACTGGCCTTTATCGAGGAGGCCGAGGTCGAAACGGCGCATCGCGACGCGGCCGAAGACGTGGACCTGGATCGCGTGCGTCCCGATCTCGCGGAAGTGATCGAGCGTCATGCGCTGGGACTCGACGCCGCGCGGCCCGACGCGGTTGCGCGCCGCCGCAAGACCGGGCAGCGCACCACTCGCGAAAATATCGACGACCTGTGCGACCCGGGCACCTTCGTCGAGTACGGTCCACTGGTGATCGCGGCGCAGCGGCGCCGCCGCACGATCGAGGACCTGATCAAGAACACGCCGGCTGACGGAATGGTCGCCGGAATCGGACGCGTCAACGGCGACCTGTTCGAGGAATCCAAAGCGCAATGCATCCTCATGTCGTACGATTACACCGTGCTCGCCGGCACGCAGGGGGCACAGAACCATCGCAAGAAAGACCGGATGTTCGAAATCGCGCAGAAGTCGCGCCTGCCGGTGGTGTTCTTCACCGAGGGCGGCGGCGGGCGTCCGGGCGATACCGACGGGCTTGGCGTGGCAGGACTCGACTGCCTGGCGTTCAACTACTGGGGAAAGTTGAGCGGTCTGGTGCCGCTGGTAGGTATCAACTCGGGCAGGTGCTTCGCCGGCAATGCGGCATTGCTCGGATGCTGCGATGTAGTAATAGCCACCAAGGGATCTAACATCGGGATGGGCGGGCCTGCGATGATCGAAGGCGGCGGACTGGGTATTTTTCGACCGGAAGAAGTAGGACCGATGGACGTGCAAGTGGCTAATGGCGTGGTAGACATTCCGGTCGCCGACGAGGCCGAAGCAGTACTAGTGGCCAAGAAGTACCTATCCTACTTCCAGGGAGAGGTTCGCGGCTGGGAATGCGCCGACCAGCGTTTGTTGCGCACGATCATCCCCGAGAACCGGCTTCGCGTCTACGATGTCCGATCGGTCATCGAGACTCTGGCCGATACCGGATCGGTGCTCGAGATACGCCGGCAGTTCGGCCCCGGGATGGTGACGGCGTTGATCAGGATCGAAGGGCGTCCGGTCGGACTGATCGCCAACAACCCGGTTTATCTCGCGGGCGCAATCGACAGCAACGGCGCCGACAAGGCCGCGCGGTTCATGCAGCTTTGCGACGCGTTCGACATTCCGCTGGTGTTCCTGTGCGATACTCCCGGCATCATGGTTGGTCCGGAGGTCGAGAAGACGGCGCTGGTGCGGCATGCGGCGAGGATGTTCGTGACCGGCGCAAACATCAGCGTGCCGTTTTTTACGATCGTGCTGCGCAAGGGTTACGGACTGGGCGCGCAGGCGATGGCGGGCGGCAGCTTCAAGGCGCCATTTTTCACGGTCGCGTGGCCGACGGGAGAGTTCGGCGGCATGGGTCTGGAGGGAGCGGTGAAGCTCGGCTATCGCAACGAGCTCGCCGCGGTCGAGGAGCCCGGGAAGCGCAAAGAACTGTTCGACGAAATGGTGGAGCGGATGTATCGTCACGGGAAAGCGGTGAACACCGCGACGCACTTCGAGATCGACGACGTCATCGATCCGCTCGACTCGCGCAGATGGATCGCCGCGGGTCTGCGCGCGACGCCGCCAAACGCGCCGCGCACCGGCAAGAAGCGGCCCAACGTCGATACCTGGTGACAGGCGCCGCGCCGCATATGGGTATGATGCTTGCGCGATCGCGATCGATGTTAAATCATCGGGACATGAGCGTGACCGAAGCGGAATCAAAGGCGGCGGCGCAGCGCCCGGCTGCGCTGCGCCGCCGCACGACCGAACTGGCGCGTGCGGGAGGATAAGCTCATCCCCACGATCGCCGCCGGCGAGGTCCCCAAGTCGCGCTCGCTCGCAGGTGCATTCGGCGCGTTCGTGGTCTATCAGGCGCTGTCAATTCTCTTCTATGGGCGGGGGATGATTTTCCGATTGGCCGAGGTTCATGCGGGCAATCGGCGCGACCCGCAAATCTTCATCTGGTGTTTTCAATGGTGGCCGCAGGCGATTGCGCAGCGCCTCGACGCGTTCCATCCGCGGATCATCTGGGCGCCCGAGGGCGTTGATCTTGCGTGGGTCACCAGCGTGCCGCTGCCGAGCCTGATTGCCGCTCCATTGACGGCGCGCTATGGCGCGGTGGTCTCCTACAACCTCGCGACTCTGCTGATGCCGGCGCTGGCGGCGCTGGCTGCGTTCCTGCTCGTTCGGCGGATCGCAGGCTCGACGTGGCCCGCGATGCTCGGCGGGTACCTGTTCGGCTTCTCGCCATACATGATCGGCCATCAATCCGCAGGCCACCTGAATTTGATCGCGGCATTTCTGGCGCCGGTGATCGTTTATCTCGCGCTGCTAAGGTTGGATGGAAAAATCGCGCGGCCGTGGTTCGTGATCGCACTCGCGATGGCGCTCGCATGCCAGTTCCTGATCAGTCTGGAAATTTTTGCGACGATCGTGATGTTCAGCGCAGCCGCGCTAATCGTCGCATGGCTCACGATTCCCGCGATGTCCGCGCGCATCCGCGACCTCGCGATACTTTCCGCGATGGCGCTCGCCGCGTCGATCGTCGTGCTGGCGCCTTATTTGTATCGGGTCGTCGTCGCCAGCGGCCTTTCATCGCATCCACTCTGGAACACAACTCCGTTCGGCACCGATTTGCTCGAGATGTTCATCCCAACGAGCACTCTGATGTTGGGGCATCTGCCGCCGCTCCACGCGATTTCGAGCCACTACGCGCACAACGTAGTCGAGAACGGCGCATACATAGGCATCCCGCTTGTCATCATTGTGGTGTTGTTCCTCAAATCGCGATGGAAGCGGCCCGAGGCGCGCTTTGCGGCGATCATGCTCGCGATGCTTTATGTCGCATCGTATGGCGCGCGGCTTCACGTTGCGGGCTATGTGTTGTTCGGGATGCCGTGGAAGCTTCTGACGCGCGCGCCGCTGATCAACAGCGCCTTTCCGGATCGCTTTACGATGTATATCTTTCTGATCGTTGCCCCGATCGCGGCGCTCTGGATCGCGGAGCTTCGCGCGAGCACCGCCGCAAAAGCCGCGATCGTCGCCGCGGTCGTGCTGTTCATGCTTCCCGATCTGAACGCCGGGCGATTTGTGTATGAGCTCGACACGCCCGACTTCGTCAGGTCCGGCGCCTACCGCAACTATCTCACCCAGGGCGAGACAATCCTCGCGCTGCCGTTCGGCGAGATGGGCAGCGCGATGTACTGGCAGGCAGCGGCGAAGATGAATTTCGGAATCGCTGAAGGACACTTCGGGCCGACGCCGACGTCGTTTCTTGCGTGGCCGATCGTCGGCGCTTTTCTCGACGGCGGCGAAATTCCCGATGCGCCCGCGCAACTCAACGCCTTCATGGCGACGCACGGCGTGACCGCGGTCGTCTTTCGGCAGCAGGATCCGTCGGCGGCACAGTGGCGCGCGATGCTCGAGTCGGGCGGAGCCAAACTTCAGGCGATCGACGACGTGGTGCTCGCGCGTCCCGACCCCGCCACGCTTGAGCGACTGCGCGGCGCGAGCGCCGTCGAGATGGAATGCCGGCTCGATAACGCTCGATTCGCGGCGCTGCTCGATGCGGCGGATCGATATCTCGCGGGCGGCCGGCCCTCCGCTGACCTTTCTCCTTTTCGGGCGCAACAACTGGGACTGCTGCCGCCCGGATGGGTGCGCAATGACGACGGCGCGTATTCGTCGGAAGGTCTGTGGCTGGCGCTGTGGAACAAAGGCCGCGTCAGCGTCGGCGTGCGAGCCTCGTACGCATGCGTTCAGCGACTGGTCGCGGGTTATGGCGCGGGAGCCGCACAGACGTATTTTCCATATCCGCGCCCGCTCGAGTCTCACCCGAGAGGCGACCTCTTCCAGCGTAAACTCGTGATGGTCTTTACGCGCGAGGCGCTCGCGCATGCCGCCGCCGGCGCCCGCGTTGGCTTGCGATCGCCGTAAGCCACGCGCCGCGGGGATACCCGCGTATGCCAATCGCGTGTTTAGGTTCCTGACGGCACGCTCGCGATTTTTGCATTTCAAGCGAGGTGCACTAAGCTGAAAAGATGAACCGAATATCGACTCTGTTGATCGCAGTTGCGCTTCCAGTCGCTTTCGCTGCTCCAGCGATCGCGCAGGAAGGAAATACGCTGGGCACCGTCGTCAACGGAAATACCACGACCACATTCAAGGCCGCCGACACTCGCGATATCGACACGCGAAAGCTCAAGACCTGGAACGCTTTCGCGGCCGAGCATCAGAAGGTCGCAAGCGAGCTCGCCCACAATCCCGCGCTGATCAATGACGACGCTTATGCGAAGAAGCATAAGCAGCTCGGCGCGTTCTTCGCGGCAAATCCGGATATTCGCCAGGCAATGGCGGCGAATCCCGGCAACTACGTTGCGATTCCGCCGCGTCCCGGCGAATAGCCGCGCGCGCTGCGCAGTCTGAATCGATCGGCCAGCCTGAGGCTGCCGCTTGGCGCATCCCCCCGAAATTTCGCGACCAGGTGGCTGCCCGGGAATCGATCGCCTCGGGTGAGTGCCACCCGTTTCCCGCCAAACGATTTCCCGCCTTCTCAGCCATGAACTCTTCCAGTCCACATTACGAGCGACTGGATCAGCGATGTACCGGTATGGAGTTCGCAACCGAGGCGTAATACTGATCCTGCTCGGCATCCTGGCCTACGGCCTGGCACTGCCTGGAATGAGCCTGCAGGGAATAAAATTCGACGCCCACACCCTCTTATTCGGCCGCCAAACTTCTTCTTGATAGGACTCTATCCGATACCGGCGAACTGGCTGTTCGAAAGAAACCTGCATTTTATCTCGCGGTTGGAAGTACCTATTGGCGATGGAGGGTTTCCAGAAGGGGTTCTTGCCCTATGAGGAGGCCGTGCTTTCGCTCGCGTGGATTGTGCCGCGCGTCTCGTTGCCCGTCAGTCAGAGCGCCAAAATCCCGATCGCCCCGATTGTGATCATCGTATTGATGACGGCGGTTCTCCAGCGCGCCGGCCATCGCGAGACCGTCCCATTGGTCCCGCCGGGCCCGGCGCCGTCGTCCTGACAGTTCAGCTCAATGCCTGGCGCGGCTGCGTGCTTGAATCGGTGGCGAACCAATACGCGGCAATGTATCCCATCAACAGGGTGAAGAAGCCGGTTTCCAGCATGGGAGAAGGCCGGGAAGGAAGCGCGAGCTCGAATTCGTTTACCGGCGTCATCAGTCGGTAGGCGATTGCCACCGACACGGAAGCCAGGAGATAGCTTCCGGCGGCCATCCAGAGTGCGCGGCGGCTGGCCCGATGCTGGCTCGCGGCTACAACAATTTGCACGAACGGAACGACCAACAGCACCAGGTAGTGATGGTATGCGATTGGCGACAGCAACACCGACGCCGCGATCCACAATGAATAGATTCGGTAGTCGGTGTCGCGCCGGCCGGCTCCGGCCAGCGTCGCATGGATGGTCGCGCCCAGGATGATCGCGTCCACCGCGGCAATCGCGGCGAGCCGGAGCCAGTCGGCTGCAACGCCCGATGCCGAACCGAACAGGGCCCAGAACATTCTCGAAACGAACGGCGCCGCGGAAATCGCGAACGGCGTGAGCATCCGGCCGCGGCTCACCTGGAATGCGGCGCCGCCGAAGAAGCTTAAACACTGCGCCAGTCCGAGCATCGCGATCGCAATCGATGCGCCGGCGATGGTTCCGGCGATCGCAAATTTCAACGCCTTCCATTCTCGCCGCACCGCAAAATACCCGAGCAGCAGAAATGGAAACGCGCGCAGCAACCCCGCAAATGCAACGATCAGACCGGCCGCGCCCTCGCGCTCGTCCTCCATCGCCCGCATCGCCAGCACCATCAACGCCAGCACGATCACCTGCGACTGGGCCCATAAAAAATTCCAGTCCACCGGATAGAACGCGACAATCAGCGCGCCAAGCAGCCACGCGGTACTCGCATCCAGACCCGGTCTGCGGACCAGCAACAAGTAGATCGCAATTGCCAGCGCCGCCAGGCTCACTGAGGTCCAGATCCAGAATGCGATGGCCGGCGGGAGTCGCGTCAGCGGTTCGAAGCAGAGCAGAAAGGCGGGAGTCTCGGAAGCGTGAATATGCGGTCCGGTTTCGACCCCCAGCCGGTTTCCGATCGTGGTGAGATCCGCCGTGTAAGGATCGATTCCCAGGCGCAACGCCAGAGCGGAATCGTAGTAGTTCACGAAATCCAGCCGATCCGCCAGCGGCGGCAGGTTGGTGAATGCGCGAATGAACTTCGATAGTGCGGCGAGCCAGACGAGCGCCACCATCACCGGCCGGCGCAGCGTCGCCGCGATTCGATCGCCATTCACGTGCGCATACAAGCACTGCGCGCCACCCAATACCAGTGCGCGCTCAGATCGTCGTCCTACTGGCCGGTTCCTCGATCACCTTGGTTTCGAACTTGCCGATTTTCCCGATCTCGCTTCGGAGCGCGGCGATCGCAGTCAATCGGAGTTTCGCTCTCGTACCGTGCGGCGGGCGAAGCCTTTGGAGCGGCGCTTCTTGACCTTGACCGCTTCCGTCTGTCGCGTCTCCGCGAAATCTATCATCGCCTGCTGGCAGGCGGGGGCGGCGTCCGCGGCAGCGGTCCTGACGTAGGTGCCGTCGGCCAGCATTTCCCACTGGCATCGATTGGGCCGCAACTGCAGGTCGAGCACGATGCGCAACTCCTTGCGCAGTTGAGGGTCCTCGACTGGCGCGACGACTTCGACGCGACTTTCAAGATTGCGCTTCATGCAATCGGCGGAGCCGATGAAAAACTCCTCCGCGCCGCCATTGCGAAAATAAAAGATGCGGCCGTGTTCGAGGAACCGGCCAACAATGCTCACCACGCGCACGTTTTCCGACAGCCCCTGGATTCCCGGGCGCAGCCTGCAGGTGTCGCGGACTATCAGGTCAACCTTCACGCCCGCTTGCGAGGCGCGATAAAGCGCCCGCGTGATGTCCACGTCCTCGAGCGCGTTCATCTTGAACTGAATCAGCCCGGGTGACGCGGCCGAATTGAGCTTGATTTCGCGCTCGATGCGCGCCAACAGCGCACGCTTGAGTACGGTCGGAGCCGGCAGGATTTTGCGATAGGGACGATCCGGCATGTAGCCGGTCGTCAGGTAGTTGAACAACTCGGTCAGGTCTTCGCCGATAGTACCGTCGCAAGTCAGAAGTCCGTAGTCGGCATAAAATCTCGCCGTCCCGGGATGATAGTTGCCGGTGCCGATGTGTGCGTAACGACGCAGACCGTTGTAGTCCTGGCGAACGACCAGGATCACCTTGCTGTGAGTCTTCAGACCCACGACGCCATAGGTTACGTGAATTCCGAATTCCTCGAGCCTGGTCGCAAACTGGATGTTCGCAGCTTCGTCGAAGCGCGCCTTCAACTCGACCACCACCGCCACCTGCTTGCCGTTGCGCGCCGCGTCGCACAGGTAGCTGATGATTTTCGAGTCGGGCGACGTTCGATACAGCGTCATCTTGATCGCGCGGACCTTCGGGTCGTCCGCGGCTTCACGCAAAAACCGCTCCACCGACGTCGAGAACGACTCGTAGGGATGCAGCAGCAGGAACGAACCGCCGTCGCGAATGACGTGGAAGATGCTGCGGCCAACGGTGAGGCGCGGATGATCCACCGGATGATGCGGCGGATCGTGCAGCGCAGGCACGTCGAGCGCCGCAAGCTCTCCCAAGTCGCGCATCGCAAGCATCCCGTCGACTTCGAACACGTCGGCGCGTTCGTCCAGTCCAAGTTCAGCGGCCAGCATTCCGCGATGAACGGGATTAATTCCGGACAGCACTTCGAGCCGCACGATTGGCGCGAAGCGGCGATCGCGCAGCTCGGATTCGATCAGAGCCAGCAAGTCGTCGGCCTCGTCCTCGTCGCGCTCCGTGTTGGCGTTGCGCGTCACCCGAAAAAGCTCGTACGAGTCGATCAGCATCGAGGGAAACAGCAGATCGAGATTGTTCGCGACGACGTCCTCGAGCCGGACAAAATCACTTTGATTGCCGACCCGCAGAAAGCGCGGGATTCCGAACCCGATTGGCACTTTCACCCGTGCCATCAGAGGGTCCGAGTCGTTCTGGTAACGCGCCGTGACCAGCAGGTTGAGCGACAGATTCGAGACGAACGGGAACGGATGCGCAGGATCCATCGCCTGCGGCGTCACCAGCGGGAAAATGTTCTTGTAGTAATACTCGCGAATCGACTTGCGCTCGTCGGCCGAGAGGCTGGCGTACAGACGCACGCGGATGCCGTAGTTCTCGAGCTGGCTGAGAATTCGTGGACCAAGCTCGCGCTGTCGCTGCTCGAGTTCGCGCACCACCAGGTAACACTCCGCGATCTGCTGTTGCGGCGTGCGCCCGTCAACGGTCAGCTCGTGCATCCCCGCGACGACCTGTTGCTTCAGGCCGCCGATGCGCTTCATGAAGAACTCGTCGAGGTTGGACGCGGTAATCGCGAGAAACTTGAGCCGCTCGAGCAGCGGATTTCGTTCGTCTTCCGCTTCATGCAGAACGCGCCGATTGAACGCGAGCCACGTGAGTTCGCGATTGAGAAACAGGTCAGGCGAGGTAAGGTCCTTGTCGATTCGCGCCGGCGGCGCCTTCTCGGCCGCCGAAACCGACCCGTCAACAATAGTCAGCACTGCCGACGGATCGACCGGTCCTCCGTTTTGAGGCGCCGGCGCATCCGGAGCGCTCGTCGCGGCAACTATCGCGGGACTATCCGCCTGGTTCGCCATATGCTCATCCGGTCCCATCCTGCCCCAAGCATTCTAGCCGCCCGCGCGGTCTATTGCCTATCCCGGCCTCCGGCGAGAAATATGCGAGTATTTCCGCGGTGTTATACGATGTTGATTTATTATCGACGGGTCGATTGTGCGATTCTTCTGACTGGTTTTTCATCCCGGTGCCAGCATGAATGATTATTTGTATGAAGTCGCACGCCGGCTCGTCGCGTTCGACACGGTCAGCGCAAAAAGCGATCTCGACGCGATGGAATACATCGCAGCCGAGCTCGGAACGCGGGGATTCAAAACCGCGCTTCAACCGTTCGAGTTGTTCGGAGTCTCGCAGGCCAACCTGGTCGCATGGGTTGGGGCGCCGCGCGCCGACGGCCTGATAATTTCAGGACACGTGGACATCGTCCCCTACGACGGACAGCCAGGATGGGAGCGGGAGCCGCTCAAACTCGAACCCGCGGGGGAGCGGATTTACGGCCGCGGCACCACCGACATGAAAGGATTCATCGCGCAATGCCTCGACGCGGCGCGCACCCTCGATTCAGCCAGGCTCAAACGCCCCTTGGTATTCGTGTTCACCGCGAGCGAGGAGGTCGGTTGTCTCGGTGCGCATAGCGTCGCGCCGGCGCTCAAACAAATTTTAGGCGACACTCCCGTCCCGCGGCTGGCGTGGATCGGCGAGCCAACCTCGTACGCAGTGTGTCACGCGCACAAGAGCATCGTTGCATTCGAGGTAAGCGTCCGCGGCATCGGAGGCCATAGCGGCGCACCGGCGATGGGCGTCAACGCGATTGCCGTGATGGCGCGCGTGATCGACACGATCGGCCGTTTTCAGCAGGAGCTCGCGGCGCGCCAGAGTGCTGAATATTCGGCGATTTTTCCCGACGCGCCGTACGACGTGCTGAATTTTGGAACGGTGCAGGGCGGAATCGCACTCAACATGATCGCCGAGCAATGCAAGCTGCGCATCAGCTATCGCACGCTGCCCAACGCCGATCCGCTCGACGTTTACCGGGAGATCGGGCGCCGGCTCGACGCGCTCGACGGCCACGACTATGCAGGCCGCGAGCATCGCGCGAAAATTGAAATCGGCCTTTTGAACGTCGTGCCGAGTCTCGACTCGCCGCGCGGGACGGCTCTGGAAGCCGCGCTGTTCGACGCAACCGGCGCCAATAGCTCCGGTGGCGCGCTCTACGCCACCGACGGCGGATGGTTCACCGGCTCGGGTATCACCTCGCTCATCTGTGGGCCCGGCGATCTCGATCAGGCGCATCAGCCCAACGAGCACATCCGCCGCGACGCCTTCGAACGCGGCCCGGCGATGATTCACAAGGTGATCGAACGCCTGTGCTGCGCCGCGTGATTTACTGAACTGAAATAGGTATTCGAACTTCGAACGACGATTCGATCGCGACGCCGTTGTGCACCGCGGGGAAGAATTTCCACTGCTTGAGCGCGTCGAGGATCACCTGGTTGAGGCGCGGACTCGAGGTGGGCTTTTCCAGCGTGACCTCGCTGACGCCGTCGAACGACACTTTGAAGCGCGCGACCGCTTCGGTCTGGATCGCATCCTCGCGCAGATCGTCGGGTATCACCGGCGTCGGCGCGTAAATCGCCCGCGCACCCACCGTATCGGTGCCGATTCCGCCGCCCGATCCTTCGCCCGTTTCCCCTTCGCCGCTCGCCCCGCTCTCCGTTGCGGTTGCGGCGCCCGGAGCTCCCTCGACTCCCGGGGCTTCGGTCGATTTTGCGGTGCCGTACTCGGAGCGAATCACCGGCGCCAAAGGCGCAACCTTCTTCACGTGAGCCGCCGGATGGGATTTGACGATCGGTTCGGTCTTTGGATGGGGAATCGCCGGCGCCGCCGGATGAACCGCGCCGCCGTTGCCCTGCAGCCCGCCAACTAACGGCGGTATCTCGACCAGCCGCGCCTCGATCGGCGTGAACTCCTCGCGCGGCGCCTTCGTGCGCATCAGGATGAGCGAAAATCCGCTCAGCAGGATCGCCCAGATCGCGATCGCGGCCGGGATGACCCACAGCAGGCGCCGCGCCGGCTCGTCCAACTCCGGCCGTCGAATCGCGATGCGGACTGCATCGATCATGGTTAATGCTTCACGGCAATCAGAAATTTCTCGACGCCCGCGCGCCGCGCCTGAATCATCGCCTGCACTACCGTCCCCTCCGGCGCATCGCTGTCCGCGTTAACCACCAAGCCCACGTCACTCGTTTTGAGCAGCGGTTTGAGCACGAACGCCAGTTGCTCGAGCGTGGTCGGTGTCTTGTCGATGAAAATGTGACTGTCGCGCGTAACGCTGAGCGTGATCGGTTCGCGATGCTGCAGCGATTCGGCTTCGCCCTTGGGCAGATTGACCGCGATCGAGTTGAGACTCTGCATCGACAGCGACGCCAGCATGAAAGTCACCAGCAGAAAGAACATCACGTCGATCATCGGGATGATCTCGATTCGCCCGTGACGAAAATTGCGCGCTCTTCGCAGTTTCATCGCATCTGCGCCGCCCTGCGCGCGATCATCGCGCCACCGCCGCCGAGCGTGAGGCAACCACGGACTCGCTGCCGCCTTCCTGGTCGAGCCGTATGTGATCGACCAGCCGCGAGCCCAGCCGCTCCATCGTATCGAGCGCCTGCGATTGCATCCGGGAAAAGAGGTTGAATGCGAACAGCGCAAGCACCGCGATCAGCAGACCAAGCGCCGTGGCGATCAGCGCCTGCGCCACTCCGGCTGTCACTTGCGTCGGCGCGACCAGGGTTGACGCTCCAATCACGTTGAACGATTGCATCATGCCCGTGATGGTGCCGAGCAGACCGAGCAGCGGCGCCGCGGTCACGATCGTCTCGAGCACCCAGAGTCCGCGTGCGAGCGTCTTTTCGATCCGGCCGGCCTCATCGCCGGCTCTGGATTCGACCCACCAGGCGGGCTTGTTGCGATTGTCGGCGATCACTTGAAGGAAGCGTCCGTAGGCGTTGCGCGGCCCGAGTACGCCCAACTCCTTCTCGAGTTCGACCCACGAAAATCCGAACGTCTCGACCAGTTCCGCGAGCGCCGCCGGCAGCCGCAGGCATCGCGCATAGAGCACGGCCCGGTCGATGATAATCGCGATTGCGAGAACGCCAAGCGCCAGCAGCGGATAGACCATCGCGCCGCCGAACTTGATCGCGTTCCACGCTACAAATAATTCCTGCATTAATCAGTTCTCCTCACGATCTGACGCCCGGCACCCGAGTTGCGTTTCATGGCGCCTGCACGCTGGCTGGTTTTGTGAATGGAAGCTCCCATTTTATCCCGCCGTACAACGCTCGGCGAGGGCCGTATTGATCGGCGAATACGCCGATACCGGTGCCATTTCGAACCAGGTAAGTGCGATCGGCGAGATTCACGATCGCGGTGCGAAATTCGAGCACGCCTCGATTGTTGGGCAGTGGTACGCGCTTGGTGATGCCCGCATCGACCTGGATATAGAACGGCAGGTTGCCGGTATTCGCGAATCCGCTTCTGAGTCCGCTTCCGTAAATCCCGTCGATGCTGAACGCGAATCCGCGCCAATTGTAAACGGCGCCGGCGGAATTGGTGAACGTCTGGTCGTGATCCAGAAAGATATAATGACTGCTGATGTACTTCAGTTCGTCGGGTGCGAAGTTGAATTGCCCCGATTCCACCTGCGTGCCCTGCGCGACGCTATAGGCGAAGTTATTGTAGGCGTAAAAATTTTCGTGAGTGTACGAACCCGTGAACTCGACTCCCCAAACGCGCCCCTTTGCGTAGTTGAATGTTTCGAAGATCAGCGCCGGCCCGAACTGTCCCTCGTCGATAAGGTCGGCGGCCTTCTTGTAATAGGAATCGATGCCGACGTTCAGTCCGGGAATGATCTCTTGCGTAGCTCCCACATCAAACAAATGGTCGCGCTCCACGGTCGGAGTGCCGTTGCCCTTCGAAGCAGGCGCCCCTGTAGTGCCTTCGAGCTGCTTGATATCGCTGACCGACACCAGTTCGGTCTCGGGAGGCGTCATCTGACGGGCATAGCCGGCGTGCAGCGTCGTGCCCTTGAACGGAGTGTACACCAGCGCAACGCGGGGACTGGCCTGGTCCGCTCGCACCAAGCCGTCGTACAGGTCGAAGCGCACTCCATAATTGAACGTCAGTTGTTTTGTCAGCTTCCATTCGTCCTGGATGTAGCCGCTGTAAATCCAGGTCTGCAGCGCGAGATCGCCGACGATCGAAAAGGGAATAGGTGACGATTGCACGCCACCAACTGCCGGGAATACCGATTCGTGATTGTCGATCTCGGCGCGCTCGGCGTCGAAATACCCGCCGAGCCGAAAAGTGTGATCGGTCACTCCGTGATAAGCCGTGTCGATCTGAAAACCGTTGCCCCAGTCGCTGCGAAAAACTTTCGCCGCGGCGCCGTTGTAGATCAGGTCGCCGGTGTGGTCCGGATTGAAAGTGACTGTCGAGTAACGGCTGAACGGCGCGATCTGGTAATCGAAATCCTCTCCGACGGTGCCCTGCAGCGCCAGCACGTTGAAGTAGTTTTGCTCGGACTGGTTGTCGCGGACCTTCGCCGACGGATAGACCGGCACGTCTTCCAGCTTGAACAACTGCGGCTGATCGGGGTTCGCGGGAATCTGAAAGTGGTTGACCGCGGTCCCCGAGATCAAGCTCAGCCGCATCGTGGAATTTATAAAATACGAGAAGTATCCGAAGCCCGCGCCCTGGTTGCTCGTATCGTGAATCGCCGTGGGCCCGGACGTCGGCGGCTCGACTCCGCGATCGGTGCCGAGATATTGCCCCATCACGAAGTAGCTGAAGTTGCCCTTCGATCCGCCGTACTCGAAGCTCGGCTGCGTGGTACCGCGCTGCCCGCCGTAGAAATCAACGTCGGCCAGGTTGTCGAGCAGCCCGTCTTTGGTCTTGATATCGATGATTCCTGCCGTTCGCAGGCCGAACTGCGCCGGCAGCACACCCGTCAGCAGGCTGATCGATTGGGCAAAGCGCGGACTCAGCACCTGTCCGAAACCGGTGATACCTTCGGGAAGCTGGACGCCGTTGACCCGGTACTGAAGATTGGCGTGGTCTCCGCGCACGTGGATCTGTCCATACGAATCCTGCGCGACGCCCGGCGCCTGCAGTATCACCTGGTTCAGCGGCGTATTCGCGCCCTGGGGCAATTGCTGGATCGCTTGATCGCTGAACGTGTATTTGCTGCCGCCCGTGTCCGGCGACAAAGAGTTGCGCGCCTTGTCCAGCCGCGTCGCCGCGACCGCGAGGCTGACCGATTTCTCCGCTTCCATCGCGAGCACCAATGGCGCGGCGCCCTTCGTCGAGACTGTCACGATCGCTGTCGCCGTCTTGAATCCATTCCTGGTCGCCACGACCGCATAGGTGCCGCGCCCGACCGCGATAAACGAGAATTCACCCGCGTCGTTGCTCGAAGAACGAGCCACGGCCCGCCCGTTGGAGGCCTGCAGCCGAAGCGCCGCTTGCTTGATCGGTCTGCCGAGAGCGTCCTTCACCACGCCCGTGATTCGATATTTCGTAGTCGTCGAAGTCTTCACATTCGCCGCTATCGCGGCCGTGCAAACAGTCAGTTGAATCAGAATCCCGGCAAGCGAGATCCTCAAAAACAAATTTTTTCGCATCGCAAGCTCCCGTACCGTTCAAGGTTTCCCCCGCGCCTTCGGGGCGCGAGTGGCGCCGCGCGAACCGATCGCGCGCGCCAGAACAATTCGGATGTGTCGAAAAGGGGGCTTAGAGCGATACGGGCGGCGCGCGCACGCGCGCGGCCGAGAGGACCGGCGACTCGGATCGGATCGGCGCGGCGATGAATATCGTCCCGGCTATCGCCGGTCCGCGCGCGACGCTAGGCGCCGCTGCGACCGAGCCCGGCGAATGCAACGCGAGCTGACAAATGGGGCAGAACCCCGGGTCGGCGCTGAACTCGGCGACCGCAACCCCGTTGCGCGAAGCCGCGCCCTCATGAAAATGAGCCGCGCCAATCGCCTGCGACACGAGTATCAGCGCCGCGCCGAAGATCGCGATCGCGCGCGCCCCCACTCTGCCGGATTTGTGAAACCTTGATAGCATCAGATTTTGCCCGGCACGGATGACCGCCGCCGGACTCTATTTCGGATCAAGCGTGCCGTCTGACAACCTGATATGTCAAGCGCCCCCCGCTAATCTCGTGGTTCCCCTTGATACTCAGTTCCGTCACATTATCATTCGGCGCCAAGAGCGAATCGTTGGCGAAGAAAATGCCTCGCCTGGACATTCCATGTTTGGCGAATCTCCAGAAATCCGGCTAAGTTAACCGCGAGACGGGAGGATCGGTATGAACCAGTTCAAAATCGGTGACGTCAAGATAACCCGGATCATCGAAAGCGAGGCGCCATGGCCGGGCACCTTCATCTTGCCCAACGCCACCGGCGAGAATGTCCTGAAAGAAGCCGACTGGCTCTATCCCACCTTCTCCGACGAAAAGGGCAAGCTCCGAATGAGCATCCACGCGCTGGTGGTCGAATCGCAGGGCAAGCGGATCATCGTCGATACCTGCATCGGCAACGAGAAGGTTCGTTCGAACCCGGCGTGGAGCAATCTGAAGCTGCCGTTTCTGAGCGACCTGGGAAAAGCGGGTCACACGCGCGACCAGATCGACCGCGTCATCTGCACGCATCTGCACGTGGACCATGTCGGGTGGAACACGATGCTCAAGGACGGCAAGTGGGTGCCGACGTTCCCCAACGCCCGCTACCTGATAGGCGGCACCGAGTGGGATTACTGGTCGACGTTCGACCTCAAGGACATGCGCGATCCGGTCGAGGATTCGGTGCGTCCGATTGTTGACATTGGGATGGCCGATCTGATCGACTCGAACTTTCGCGTCACCGACGAAGTATGGCTCGAGCCGACGCCCGGCCACACTCCCGGACATCACAGCGTGCGGATTTCGTCGCAAGGGGAGGAAGCCGTGATCACCGGCGACCTGATGCATCATCCGATTCAATGCCGATATCCCGAATGGGACGACGGATTCGATTCCGACGGCGCGATGGCGAAGAAGACCCGGCGCGCATTCTGCGAGAAGTACGCCGACACCAACGTCGTCGTTTTCGGGACGCATTTTGCCACGCCATCGGCTGGAAAAATCGTGAAGAAGGGCGACTCGTTCAGATTCACGGCCTAAGCCAGGCGTGCAGGGCGACGATTCAATTCCAAATCCAGAGCCGTCCCGCGTGACCGCGGCGCCGCGCGAGCTGACGGGTCGCGGTATCGCGCTCGGCATCGCGCTGGCGCTGATCCTCGGTGCGGCAAACGCCTATCTCGGCCTGTACGCGGGCTTGACCGTATCCGCGAGCATCCCGGCCGCCGTCATCTCGATGGCAATTCTGCGGATTCTCGGCGGCTCGACGATCCTCGAGAACAACGTGGTGCAAACGATCGCATCGGCGGGCGAGGCGGTCGCCGCCGGCGCGATCTTCACGTTTCCGGCGCTGGTCATTCTGGGCGGCGTCAGGACACTGCCGTACGTCGAGGTGACGGCACTGTGCGTCGTTGGCGCGACGATGGGCGCACTGATGGTTGTCTTCCTGCGCCGCGCGTACATCGTCGAGGAGCGGCTGCCGTTTCCCGAAGGCGTCGCGTGCGCGCAGGTGCTTCGCGCCGGTGATGCACAGGCAAATGTTCGCCCGCTCGTAATCGGGAGTCTCATCTCGGCGGCTCTTAAAGCGCTTCAGGACATCGCCGGAATTATTCCCGGCGCGGTCTCGGGCGCGCGATGGGCCGGCAGCGCGGCGGTGGCCGGGTCGCTCGATATTTCGGCGGCGCTGCTCGGCGTCGGCTACATAATAGGAATCAGGATCGCAGCGCTGGTATTCGCCGGCGGAGCATTCGCGTGGCTGGTCGCGATTCCCCTGCTCACGGCGTTTCATCCCGGATACCCAACGGGCGACGCCGCCACGACCGCGTCGCAACTGTGGAGCAGCCAGGTGCGCTATCTCGGGGTCGGCGCGATGCTCACCGGCGGAGTCGTGACGCTATGGCGATTGCGCACCCGCATCGCATCGGCGATCGCAGACAGCATTCGCATCGTGCGCTCGACGCAGCCAGCCGTCGCGACGGCCCGCGAGGATACCGATCTTTCGGCGCGCGCAGTGCTGACCTCGGTGGCGCTTTGCGTTCCGGTAATCTTCGCCATCTGCCTGTGGCTGAGTGGGCAAGTCGCGCTCAGCGTGGCGCTGGCAGTTATCCTGACGATGATCTGTTTTTTCGCGACGGCGATCGCCGGCTATCTGACCGGAATAGTCGGCGCGTCGAACAATCCGGTCTCGGGCGTCACGGTGATTGTATTGCTCGCCGTGGCGCTGTTTCTCAAATTGGCCGGCGTGTCACAAAGCGTCGGACCGCAACTGGCGATTCTTGCGGGCGCGATCGTGTGCACGGCGGCTGCGATGGCGGGTGATTCCATGCACGACCTCGCGACCGGTTATCACGTCGGCGCGACGCCGCGCTCGCTCGAAATTGGCGTGCTGGTCGGCGCGATCGCCGCGTCATTCCTGATGGCGCCGATTCTGAACCTGCTGATCGCCGGCTACGGAATAGCGGGCACTACGACCGCGCGAGCCGGCGCGCTTGCCGCTCCGCAAGCGTTTCTGATGGCGAAAGTGACGCAGGGAGTTTTTCACGGCGGATTGCCGCTGGGAACGATAGCAGCGGGCGCCGCACTCGCGGCGATGCTCGGATTGGGCGATCGCTACCTGGAACGGCGAGGATCGAAGTGGCGCACGCCGATCATGCCCGCCGCGATCGGTCTTTATCTTCCGCTGGGACTCAGCGTAACGATTTTTATCGGCGCACTCGCACACTCGCTTTTTGGATCCGAAGATGCGGCCGAGAACGGGCCCGGCATTCTGCTCGCGGCCGGTCTCGTGGCGGGCGAGGCGCTGATGGGCGTTGCGAGCGGCGCGATGGTCACGGCGGGAGTCAGGCTGCCGATTTTCTGATCTGACAGGAGACCTGCATGCGACAGGTCGTCGGTTCTTTACGAAAGATTACAAAGGGTAAATCACTTTATTAAATGTTAAACCCGCCGTGGGTTTCACACTTCCCTTGGCAGGGGTGACCCCTGCACCCAATGTTAGGACGAGGATGCGGGACTTCGTCCCTGTTAGAACTTGTCAGGTGGGAGAGGCGGACAGCTGCAACGCGACCGGTAGGGGACGCTATTTGCGCATCTGGCGCAATTGCCGATGGGTCAGCATCCAGCGCAGCTCGCCGCCGCCGCGTTCGAAGCGCGGGGGCAGGTCAATCGCGATACATCCCCCGGTCTTCAACCTCAGATGAGTGACGTCGGCTGCGCCGGCCAGCAGAATCGACGCGATGGCGCTCAGCTGCGGCTCGTGTCCGACGATCATCACCTCGCCATGCTTTGCAAATGCGCGCAGGGCGGTCACCGCGTCGGCGGCTGCCACACCGGTGGCGAGTGCGGGCAGCACCTGCGGCGGCGGAGTATTTTCGTAGGCGGCCGAGACGATCTCGGCGGTTTCCGCGGCGCGCGCGAGCGGACTGGTCAGAATCGCATCAAACTTCAGACCCATCGCGCGCAGACCCGCGGCGGCTCCGCGCATTTTTTCCTTGGAACGTTCCGTGAGCTTGCGCGCGCCGTCGTCGCCGCTCGATGCGGCCTCTTCGGCGGTCGCGTGACGCAGAATATAGAGCATCATTAGATTTATTCCGTGGGGATTGCTTCCGTGGCGAATTGCGAGTTCATCGAATTGTGATTGGACTGCGGTGCGTCTTCCAGCTCACGGCGCGCGATTTGCGACCGATTCGGCAGATCAGATCCGCTTGCATCCGCAGCCGGAGCGGGCGCGCTCACCGGCATCAGCGCCAATCTACCGGCGCGTCGAATTTCCTCGAGCGTATCGCGAATCGCGTCGGAGCGCTCGAACCGACGCCACGCTCTGATGCATCGCCGGCGCAGTTTACCTTCGCGGCTATCCAACGACTGAATCAACGCGCCGGCCGCGAGCATGGTCCTGGGCGGCGCGGCGGATGTCTCGGCATACGACAACAGCCAGGCGGATGCCACCGTGACGTCGTGATAAAGCCCGAGCAGTTCCTGGAGCGCCTCGAGCCGCGCCAGGGTCTTCTTATGGCGCTTGCCGCCCATCGGCGCGACCATCTCTAGCTCGTAGCGCAGCCGCTTGATCCGAACGCGGAGCTTGTGGAAAACCAGCACCGGGGCGTCACGGCCAAGTTTTTTGCCAAGACGTGCCGCACCGTGCGTAGCCGGCCTGATCAATTGGGCGGCGACGCCGCCGAGCATCCGGCCCGCGCCGATTTTCTTGATCGCCGGCCGCGACAATTTCGCGATCAAGTTCCGATAGCGCTTCGATGCGAGCAGCTCATAGAGCCTGGCGTGCTCGGACTTGCGCCGTTGGTCGAGCGCCGCGACCATCGGAGCGGCCGCGGCTCTCAGATCGGGATCGATTTTGGCGGCGCGAGCGCCGATCACCGCCGCCGTCACGTCACATTCGCGGACGGCGCCGGCCTGAGCGCCGATCCACGGAATGTCGCGCCGGTAGAGCTTGAGCTGCGCGGCGTAGATGACGTTGGAGAACAATTCGATCGACGCGCGCAGGCGCCGCGCCGAGACGCGAAGTTGATGCAGCGGCTCCTCATCGCCGGACTCGGCCGCGTTCTGATGCCATAACAGCGATTCAGCGCCGAACGCGATCGCTTTGCGCGCGGCGTCGGCGACGGTTTCGCCGGGGGAGAGCGTCAGCCTGCGCGGCGGCGCATCGGAGCGCGAGGCTTCCACCACGGTGCTATTCCTTGCGCGTCGATGCGCGGCTGTCAGCCAAATCGCGACGCGACTTGTCGTTGGCGCCCGACAAATATTCAGCGATGTGTTTTCTAAGCTCGCCCTGCAGCTCCTCGATCGGAAGACGCGCATCGACCGAGATGAAACCGAACTCACCGGACAAGCGCCGGTACTCGTCTATCAGGCGGCCCTGGTAGCGCTCGAACGAATCGAACAAGTCGATGCCGAGCGCGAGATGCATCCCGGATTCCCAGTAGTCCATCCCCTTGCCCATGATCACGCGGGGGATGAGAGATTCGACGTCGATGTCGAGGTAGAGGACCAGGTCGGGCACCAGCGCCATCCCGAACACCTCGCGCGTCCATTTTGGATCGGCGCCCATCACGGAGTTGCGGGCGAACGCGGTGTACATGTAGCGATCGGCGATCACGATAAAGCCCGCCTGCAACGCCGGCAGGATTTCGTGCTCGAGACGATCGGCAAAATCCGCGGCGTAGAGCAGCGAGAAGGTCGTGACCGTCAGCCGATGGCCGGCCTTGGCCTCGTTGATGGTCTCGGAGAGCAGCGGAGAGCGCGTCCATCCGGTGTTGCTGACGGCGTAGCCTTCGAGTTCGAGCCACGGCCGGAGCAGTTCAATCTGCGCGGAGCGGCCGACGCCGTCGGTTCCTTCGATCGCGATCAAGTGGCCGGGCAGCCGCTTTTTCGCGAGGTACGGCAGGCCGTGGCCGTACCAACTCTTAGCGCGACTGGGATGTGACGCCATTTTTTCCGTTCGCTCGATTGCGGTCGTAGTTGCGAAGAATTTCCTGGACCATCGTGCGTATGACTCTCTGTTGATCGGGGATCTCGGCGGTCGCGTCAATCGGACGCATCCCGAACTCGAGCGTCAGTTGATCGTAAATTTCGAGCACGCGGCTCTGAAACATGCGGAAGCTCTCGACCGGATCGGTCGAGAGGCCGACATCCATCCCGGCCTCGTGGTACTTGAGCTTGGCGCGGCCCGCCAGCAGCCGCTCGAGCGAAACGTCGATCGGCACGCGAAAGTAGAGCGTCAAATCGGGGCGCAGCGCCGGGCTGTAAACCGCGCGGACCCACTCGGGATGGACGCCGCGCGCCACGTCGCGCGCAAAGGCGGTGTACACGTAGCGATCGGCGAGCACGATCATGCCGGCCTTCAGCGGGGGAAGGATCTGATAGGTCAGCCGATCGGCGAAATCGACCGCGTGCAGCAGCGAAAAAGTGGTCGGCGTCAGCAGATTTTTTTTCTTGCCGCGTTGCATCGAACGCCGCACCAGCCGCGACGAATTCCACTCCGTGAAATGCACCGGGTAGCCGCGCGACCGCAGCCATCGCTCGAGCAGCAGCAGTTGCGTCGATTTGCCCGAGCCGTCGATTCCCTCGACGCAGATCAATCGTCCGCGATACGGATGCGGCGTTTCGAGCAGGGTCTTGGGCGCGGCCCCGGCCGCAGGCTTACGTCCGGTTGAGGACTGACCAGCGTCGCCGTTGGTGGAAGGTACCGCGGCAAGCAGCTCTGGCGCTGCAGGATCACCTGGCGATCCAGTAGTCTCGATAACAGGTCGGTCCTTCTCTGGCATGTCCATAGCTCGAGGTCGGCCTTCTCGCGCTTCGAATCGATTCCAACGATTAAACGGCCCGGTGAGTATCTGACCTCGATATTTTTAACCACACCGAAGTGGCTTCGGTCCAGCGCGTCCGCGACCCGCAAAATCGCGGCGAGGCCTCTGATCACACGGCGCTTGGCGGGGCTAAGCGGCTTCAAATCCGGCGAATCGAGCTTGGGGGCTTGCTTGCGATGCCCGCGAGCCGCCTGTGCGATGACCTCGATTTCGTCAGCGTCGAAGCCGAACAGCTCCGCATTCTTAATCAGGTAGTAAGAATGGCGATTGTGCCGGTCATGATCAATCGCGTGGCCGATATCGTGCAATAACGCCCCGAATTCAAGCAGTTCCCGCGAGGACCTCGGCAGCCCCAGAACCAGCGCCGTCGCGTCGAACAGCTTGAGCGCAAGCCGCGCGACCTGGCGATGAACGCCGAATGTCGAGTATGTTTTCGCTGTATCATCGCAAATCCATCAGGTTTAATCTGAGCCGGACACGCCGCACGGACGTATTTGCTTGGCAGCCGCAGTCTCATCCGCGATTGGAACCGACTATCCCGAGTACGGGTCCTCCAGCCACAAGTGGCTGATCGCGCTGGCCGTGATGCTGGGGACGACGCTCGAGGTCCTCGACACGTCGATCGTCAACGTCGCGCTGCCGCATATGCAAGGCAGCTTCTCGGCGAGCGTGGACGAGATCGCGTGGGTGCTCACCAGTTACCTGGTCGCCAACGGGATCATGATTCCCATGACGGGATGGATCTCGTCGCGCTTCGGCCGCAAGCGCTACTTCATGATGTCCGTCGCCGTGTTCGTCGCCGCCTCGGGCCTGTGCGGCGCCGCTCAATCTCTCGATCAGATGGTCATCTTTCGATTGATACAGGGTGCGGCGGGCGCGGCGATGGTCCCGTCGTCGCAGGCGATCCTGATGGAGACATTCCCGCCCAACGAACAGCAACTCGCGATGGCGACGTGGGGGATGGGCCTGATGGTCGCGCCGATCATGGGTCCGACGCTCGGCGGATGGATCACCGACAATTGGAACTGGCGCTGGAATTTTTATATCAACCTGCCGATTGGAGCCGCCGCGTTCCTGATGGTTTGGACGTTCGTTCACGACCCCCCGTATTTGCGGACCCGCGTCAAGGGCACCAAGACCGACTACACCGGGATCATCCTGCTCGTCGTCGGGCTCGGCCTGGGGCAGCTCGTGCTCGATCGCGGCCAGCGCGCCGATTGGTTCAGTTCACCGTGGGTCGTTTGGGGTACAATTTTTTCCGCGATCTGCCTGGTGGGACTCACGATCAACGAATTGCGCACCACCGAACCGATTCTGGATCTTTCAATCCTTGGGATTCCCGTTTTCTCGATCTCCGTGATGCTGATGGTCGCGATGAGCTTCGCGCTATTCGGCACCGGACTGTTGAATCCCATTTTTCTGCAGGAGCTGATGGGTTACAGCGCGTGGAAGGCGGGTCTGGTGCTCGCGCCACGAGGACTCGGCACGATGGCGGCGATGCTGATCGTCGGACAGCTTGGGCGCTACCGCTACGATACGCGTCCGTTGATCGGCGTTGGCTTCGCCATAATGGCTATCGCCTTGTGGACGATGGCGGGATGGGACACTCAAGTCAGCATGTGGGCGGTAACATGGCCCAGCCTCGTCATGGGAGTCGGGCTGGGCATGATTTTCCCTACGCTGTCCGCCACTACGCTTTCGTGCGTCAGCCGCGAGCGCGTCGGTTACGCCGCGAGCCTCTACAACATGATGCGCAACACCGGCGCTGCGATCGGCATCTCATACATGACGACCGTGCTCGTGGATCATGAGCAGACGCATCAGTCTTATCTGGTCGAGCACTTCACCGCCTTCGACGCGTGGAAAATGAGCGCGGCGGCGCGCCTCACTCCCGGCGCGCGCAGCTTTGACTATATGCCGCAAATACTCACTGGCCAGAAGCAGGGACTTGGCATGGTGTACGGGATGATCCAGCGCCAGGCAATGATGCTGTCGTTCAATGACATCTACCGCACATTGGCTATTGCAGTGATGTTGTTGATTCCGACCTTCCTGCTGCTGCGCCGCGCCCGACCCAGCAGCGCTATGAGCGCCCACTAGTCCTTCATCTCCGCAAGCACTTGCTCGAAGACTTCCAGCGAGGGGCGATCGAACAGCACAAATTCCACACGCTCGAGCGTCGTCGAACCGCCCAGATGCGCACGCACTTCCTCAAGCATCACCTGCGCGCATCGCTCGATTGGAAACCCCGCGATGCCGGTGCCGATCGCCGGAAATGCAATCGACTTGAGCGAATTCTCATTGGCGCGCATCAGCGAGTTGCGCGTCGCCGCGCGTAGATTCGCCTGCGACGTCGATTCTCCCAGCCGCATGCTCGCCGCGTGAATTACGTGCCGCGCACGCAGCCGTCCCGCGCCCGTAATCGCCGCCTCGCCCAGTGCAATCGGCCCAATCCGGTCGCATTCCTGCGCAATCTCCGGGCCGCCCTTGACGCGAATCGCGCCCGCGACGCCGCCGCCCAGCATCAGGTCGTTGTTCGCGGCATTCACAATCGCATCAACATCCGCGTCCGTGAGGTCGCCCTGACACAGCCCGATCTTTGCGCGCCAATCCTTGCTCATCGTCACCTCGTACGCGGTGATGTGCGAAAGTCTCGCGTTGATTCTGTTATTATCGCGCCAATCGGGAATAACCCGAAACGGCGTGCTCACCGTGTGGATCAGCGAAAACACTGCTCGGCTGCGATTGGTCGCGCAGATTGCGGCGGCGCTCGTCGCGCTCGCGGGATGCGGCCACTATCGCACCGATCGTTCGCCCGGGACGATCCAGGTCGATATCGAAACCTCGCCGGCCTCGACCGACCCGCGCTTTGCGACCGACGCGACCTCGTCGCGTATCAACGAACTTATTTTCGATTCGCTGGTAAAGACCGATCGCAACGGCCAGTTTGTCGGCCATCTCGCCGACCGCATCGAGCGTCCCTCGCCAACGGAAATTGTCTTTCATCTTAAGCACGGGGTGCGCTTTAGCGACGGCCGCGAACTGACGGCGCGCGACATAATATTCACTTACGATTCGATTCGCGCGCCCGAGTCGATGTCGGCGAAACGGGCTGGCCTCGAAGAGTTGAAGTCAATCGACGCGCCCGACGATTACACCGTCGTCATGACCACCGCGCATCCCTACGCGCCCGCCCTTGAGTTGGCGACGGAGGGTATCGTGCCCGCAGGCACTCCGCTGCCCTCGAAAGGAACCGCAGCCGCGCCCGTCGGCAGCGGCCCGTTTCAGATGGTTGGTTACGCGCGCGATGAAGCCGCGTGGCTGGAGCGCAATCCCTATTCTTCCTATCCGCCAGGCGCACCACGATCGATCCTGCTCAAGATCGTTCCCGACCCTACCGTGCGCGCGCTCGAACTGGCAGAGGGCGTTTGCGATTTCTCGGGAAACAATATCGAGTACGACGTGTTGCCGTGGCTCGGATCGCACCGGTTTCTGGAGGTCAGCAGAACTCCCGGTACTACCTACAAGTACCTGTCCTTCAACTTTCGTGATCCCCGGCTGCGCGATTTACGCGTGCGTCGCGCAATTGCCTATGCGATCGACCGCAACACAATAGTCAATACCATATTGCGTGGTACCGGGCGGGTAGCTACTGGCATGCTCTCACCCGAGAATTGGGCATACGAGGGCAACGTCACTACCTATTCCTACGATCTATCAAAAGCGCGTCAACTGCTGGATCAGGCCGGCTATGCGGCCGGAAGCAACGGGATGCGCGGGCTCCGATTCGAATACAAGACAACTCCGGAAGGCGCGCGCCTGGGCGAGGTGTTTCAGGCGATGCTTCAGCGAGTGGGTATCGAGCTGACAATCCGGACGCTCGACTTCGCCACCTATTATGCGGACATCCAGGCCGGAAGTTTCAACCTGACCTCGCTGCAATGGGTCGGAATCAACGACCCGAATAGCTATTACATGGTATTTGATTCGCAGAAGACGCCACCTCACGGACAGAATCGGGGTTACTATTCGAACCCTGCGATGGATCGCCTGGTCGAATCGGGAATGAGCACTGTCGATCCGGCGGCGAGGAAGAAAATATACGGACAGGTGCAGCAACTCGCCGCCGAGGAACTGCCGTACGTTTCGCTGTGGTGGGTGGACAATGTGGCCGTGATGAATCGGCGGCTGGTTGGCTTCGATGCGTATCCCAATGGCAGCTTCCGTTCACTCGCGGCGGTAACGCTCAGTGGCCCCGGCGGCGGCGGAGAACCGTCGGATTGATCCAGTGATAAACTACCTGGTCCGGCGCTTGCTCGCGCTCGTGCCCGTCACGCTCGGCGTGGCGACGCTGACGTTCGCGATTATCCATCTGGTGCCCGGCGATCCGGTGGTTGCGATGCTTGGCGAGACCGCTGCGCCCGCCGACATTGTTGGGATGCGCCATCAGCTGGGCCTCGACCGTCCGCTGCTGGTGCAGTACGCGGCATATCTCGGCGGACTCGCCGTCGGCGATCTGGGTGAATCGATTTCATATCGCAAGCCGGTCTCGCGTCTCGTCGCCGAACGCTTCCCGGCCACAATCGAGCTCGCTGCGGCGGGGATGCTGGTCGCCCTGCTGTTGGCATTCCCGCTGGGAATAATCGCGGGGTCGAATCCGGGCGGCGCCGGCGATCTGGGCGCGATGGGATTTGCAATTGTCGGCATTTCGATTCCGCACATCTACCTCGGCCCGTTGCTCATGATTTTGTTTTCACTGGACCTGCGCTGGTTGCCGCTCACCGGCCGCGGGGGTCTTTTGCATCTGGTTCTGCCCGCTGTGACGCTCGGCACCGCGCTTGCCGCGATCCTTGCGCGGATGTTGCGCCAGAGCCTGATTCGCGTGCGCGAGAGCGACTATATGCGCACCGCGCTCAGCAAGGGGTTGAGCGCGCGTGCCGCCCTTGTTCGCCACGGCCTTAAGAACGCGCTCACATCCGTCGTGACCATCATCGGACTCCAGATGGGCGGGCTGCTGAGCGGCACGCTCATCACCGAAATAATTTTTTCGTGGCCGGGTATCGGCCGCCTGCTGATTAGCGCGATAGGGGCGCGCGATTATCCGGTGGTCGAGGGATGCGTACTCACGTTCGCGATGACTTACGTCATCGTGAACATGGCGACCGATTTCATTTATGCGATCGTGGACCCGCGAGTGAGAATCTCATGATCGTGCGAGTCCGCAATCCGTCACTGGCTATTGGAGTGACTATCGTTGCCGCGATCGCCGTCGCTGCGATCCTGGGCCCGATGCTGCTGCGCGCCGATCCTTTGTCGATCGATCTTGCCAGCACGCTCGCCGGGCCCAGCCGCGCGCATCCGTTTGGTTGCGACGCGCTCGGCCGTGACGTGCTCGCCCGGGTCCTCTCTGGCGCGCGGCTTTCGCTCTCGATTTCCACCGTCGTCGTTGCGATCTCGCTCGTCGTTGGCAGCCTGATTGGCGCAACCGCCGCGCTGTCGGGCGGTCGAATCGACAACCTGATAATGCGCGGCGTGGATATCGTCCTCGCCTTTCCGGGAATCCTGCTTGCGATCGCGCTGGCGGCGATCCTCGGACCGGGTCTGATCGATCTTGCGATCGCGCTAACTGCGATGGGATGGACCGGCTACGCGCGCATCGTGCGCGGCGAAGTGCTGACCTTGCGCGAGCGCGACTACGTTCTGGCCGCCGAGAGCCTGGGCGCCAGTCGGTCGCGCCTGCTGATGCGCCATCTGATCCCCGGCGTCGTTGGACCGCTTGCCGTGCAGGCGACATTCGGAATCGGAGGAATTATCGGCGCCGAAGCCGCGCTTTCATTTCTGGGCCTGGGCGCGCTGCCACCCACGCCCAGCTGGGGCAACATGCTCGACGCCGGCCGCGCGTTCCTGCTCGTCGCCCCGCATCTTACGACTGCGCCCGGACTCGCGATCGGGCTTTCGATTCTCGGCTTCAACCTGCTCGGTGATGGGATTGCGCAGAAAGCGGGACATCGCGCCTAACGGTCGAGCGGGTCAGTCGCTCGGTATGCGCAGCGGGGAAATATCGTGATACTCATTACTGGTTCGGGAGTGAGTGCGCGCCATGGAGAAAATGGAACCCGGCGAAATGGTTCGGCGGCTGACCGGCTTCATCCGCAGCGAGGGCCGTTTCGACAGCGTTACGATCGAGAATCTTCGCAAGATGCCTGGCGGCGCGTCGCGCGAGATCTGGTCGTTCGAATGCGCGATGGAGCGCGGCGGAGAAACGAGTCGGCGCGCGATGGTGCTGCGGCGCGATCCCGGCGCCCACAATATCTCCACCAATCGCCGTCACGAGTTCATGGTGATCCGGGCCGCCTTCGAAGAACGCATCCCGGTTCCCGAGGTGTTCTGGGTTTCGGAAGACCCGGCCGTTCTCGGTTCCGCATTTTTCATCATGGAGCGCATCGATGGCGAAACTCTGGCGCGTCGCCTGCTCCGCGACGACACTTACGCCCGCGCGCGCGAAGTGATGCCCGCGCAACTCGCTGAAATTCTCGCAAAGATTCATCGAATCGATCCCGTCAAGCACAAGCTCGACTTCCTGGAGGAGCCGGGCGACAACGCGGCGCTGACCGAGGTCAGACGCTACCAGGAAAACTTTCGAGTCCTGGCGCTCGAGCCGCATCCCGCATTCGAATTGGCATTCCGATGGCTCCTGAAGCGCGTTCCAAAAATGGCGCGCAAGACGCTCGTGCATGGCGACTATCGAATCGGCAATGTTGTCTTTGGTCCCGAAGGCGTGCGATCGATCCTCGATTGGGAGTTGGCGCATCTCGGCGATCCCATGGAGGATGTCGGCTGGATGTGCGTGCGGGCGTGGCGCTTCGGCAATGATCAGAAGCCGGTCGGAGGGCTCGGCTCCCGCGAGGATTTCTTCCACGCCTACGAAAAAGCCAGTGGCGCCGCCGTAGATCCCGAAGCGGCTCGATTCTGGGAGGTCTTCGGCAATCTGCGTTGGGGCATAATCACCATCGGTCAGGCCCGCACCCATATCGACGGATTCCTGAAAAGCGTCGAACTGGCCAGTATCGGACGGCGGACTGCCGAGACTGAGCTCGAACTGTTGAATCTGATCGAATAGCAACATGGTAATTCGCGTTGATGGCCGTCTCACCAATTAGTCAAACGTAATGTGAGTAATCAATATGCAGGACCGCCCGACTTCAGTTGAATTGCTCGAAGCGGCCGCCGATTTTGTCGATCGCGAACTCGTTCCGGCAACCGAAGGCGCGCGCCAGTTCCAGGCGCGAGTGGTTGCCAACGTGATGCGAATCGTCGCACGCGAAATAAAAATGGAAGATCCGCTGGTTCGAAGCGAGGTGAAGGCGCTTGCGCGGCTGCTCGGGCACGATGCGCCGCATCTGCACAGCCTCGACGATCTGCGCGCGGCCGCTGCCGGTATGGGCGAAGAGCTGACCGCGAAGATTCGTGCGGGCGAGGCGGACGACGGCGGCTGGCGCGGGGAAGTACTTGCGGTCGTGCGGCAGAGCGTCGAGGACAAACTGCGTATCGCGAATCCGCGCTACCTCGAGAGCGACCTCGCCATTCGCAACGCCGCAAAACCGCAAAAGGAGATCTGACTAATGCCTGAGATCAAAGTGGTATTACTTGAACAAGACGACCTGATGCATCCAAACACCGGCGAGTCTAATTTCAACGAAAGTGCATACTATAATTTCTTCGATCGCGGTCAGCGCCTCGGCGGTTTCATCAGACTAGGTAATCGCGCGAACGAAGGTTACGCCGAAATGACGGTGTGCCTGTACCTTCCGGACGGAACCGTCGGCTTCATGTTTCAGCGGCCCGGGATCAAGGACAACAACGCTCACGACGCCGGCGGTGCAAGGTTCGAAGTCGTCAAACCGTTCGAACGCCATCGCGTTAGTTACAATGGCAAAGTCTGCATGCTGAAGAATCCGCTCGAGATGGCCGATCCAGCCAAGGCGTTCAAAAGTAATCCATACTCGCAAGCGGCGCTCGAAATTGACTATGTGGCTGTTTCTCCCGGATGGGGCGGCGAAGTGCGCGAAAAAGTTGGAGATCAATGGGTCTCGCCGAAGCCATTCGGCAGCCCCGAAACTCAATTCGCCAAGGGGCACCTGGAACAGCTTGGCCACGCAACGGGAAAACTGGTGCTGACGACCGACGGTGTTGATCGCGAGTTCAAAATCGACGGGCTTGGCCTGCGCGATCATAGCTGGGGACCACGCTATTGGCAGGCGCCCAAGTTCTACCGATGGCTCACGATGAACTTCGATGAGGGTCTTGGCGCGATGGCCACAATTACGGTGAATCGCGACGGCAGCGAACTCCCGGGAGGATTCATTGCGCGAAAGGGCCAACCGATTCTCAGTATCGTGAAGGTCGATATTCAGACCGAATTCATCGGCGAGCAACAGTTGCACGACAAGATCAGGGTGAACTGTGAGACCGCTGACGGTGGAGCGCCAATAGTCATTACCGGCAAAGTGCTATCGATGATTCCGCTGCGCAACCGGCGCGCCGGTATAGTCACTCGAATCGCAGAAGGTATGACCGAATGGAACTGGGACGGCAAAATTGGCTATGGACTTTCCGAGTATCTCGATCAATTTGATGAGTAGGCTGCGCGTCGCTCGCGCAGGGTAACCGGATCATCGTCCAAGTTTCAGCGCGCGCAAACTCTGCGTGTACGGCGGGTACGCGATGCCGCGTTCGGTGATAATCGCGGTCACCAGCTCGGCCGGGGTGACATCGAACGCGGGGTTGAACGTGCTGACGCCCTTCGGCGCGATCTGCTTGCCGCCGAACTCGGTGAGCTCGCGGCCCGAGCGCTCTTCGATCGGGATCGCCGAGCCGTCGGGACAGTCCAGGTCGATCGATGACAGCGGCGCCGCGACGTAAAATGGCACGCCGTGGCGCCGGGCCATCACCGCCAGCGGGTAGGTGCCAATTTTGTTTGCGACGTCGCCGTTCGCTGCCGTGCGATCTGTTCCCACCACCACGCAATCGATCTTGTTCTGCGCGAGCACCGTCGCCGCCATGTTGTCAGCGATCACGGTCACCGGTATCCGATCTTTGTGGAGTTCCCACGCGGTGAGGCGCGAGCCCTGCAAAAATGGCCGCGTCTCGTCGGCGAACACCTGGACCTTTTTGCCCGCGTCGCGTGCGGCGCGCACCACTCCGAGCGCCGTCCCATATCCTGCCGTCGCCAGCGCACCGGCGTTGCAATGCGTCAACACTGTGGCCGGGTTTCCGATGAGTTCGGCGCCGAACCGGCCCAGCGCGCGATTCGCCGCCAGGTCTTCCCGGTAAATCGCGATCGCCTCCGCGCGCATGCGGCGAAACAATTCTGCCGCGCCGAGTGAAATGCTGTCGTCGAGCGCGCGGCCCATTCGATCCACCGCCCACGCCAGATTTACCGCGGTTGGCCGCGTGGCCTTGAGTGCTCTGGCGACCACCTCGAAGCGTTTTCGGGCCTTCGCCCCAGCGGTGCCCTTGATGCCGAGCGCGACACCCATTGCCGCCGCGACGCCAATTGCGGGTGCGCCGCGAATCACCATCGTGCGGATAGCTCGTGCGACGCCACGGTAGTCGCGGTAGGTTCGAATTACCTCGCGCGCGGGAAGCAGGCGCTGATCAATCATACGGACGGTGTCCGCCCGCCATTCAATCGTCATCACGGCCATGTAGTCTGACTCTTTTGCACGCCAATGAGGTTTCGAGAAAAAGCTTATAGCAACCCTGCGTCGCTGTCATTCTTCGCTGCGCGGAGTTTATTCGGAGCGCAATTGGAATACACAATGACGCTGCGAAACTTCAGATGAATCGGGCAACAGAAAACGGCGCAGCTTATACTTCGCGGCGCCGCTCCACTCGGCTCTGATTGCGCGGTACCGCATTACGGCCGGTACGCGCGAAGCCTCGGTTAGACTCTTTCGTATACTCCGCGTGCCCTTCGCCTTGCAGCTCCCGCATCGATCCATCGCGTGATCGCCGCAAATATTTCAGACGGCCGCTTCTGCTTGAGTCCCCGCACGTTGCGCACGTCGGCGGCCTTGAACTGCTTGGGAAGCGCCGAAAGCACGTTGCGCCAATTGACCCGGCCGCGTGCCCCGCCGCTGACCGCTTTCGCTCCACCGCTCCCACGACCGATCAACGATCCCAGCCGCGCTTCCTCTTCTTTGAGTTTACTCAGTAGCGACTCTTTCAAGCGGATGTCTTTGCGCAGATTCATGAGCAGAGTGCGTGCTTGCCGCTGTACTTGTTGGAATGCCGATGTGGCTCCGCGAGAGGCTTTCTGTCGAGGCATTTAGTAATCTCCTTTCGGGGAATTGGTCAGTACTAATCAACTTTGAATATACACAAGCAAATTTAATCCTACAAGTATCAAAGTCATTTTGTCTATTATCAACATCAGTCAATTGGATATAGCGCCAGTGTTCTCAATGCCTCTTCTGTTTTAGTCTTTCGGCGCCAATGAAAAGTAAAAACGCCGCACCCGACATGATCGGTTTGCCATTGACCAGCGATCTACAAAGACTCGTTGCCGGCCCACGACGCCGTCGGACTACTCCGCGCAGCGCTAAAAGTTATTTGGCAGATAGTCAGATCGACGCGCCGATATTTCAGTCAGTCGCTGAGACGCCGTTGCCCGCCAACCACGGTTCGCGTTCCGGAAAAGGAACTTGATCTCGTCGCGGTCCGGCCGAACGTCGCGGACGCTTCGCCGATCAGCTCAGGCGTCTATCGCCGTCGCGATTGCCATCTTCGCTGACTTGCGCGCTAGCCGGTGCGCTTTTCGACTGCATCCCCGTGCGGAAAGCCTTGCGACGACACCGTTGAAAACTGAGATCGGGGAACGATGGCCGGCCGGCGCCCTCGTGCGATATAGCGATTTTAAAATCAATCAGGAATCATAATGCACACATTATCATCCATAGGCATTCGTTCGATTCGGTAGTCGTAAACGCTATCGGGCAGCGGGCCTTTACGCTATCAAGTTGTTAACTGGTTCTCGAACCTGGCAGGCTGACCGCCTAATTTCTGGTCACCGATAGGCGGATTCGGGACGGGTATCGCCCTATGCGCGAGCAGCTAGCGATTGGGGCAAATCAAGAAATAAAGCTCGGAAATTGGATAGGAAGAGTACCGAGTACTATGTTTGCGATTGGCGCGATGCTATAAGCATTCCGGAATTGGGACTAGATGCGCGCCGTAGGTATCGCCCCGCCACTTGGCTGTCTGTACCACCGATCGGGCTTCCGAATGCCTATAGATACAGACGGAGTACGCCGCGGAGCAGCCGGGTCGCGCGCAAGGAGAGTGTAATGGGCCGCAGACTGTATGTTGGGAATCTGGCTTGGACTGTGACCGACCAGGATCTGCTCGACGTGTTTTCAGAAGCAGGAAAGGTGGACAGCTCACAAGTCATCATCGACCGCGCCACCAACCGCTCGCGGGGATTCGGCTTCGTCGAGATGGCGACCGATGAGGGAGCCGAAGGTGCAATCAAAAAACTGAACGGCCGCGACATCAAGGGCCGGCCGATTCGCGTCAACGAAGCGCAGGCGCGCAGCGGCGGCCCCGGCGGCCCCGGCGGCCCCGGCGGTGGCGGCGGTGGCGAACGCCGCGGCGGACGCGACCAGTAGTCAGTTCCGGCATTTCGAGATAGCGCGCGATTGTAGTTCGCCGTTTCATCGCGCCGCACAATGTACTTACCCCACTTGAGGGGGGCACCCGATTCTCGGGCCGAACCCTTGCGGCTGAACTCTCCTCGGATTGAACCATCACCGTGGAACTCATAACGCTTGAAGCGGATAGCGAGCGCGCCGTGATTGTGCCCGACGCCGGATGCCAATGCCTGGGCTACCGCGCCGGCACGCTCGAGGTCATTGCGGGTCCTGCCAATCCCGACGCATGGCGCGAGCATCCCCATCGCGGCGGCATTCCGATTCTCTTTCCGTGGCCAGGCCGCGTAGCCGGCGCATGCTTCACGTTCAAGGGCCGCGAATATCGGCTGCCGGTGAATGAGCCCGCACGCGGACACGCGATTCATGGTTTCGCGTGCGAACGCGCCTTTCGCGTGACGCGGCGCGGACCGCACTTCGTCACCGCGATTCTCGACTCGTCGGATTATTCGGATCTCAATTCGATCTGGCCGTGGCCGTTCGTGCTCGAGATAGACTACGAAGTTGGTAATGGACTGAGATTGAAGGCCCGCGTTACCAACACGGGCGACTCAGTCATGCCGTTCGGATTCGGCGCGCATCCTTACTTTCACGCCCCTCTCAATCCCAAAGGGCTGCGCGATGCGATGCTGATTCAGATCGACGCCAACGCTCGATGGCCGCTGGACGCGCGCCTGATACCCACCGGCGCGGCCGAGCCGTTGGCGGGCAAGTACGATCTTCGCGCGCCGCGTCCGCTTGGAGCTGACACTTACGACGACGCATTCCGCATGGCGCCGATGGCGGAGCGAACAGCGAATAGCGATGGGTCTGCGCCGCGCGCGCGGCTAATCGATCCGTCGCTGAAAATTGCGCTCGAGATTCGCGCCGATCCCGCATTCGGCGACTTCGTCGTCTATGCTCCCGAAGATAATCCAGTCGTCGCGCTCGAGCCGTATACCTGCGCGCCCGACGCCTTCAATCTTGCGGCCCGTGCGATCGCGGCGGGGATGCGCGAACTCGCGCCCGGCGATACCTTCGAGGCCGGCTTCGAGATTCGCCTCAACGCCCCTTGAAGCGCGGCTCGCGCCGCTGTGCCAGCGCTGCCGCGCCCTCGCGAAAATCTTCGGTGCCGATCAGCGAGCTCTGCGCCAGCAGCTCGAGCTCTTGAAACGTCATCTTGTCCAGGCCGTGACCTCTGTCGATGATCCGCTTCGCCAGCCCGACCGCGATTGGCGCGTTGCGCGCCATCTCGCGCGCAAGCTCTTCGGCCGCCGCCAGATGCGTACCTTCGGCGACGACGCGATTCACCAGCCCAATCCGTTCCGCCTCCGACGCCTCGATCATCCGCGCCGTCATGATCAGCTCCTTCGAGCGTGCATAACCGACCGTCCGCGTAAGCCGTGTGGTGCCGCCCACGTCGGGCACCAGCCCGATCCGCACCTCCGGCATCCCAAGCCGCGCGCCCGCCGCCGCCACCCTGGCATCGCACGCGAGCGCCAGTTCGAGCCCGAGTCCGCCGACGAAGCCATGCAGCGCGCCAATCACCGGCTTCTCGATACTCTCAAGCCGGTTCAGCGAGGCCTGCGACTCCGCCACAAAGCGCCGAAAGCGCTGCATGTCGGGCCCGCCGCTCTGACCGCCCTGCGCGCCAGTGTCGTTGGCGAGCGAGGTGAAATCGATGCCCGCCGAGAACGCCTGTCCCTCGCCGTAGATGATAATCGCGCGAACCTCGGGACGATCGACCTCGTCGATCGCCTCAGGAATCGCGCGGAGCATCGCCTGGTTAATCGCGTTGCGCTTTTCGGGACGGTTGAGCGCGATGTACGCGATCTCACCCTCGACTCGAATTTTGATTATGCTTTCCGCCATCGCTGACACCTCGATTGCTATTGAACCGCATGTGGCCGCGGCCCGCCAGAAGCGAAACTAGCTTCCCCACTCCCCCCGGCGCCACTGGAAAGGCCGTGGACCAACTCCGGCCTGGAACGTTGCACAGGGAGACAGCCGGGTCTATAGCGGAAGTGGAATCGGAGACTCAAAACGGAACTCGCGGTTAAGATCGCTGACGAAATCGCACGTCTCAGTGAAACAGCCGAGTGGATGTCCGGGGATCGTGACGCCGTAAGCCTGGTAAAGGACGATGCTTCAAATGTCCTACCCAATGGTGCTCAAGATGGGCGCCTCCGCCTCAATCACTAACGAACAAGTGGGGGTCACCCATGGATGAAGTCGAGATCCTCTCGCCGTGGTGGCGGCGTTCAGTGATTGTTACGATCGTTGCGTGCTTCTGCGTACTCGGATGGCTCACGAAGCTGACCTATTCCGGCGCGCCGCCGATTCCCGAACGCGTCGTTGGCCCGGACGGGGCTGTGCTGTTCACCGACCGCGATATCACGGCCGGCCAACAGGTCTTTCTCCGCTACGGCCTGATGGAGAACGGCACGCTCTGGGGACACGGCGCGTATATCGGACCCGACTTCTCCGCTGACTATCTGCACACGCTCGCGCTCGACGCTGAAGAGACAGTTGCAGAGCGCCACGGCTTCGTCATGCAGGCGGCGCTGCGGCCCAGCCAGCGATTGATCGTCAACGCGGAAGTCGCACAACTACTCAAACAGAATCGCTACGACCCGGCCTCGAAGACTCTCACCTTCACGGAGACCGAGGCTGCGTCCTTCCAGCGGCAGATTGGCCTATGGACGGAATACTTCAAGGTTCCTGAAAACAATGGCGGCCTTCCGCACAATTACATCAGGGACTCTGCGCAACTTCGCGAACTGACGTCATTCTTCGCATGGGCGGCGTGGGCCTCGGTCACGGATCGGCCTGGGTGCAACTACTCGTACACGAACAATTTCCCCTATGACCCCGCGGCCGGCAACGTACCGACGAGCGGCGCCGTGCTATGGAGCGCACTGAGCTTGATCACGCTGCTCGGGGCGACCGCCGCGGTGCTGTTCGCGTTCGGGCGGTTCGACTTCCTCGGATGGCGCCGGCGGCGCGGGCATGTGCATCCGAAGATGCTCCCCGGCGTGGCGACGCCCAGCCAGCGGGCGACAATCAAATACTTCACCGTCGTCGCACTGCTCTTCCTGGCGCAGGCGCTGGTCGGTGGCGGCACAGCGCATTACCGCGCCAGCGCCGGCAGCTTTTACGGAATCGATCTCAGCGCGATTCTGCCGAGCCAGATCCTGCGCACGTGGCATCTGCAGCTCGCAATTTTCTGGATCGCCGCATCGTACGTCGCGGGCGGACTATTCCTGGCGCCAGCGATTGGAGAAAATGAGCCGCGCGCGCAGACCCTGTGGGTAAACGTGCTGTTTGTCGCGCTCGTGCTGATCGTCGTTGGCAGCCTGCTTGGCGAATTTGCCGGAGTTCATCAGTGGATGGGGCGGCTGTGGAGCTGGTTCGGTGACCAGGGATGGGAATACCTGGACCTCGGGCGCGCGTGGCAGATGATGCTCGCGGCCGGTCTGGTGCTGTGGGTCGTGCTCCTGTACCGCGCGATCGCCCCGCGGCTGCGCGGCCACGAATCGAGCGAACTCTCTGCGCTGTTCATGGCCGCCGCGGTCGCGATCCCGGTCTTTTACGTGCCCGCGTTCTTTTACAACACCGCGTCGAACTTCGCCGTCGTCGACCTATGGCGATTCTGGGTCATCCATCTCTGGGTAGAGAACTTTCTCGAGCTGTTCGTGACCTGCGCGGTCGCGATCATCTTCTACCAGCTGGGGATCGTCTCCACCACAACGGCGTCACGTGTCGTCTATCTTGACGCGCTGCTCTACCTCGGCAGCGGAATCATCGGCACCGGACATCATTGGTACTTCACCGGCCAGGCGCAGCTCACGATGTCGCTCAGCGCCGTCTTCTCAGCGATGGAGGTCGTGCCGCTCACGCTGCTTACGCTCGACGCGTGGGATTTCGTCGCGCTGACGCGGGGCCGATGCGATATCTGCGGCAAGGATATTTCCGTGCCGCATCGATGGACGTTTTACTTCCTGATGGCGGTGGGAGTCTGGAATTTCGTCGGCGCTGGCGTGTTCGGCTTCCTCATCAATATGCCGATCGTGAGCTACTTCGAGGTCGGGACGATGCTCACGCCCAATCATGCGCACGCGGCGTTCATGGGCGTATTCGGGATGCTTGCGATTGCGCTCATGGTCTTCGCCTTCCGGCAGGTGACGCCCGATGAGCGATGGCATGATACGGAAAAATATATCCGCATCTCGTTCTGGGGGCTGAACGTCGGGCTGGCGATGATGGTCGTGAGCAATCTTTTCCCGGGCGGCGTTCTCCAGCTCTATGACGTGCTGCAAAACGGATACTGGCACGCGCGTAGCCCCGCGTTCGGACACAGCCCGCTGATGCACGCGCTTGAATGGGCGCGGCTTCCCGGCGATCTCATCTTCATCGTGGTCGGTGTCGTCCCGCTCGTGATCGCCGCACTCAAGACTTTTTTCGGTCTCTACAGAACGCCCGATATAACACGGGAACAGAAGATCGCGGGCGAAGCGGCATGAACGCCAACTAGTCGCAAACCCCCCGTCGCCACTGGAAAGGCCGTGGACCAACCCCGGCCTGGAACGTTGCGTTTGCAAACCGTCCGGCGTCCATGCGAGTAAGAATCAGGATTCAGACTGGAAGCCCCGGTTAACAGAAGAAATTCGCTCCCGTCACGCCGGGGAGCAGGTTGGAGATCGAGAGCCAAGTGAAAACGCCAAGCGTGTTCATGTATCACTGTGCCAGTTGAACGCGCGGCGCTCGAGCCGGCTGGGGCCATCTCGCGTTGGCGGAGCGAACCGTTCCGGCTGTTCTTTCCGCTCGGCGTCCTCTTCGCGTGGATCGCTGTAGGTCATTGGCTGCTGTACACCACCGGAGTCACTGGTACCTATTCGTGCCGCTTTCACGGCCTGGTGCAGATGCAGGCGTTCATGATGGCGTTTGCCGTGGGTTTTCTACTCACGGCGCTGCCGCGCCGAACGCAGACCCCGCCAGTTGGGCGAATGGAGATGGTGGCGTTGGTGGCAGCGCTGGTTGTCACGACAGGCGCCGCGATTATCGACTCGTGGACTTTGGCCGAGATCGCGTACGCAACGCTGTTGGTGCTGGTCATCCAGTTTGCGCTGCGTCGATTTTTGGCTCGCGCTGCGGGCCGCCGCCCGCCGGCCGCCTTCGTGCTCTTGCCGATCGCCGCCATACAGGGTCTGGCGGGAGCAGCCCTGATCGCCGCGGCCGACGCGAACGCCGTGGTTGCGTCAAGCGGCCATCTTGGTGCGCTACTGGTCGAGCAGGGAGTATTTCTCTGCCTCGCGGTTGGCATCGGCAGCCTGGTTCTGCCGCTCATGAGCGGCGCACCGCCACCTCCAGACCTGGGCTCCGCGCCTCGCGAAGCCTGGAAGGCGCTAGCATACGCGGCAGCCGGGGTTGCGATCTTTGCGAGCTTGATCCTCGAGCAGCTTGGCTTTGAACGAAGCGGACCGCTGCTTCGCGCGATGGTAGTTGCGATCGGACTGGGGTTCGGCGGCGGGGCAATCCGCCTGCCCGGCAAGCCGGGCGCGCACCGCAAGCTGGTGTGGCTCGCGGTGTGGCTGATGCCGGTGGGATTGATCGCCTCGGCAATCTGGCCCGACTATCGCGTGCCGGCGCTGCACATTCTCTATATCGGCGGCTTTAGCCTGATGGCTTTTGGAGTAGCCACCCACGTCGCGATGAGCCATCTGAATATGGAGCAACTCGCGCTCGGGAGGCCACCCGCGGTGATCATACTGGGCGCGGCATTCGTGATCGCGCTGTGCGCGAGGCTGACGGCCGATGCCAGTGATACCTACTTCATCCACGTCGGATGGGCGGCGGCCGTTTGGATTTTGGGCTCGGCGGTTTGGTTGGCCTTCTTCGGCCCGAAGCTGCTCCGTTCCTGAATTCGCGATCGGGCTTGCGCGCTGAATTGCGGCGTGCGGACCCTCGGCGCCACTGGGAAGGCCGTGGAACAAAACCGGCCCGGAAACTTGCAGATGGAGGCCGCCGGGTCTATAGCGGAAGTCACTCCTGGAGTTCGGATGACAATCAGAATCGAGATCCCCGAAGACAATGCGTCGCTGACCGAATTCGTTGGGTTCCACGACCGCGTTTACGCCTATCGCAGCGCGCGCTGGCCCGCGTCGGCGGAGATCGAGCTGCCGCTGCTGATGGGCCAGAGTCCGTTCTGCGAGGGGCGGACGATACGTCCTATCGCCGCGCGCGACGGTGGCGAGCTGGTCGCACGGGCCGTAGCTATAGTCGACGAGCGGTACTGCCGCCATTGGAACGAACGCCTGGGCCACATTGTGATGTTCGAGGCGATGCCGGGCGCTCGCGACGCGGTCAAGTTGGTCATGGACGAAGCGTGCCGATGGCTCGAGTCGCGCGGCACCGTCGCCGCCCGGGTGGGCGATCTCTTCCCGCTCGATTTTCCCTTCGTGATCGATGAATACGAACTGCTGCCGCCCAACCTGCTCAGGCAAAATCCCGACTATTACCATTCGATGCTCAAGGATGCGGGCTGCGAGACCGAGAAGGGGATGGTCGATTACAAGATCGAAGTAACGCCAGAGCTGGTCGCACGCTACGAGAGCGCGCTCGAAGCGGCGCGGCGGGCAGGATTCGAAATCGTGCCGGCGAAAGAGATAGCGAACGACGGACGAGTGGCGGATTTCATCGACGTGATGAACGACGCGTTCAAACGGCATTGGGGTCACGTTCCGACTACGCGCGAGGAAGGCACGCTGTTCGACGCGATGCTCGCCTTCACCGGAGGGCACGAAACCTCGGTGATGGCGTACCGTGAGGGCGCGGCGGTGGGCGCGCTTTTCGTCACGCCGGACGTTTCATCGGCGGCGATCCTCGAATCGGGGCGTAAGATCGCAGACTCGGAAAAGCTGAACACGCTCGGAATCGGGGTGCGCGAAGCGGCGCGCGGGCGCGGGGTGAATCTCGCGATGGCTTCGTACGCGTTTCTCCAACTGATCCGCAAGGGCACGAAGTATCTGAGTTACACGCTGGTGCTCGACGACAACTGGCCGTCGCGGCGGACGGCGGAGAAGCTGGGCGCCAAGGTCTGCGCGAATTACCTGGTGTACCGGCGCAATTTCCGGCAGGGGTGACGGGAGGCGAATACACTTGATTGAATGTGAAACCCGCCTGGGTTTCACGCTTCCTTGGACAGGGGCTGCGGCCCCTGCACCCGCAGTGTGAATCGCGAAATCCCGTGGACGGTCTTTCGCTCTCAATCGCTAGCGGAGAAAAAGATGTGTTGCGCAGATTTTTCGATTGCCGTTGCGACGCCACCGCAGCGAATTAATATTGGCCCGTCGTGCCAACGACCGCGCTCCGTTGTCGCGCGCGGCCACTGCGAGCGGCGCGATTCTGACGGATAGAATCGAGGTTGGCGCGCGCGGCCACTGCGAGGGGCGCGATTCTGACTGATAGAATCGAGCTGGAAAGAGCAAATTCTACCATCCGTAGTGGTTTTGGGACGGCGCCGCTCTAGGGCTAGCTTTGTTCCGCCAAAAGTTATTTCGAGCAGACGCAGGTGTCGCGCGATTTCAGGCGAGTCCGGTGAGTATGAGGCATCCTGGCGGTTGACCATAGCGTACGAGTAGCACGCCGAACCCGCCGGCGTCAGGCTGAACTAGTTCATCCCCAACCCCGGACCCCGGATTCAGGAGTTCTTGCGCGCGTGCGGTTTCGCGTCGTGGCCGCGATGTGCGGACACAGCGGCGCTTTACTCGAACAGGTGTTCCTTCTCGCATCGGTCGCGGAACGCAACAGCTTGGTCGTAGCTGAGCGGCCTGCTGACAGGTTGGGGTGGTCCTAGTTCGCGACCGTTGTCGTCGGTCAAGATTTTGGTAACTAGATAGAACTTGCTGCGATCACTTTTGCGCTCGATCTTGAAAACGGGCTTCATCAGAATCACTTTTCCTTGAGGCGCGGATCGTCGGTCGCGACGCATTGCGACCTATCGAGCCAATACTTTAATGCGTGCTCGGCACCCGGTTTCTTCGGATCGTGCAAGAGCTTCATCAGGTGCGCTGGATAGGCTTCACATTCTTCCTTGGTGTCGAAGCGCTTTCCGGTTGAGATCGTTTTCCATTGCGAGAGTGGCGCGGATAAATCGGCTTTAAAAGAGGTGTTCGGATCGGTTCTCGGACCTTCAGCTCGGAGCGGCGGTAGCATCAGATACCAGCCCACAAGAGCGAGCGCGGCGGCGTGGCGGAGATTCACGACCATTGACCTAGGGCAGTCCGCTGTGCGACCGAGTAGCTTTTGCCTTCCTCAATTGTCCTTCAGCAACGCGTAGCCTTGATGTACCAAGTATTTTAGGAAGGCACGCCCGTTTATCGAGATCGTGATTCTGTCGCCGGGAAGTCGCGCGACTAGTTGCGAAGATTCTAAGTATCCGAGCCACTGTTCGAAGGTATAGTTCTCGTAGACGCTTGGAAAGTTGGAGGCACCGAGGTCATAAAAAGGACGTATCGTTGCCAATGGAAATCCCTCTGGTCCGCCAGAATTGAGCGCCTGCATGGCAGCTAGCTGAGACCCAAAGATGGTCAGGTAGGCTCGCTCAAAGAAACTGATGATCCAAACCCCAGCGCAAAGGTCCAAGAGTTCGTTTTCTCGTGTAGGACCCGCCGGTAATTTGTTCTTGTGCAGCTCTTGCTCGATCTCGTCCCGATAGAGTTTGAGCAGATTCGGATCGAAGAATGATGCGGCTACGGAAAGGTACGGTTGCGAGCCGTGAATTTCTTGAGGAACAGTCGAGGCTTGAAGTCCCTTCCGCTCGTATTTGATTGCAATTCTATCAATGAGCCGACCTAATGGTTCCTTCAGCCAATATATTCCCCAAAAGCCGAGCAGCGTCGCGGCTATGGGCCACAGATGGTCTTGGAGATTCACAAACAGTGAGTTAGCAGAACTGCCGCGTGACCGGCAAATGGCGGACGGGCTTCTCGCCGCCATGACACGGGAACATCGTGACCGGCATCAGGAAAGCGCACGCGCACAAGGGTTTGCCGCTTGTCGAGCGGTCAACCGTGCGCGCTTATCTGACCGATCCCGGATGCGGTCCCGGTTTTTGAAAAAGGGTGGCTACGAGTTATCCGTCTCTGAAGGCTTCGTCCATGATGAAGCCTGGGCAGGGCCGGGGCGGGTCAGGGCTTTAGCAGGACCTTCATGACGTTGTCGGTGCGGGCGCTGAAAATATCGTAGCCCTTGGCGGCGTCGTCCAGCGGCATCACGTGGCTTATCAGCGGGCGCGGGTCGATCGCGCCGGTTTCCATCAGGCGCACGAGTTCGGGTATGTGCGCGTTGATATTGGCAAGCCCGATGCGAAACGTGAGATCGCGCATGAACGCATGGCCGATTGGAAAATTGAACCACGGCATGCCGAAGACGCCGATTACCGATACTGTGCCACCGCCGCGCGCAGACATTATGGCGGCCGTCAGCGCGCTCTCATTGCCGACCGCCTCGATAGTGACGTCGGCGCCGCGTCCATCCGTGAGTTCGACAATCGCCCGAAGCGCTGATCCGCTTTCATGGTTCACCGGCGTCGCACCGAGTTTGCGCGCAAGTTCCAGCCGGTAGGGGATGCTATCGACGGCGATCACTTCGGCGGGTCCGAACAGCTTCGCGCATATCACGGCGCATAAACCCACCGGGCCGCATCCGAAAATCGCCACCGTGTCGCCGGGCCGGATATTGCCGTTGAGCGCGCCGAAAAAAGCGGTGGGAAGGATATCGGCGAGAAAGACCGCGGCGTCATCGTCGATCGCGTCGGGCAGCGGAAAGCATGTGTAATCCGCCATCGGCACCCGCACCGCCTCAGATTGCTCGCCCCCCAGCGATCCGAGCTTGCCCGCAAAATTCGCGCCGTAGCCGAATGTAGCTGATCCGGTTTCGGCGCATTGCGACGGCTGCCCGCGCCGGCAGAAGTAGCATCGGCCGCAGGCAGGCACGGCCGACACCACGACCCGATCGCCCTTCTTCAGCCGAACGACGCCGGCGCCCACTTCCTCGATCACGCCGACGCCCTCATGACCAAGCACGAAGCCGGGCACGATGGGCAAAGCGCCTTCATAGAAGTGCAGGTCGGAGCCGCAAATTCCCGCGCGCGTGATCCGCACCATCGCATCGGTGGGCGTTTTGAGCGCGGGGTCATCGACCTGCTCGACGCGCACGTCGTGGGGTCCGTGGAAAACAGTTCCCTTCATGAGTTTTCGTCGTCCATACCGCTGCCTCAGCGGGAAGAAAGCGGTTCGATGCTGCGAAACGTCAATTGCCGGATGAGCTTTCAACTCCTGGCGGACTCACGGCGAAGATGGCCTGGATTTCCGTCGTCCGGGATAATGGCACAGACAGGGGCGGGTTTGCAGAGGCGGCGAAGGCCGTGGTAATTCCAGAGTCTGTCTATCGTACTCGGGAGGCTCTCATGATTCAGAATATCAAAAAAATTCTCACCCCAATCGACTTTTCCGAACCCTCGATGGAAGCGATGCACGGCGCGATGGAACTGGCGAAGGACCTCGGCGCCGAGGAAGTTCACCTGGTGCACGTGATCGCGCCGCAGCAAAGGCTCATCCCGTCCACGATCGAGCAGAACCGCGAGTTGGCGCGGGAAGGCGCGATGCTCGAGCAGGCGGAAGAGGAACTCGCGCGCATCAAGAAGGACGAGCTCGGCAATTCAAAGCAGGTCTTCACCTTTGCCGTGGTCGGACCTCCGGCTCAAAAACTCGCCGACTACGCCAAAGAGCAGGCGATTGACCTGATCGTGGTTGCTACGCACGGACGGACCGGCGGCGAGCGTATTCTGCTCGGCAGCGTCACCGAGAAGCTGGTGCGTAACGCGCCGTGCTCGGTGCTGGTCTTCCGGCCCCGCAAGCGGTAGGCGAAGCACCGGCGTGTTCGGCAGGAGAACTTGATTGAATGCGGAACCCACCGTGGGTTCCGCACCTCCTTGGGCAGGGGTGACCCCTGCACCCGGTATTAAGAAGACGCGAAAATCTGCGCAACGCATCTTTTCGCGACTACGCCATGGAAGGGCCAACGGGCAAGGGTGGCCCTTGGCCGTGGCGACGGCAGCGCAGTATTAAGCCGGTGGCAGGGGCCGCGCGCGACAACGGAGCGCGGCAGGGGTGAGCCCTGCACCCAATGTTAANNGCTTAAGGCCGCGCTCCGTTGTCGCGCGCGGCCACGCTACAATTCAGAGCGAGATGGATTAGGGCTGGGGGGCGGTCCGGTTGCGGTTGTTCCGCCACTGGACGGGTTGAAGATTCGAAAGCTCGTTGGTCCCGCCTTGTTCGACGGGCTTAATGTAACCGATCTCCCAGCCAAAATGGGACAAGGTATTGCCGTGCGCGCTGTACTGCATCCAGACACCGAATGGATCGCGACGGTAGAAGATCGGGTTGTACCCTAAGGCGATTTCACCCTTTGCCCATACGCTCAGCTTCAACTGCTCGCAGGCCGATTTGAACAAATATTTGTACGTCATTCCCGCCACATTCTTAGCATCTACGAGAGCTATATAGGCGTTACAGGGGTGTGGCAAGAAAAGCGAAATATCGAAGGTCGGAGATTTATTAGCATTGCTAATCAAATCGGGGGCGCCTGATCCTGACGATCAAACGGGGAATCCTGCTGCCAGCAAGGGCGGAAAGCTTGGGAAGGAAACTTAATCCGCGAAGCAGTCGGGGAATTATTCTGAGCAATAAATTAGGGCCAGGCAGATTGCTCTGCCCGGCCCGCAGCCAACCGGGAAAAGGGGGGCAAACCCCGGCTAGCAAACGTATTGTACTTAAGTGCGGGTGTGTTGCAAGAACGCTACGGAACCCTCCGGACCCGCCATCCACGGAGAAAAGCGGCTTTCGCCGGCGCTGTTTGGCGCTCAGACGTCGCCTCCGCCAAGCGCGGGAATGAAATGCACTTCGCTGTTCTCGCCAACGGTATCGAGCACGCCGCCGGTGGCTATTTCACCGTCGATTGACACCGCGATCGACGGCCGGATGTCTCCGTCCTCAAGTAACTGCTTGTCGATCCCTGGAAACCGCTCGCCAAGATGCCGAATCAGTTCGCGGATCGATTTTCCCGGCAGCTCGACTCGCTCAACGCCGCCGGTGAATTTGCGTAGCAGTGCGGGAATCACGACAATTGGCATTGCAAAAAAATATGGGGGGGGAGGCGACTTCGGCCGCCCCCTTTCGATCACTGGTGATCAATCTGCCGCTGCGGAATGTTGCGCGGCGCCGCGATGCTTCAGGATCGCCTTGAGCAACCTCGGCGGCGACATCGGCGTCTGGGTCATCCTGACGCCCACGGCGCGATAGATCGCGTTGGCGACCGCTGCTACCGGCGGCACGATCGACACCTCGCCGACGCCGCGCACGCCCAGCGGATGGCCGGGGTTTGCTTCCTCGACGATGATCGTTTCGATCATCGGCAAGTCGAGGCAGGTCGGGATCCGGTAGTCGAGGAAACTGGAGTTACGCAGCGTGCCCTTGTCGTCGTAGAAGTATTCCTCATTGAGCGCCCACCCGATTCCCTGCGCGGTTCCGCCCTGCATTTGTCCTTCGACGTAGCTCGGATGAATCGCCTTGCCGGCGTCTTGCGCGATGGTGCATCGCAGCACTTGCACCTTGCCGGTGTCGGGATCGACCTCGACGTCAACGACGGTGGTGGCAAATCCAGGGCCCACGCCGCGCGGATTGACGCTGGCGCGGCCGGTGATCGGTCCGCCGGTGCGAGGGAAGCGTGGTGCGAGCTGCTTGATCGACATCGGGGGCACGCCGTTGCCTTTGGCGTGGAGCATGCCGTCGCGGAATTCGACTTCGTCGGGCTTCTTCTCCCAGACCTTGGCGGCGCGCTCGATCAACTGGCGCACGGCGTCCTTGGCCGCCTCGTACACCGCCATCCCGGTTGCGAAAGTAACGCGGCTACCGGCGGTCACGTCGGTATGACCGATCGAATCGGTGTCGGCGGTGATCGGCCGCACGTCGGTCATCGGCATTCCGAGCACTTCGGCAGCGATCATCGCCATCGACGCGCGCGAGCCGCCGATATCCGGCGAGCCGGTGACGACGCTGGCGGTTCCGTCGGTGTGGATATTCACCATTGCCGACGACTGCATCCCGGCGTTGAACCAGAATCCCGACGCGACGCCGCGTCCGCGGAACTTGCCGGTCAGTTTCGACTTGTAATGCGGGCTGTTCTTGATCGCTTCGCAGGTCTGGATAAATCCGATGCGCTTGAAGGGAGGGCCCATGATCTGCGGGGAGCCTTCTTTGACCCCGTTGTTGATCCGGAAGTCGATCGGATCGATTCCGCACTTCTCGGCCAGTTCGTCGATCACAGTCTCGGACGCGAACGCGGCCTGGGTGGTGCCCGGCGCGCGATAGGCGTTGGTCTTGGGCCGATTGACCACCACGTCGTACGCGTCGATTTGAAAATTCTCGACGGTGTACGGAGCGATGATGCACAGCGCGCCGGCTGCCACCGGCGAGCCCGGGAACGCGCCCGCCTCGTATGCCATCCAGATTTCGGCGGCGACGAGCTTGCCGTCGCTGGTCGCACCCATCTTCACTTTGATTTTCGAGCCCGGGGTCGGTCCGCTCGCGCGGAGCACCTCCGAGCGCGACATGACGAGCTTGACGGGGGCGCCGGTCTTCTTCGAGAGCAGCACCGAGAGCGGCTCGAGGTAGATGGTGGTCTTGCCGCCGAAGCCGCCGCCGATTTCGGCCGGCACGACTTTGATTTTGCCGACCGGCATCCCCAACACGTGCGCGCTCAGCGAGCGCACGTCGAAGGCGCCCTGGGTCGAGCAGTAAATCGTTGCCTGTCCGTCGGAGTTGTAGATACCGACGGCGTTGTGAGGCTCGATGTATCCCTGGTGCACCATCGCGGTGTTGAATTCGCGCTCGATCACATAGTCGGCCGCCTTGAATCCGGCCGCGACGTCGCCGCGTTTAAACTGGAAGTGCTGCGCGACGTTGGTCGGCTTGTCGCCTTCCTCGTTGTTGCGTAGATCCTTGAGCAGAATCGGCGCGCCTGGCCTCATGGCGGCATCGACGGTCATCACGGGCGGCAGCACTTCGTATTCGACTTCGATCAGGCGCAGCGCTTCCTCGGCGATATGCGGGCTGGTCGCGGCGACGGCGGCGATCGCATGGCCGTCATACAGGACCTTGTCGTGGGCGAGGATGTTCATCGACAGGTGCCTCGGATTGACCGTCAGCTCGCCGGACTGTTCGAGCTTATTCTCAGCCTGCGGGAGATCCTTCGAGGTGACGATAGCCTTCACGCCGGGGAGCTTGAGCGCCTTGTCAATCTTGATCGATTTGATAATCGCGTGGGCGTGCGGGCTGCGCAGCACCTTGCCGTGCAGCATCCCGGGGAATGCGTAGTCGGCGCCGAACTTGGCGCGGCCCGTCACTTTGTCAACGCCGTCGGGCCGAATCGGACGCGTGCCGATGACTTTGAAATCGCCTGTCGTGGTTGATGCCGCCATGCCTTACCTCTCGGATCGCCTGGTCGTATCGGTAGTCCTGTCAGTACTGCGATGCGCTCAGCGCGGCGCCGCTTTGACTTCGCCCTGCGAGCGAATGTCCGCAGCCGCATCGAGCACCGCCTTTACAATCTTGTCATAACCGGTGCATCGGCACAGGTTCCCGGCCAGCGCGTAGCGAACTTCGTGCTCGGTCGGTTTCGGATTGCGATCGAGCAGCGACTTCGCCGAAATCAGGAATCCGGGCGTGCAGATGCCGCACTGCAAGGCCGCGTGCTCGAGAAACTTGTTCTGCAAAACGGAAAGCACGCCGTTGGTGGCGAGTCCCTCGACGGTCACGATGCTCTTGCCTTGAGCTTCGACGCCAAGCATCAGGCACGAGCATACCGCGCGGCCGTCGACGAGCACGGTGCAAGCGCCGCAATCGCCGGTCAGGCATCCTTCCTTCGAGCCGGTGAGCTCGAGCACGTCGCGCAGCGCTTCAAGCAGGCTTTGGCGCGGCTCACACAGGAACTCGATCGTTTCGCCGTTGATCGTCGCTTCTACCAGGGTCTTTTTGGACATTGTTCTATGTGCCGTTGGTGTTTGCGTTGGTGTGATTCAGTTCTTTTTCGCGCGTTCGGCGGCGATTGAGAGCACCCGTCGCGTGAGCACCGCGGCGATGTGGAGCCGAAATTCCGCCGTCCCGCGCATGTCATCGATGGGCGAGCAGGCGTCGCTCGCCGCATGGCCGGCGGCCTCGAGGGCCGCGTCGTCGAGTTTCTTACCGATGATCGCGTCGGCGGCTTTGGCTGCGAGGATCGGAGTCGCCGCAACGGCGCCCAGTGCGATCCGCGCCGCCTTCACCTTGTCGCCGTCGAGGGTAAGCGACGCTCCCACGCCGACGACCGCGATATCCATCTCGTTGCGCGGGATGAATCGAAGATACGCGTCGCTCGAATGCGGCGCGGGCGCCGGAACCAGCAGTTCGACCAGCAACTCGCCGGGCTTGAGCACGGTGCGTCCCGGCGAGACGACGAAAGCCTCGACCGGCACCTCGCGCTCGCCATTGGGGCCGACGACTCGGGCGCGCGCGCCGAGCGCTATCAGGGCAGGCGTAGTGTCCGCGGCCGGCGATCCATTGCACAGATTGCCGCCCACCGAGGCGCGGTTCTGGATCTGCAGCGAGCCGATGAGATGGGCCGCCTCGGTCAAGCCGGGGTAATAACGCCGCATCACGTCGCTCTCGCTGATCTCGATGCAAGGCACGGCCGCGCCGAGCCGCAATCCCTGCTTCGCATCGAAGAAAAGAGTTTGCAGCTCTTTGATTTTCTTGACGTCAACCAGATGCTCGGTGCGGCGGACTCCGGCGCGCAACTGGACGATGATATCGGTGCCGCCGCAGAACGGGCGGGCGTTCTCGCCGTGGGCTTTGAGGATGCTGACCGCCTGCGCGAGCGTGGTTGGGGCTTCGTAATCGATGGCGTGCAAGAGTGGGAAACCTCCGGGCCGGGATAATTGTTAGCCGCCTTCTACCTTGGATAGCCTAGTTGCGGCTGGCTGAAAAGGGGATGGCAGCAGCCGCGCATCACGCCGCGCGCTTGCGCGCGCGAGATCCTTCGCTGCGCTCAGGATGACACAAAAAAACATCGGACCTCTTCCGTCATTCTGAGCGGAAGCTGCTGCAGCGAAGAATCTCGACGGACACTCCGGCGTCAGCCACGCAAGGCTCTGCTATCCCTTGAAGCCGAGGCGCGAGGCGACCTGCGCGGCGGCGAACGCGAGCGCCGGCGCCATCGGACCCATCAGGGCGAAGCGCGGATCGGTGGTCTGCCCGCGCACGTAGCGCACGTAGATTTGCTCGACGACGGTCGCAGTCTTCCAATGCGCCCACGCCCAGTAAAACGGGATGCCGCTCACGTCGCGGCCGGTGCGGCTCGAATAGCGATGCACCAGTTCGTCGCGGGTCATGAAGCCGGGGCGCAGCGTGTGCGCCTCGCCGTAGGAGGTCATCACCAGTTCGGGCGGGTCGGTCTTGTCGCGCCAGTAGCCAATCGCGATGCCGAGATCGACCAGCGGATCGCCGATGGTGGACATTTCCCAGTCGAATACCCCGACCACCTCGCCGTGATTGACGGCGCCGAGCATGATGTTGTGCAGGTAGAAGTCGTTATGCACGAGCACCGGCGGCGGCGACACGGGGAGGTTGTCGAGAAACCAGGCGCCGAGCTTCTCCATCAGCGGCACTTCGCGGGTCTTCGCCTTCTCCCATCGCCCCATCCATCCGGTTACCTGGCGCTTTAGGAATCCGTCGGGCTTGCCCAGCGAGCCAAGTCCGATCGCCGCGTAATCGACGGCGTGCAAATCGGCCAGCGTGTCGATGAATCCTTCCGAGATTGCGCGAAACGCCGCCGGATCGTTGCCGAGCTCTACGGGCAGCGGCTCGCGATTTTTGATGACGATCCCATTGCGCCGCTCCATCACGAAAAATGGCGCGCCGACGATCGACGCGTCGTCGCTGTAGAGCATCCCGCGCGGCGCCGGCTTGAAGACTTCCCACAGCCGCGAGAGCACCTTGTACTCGCGGCCCATGTCATGCCCGCCGACGGGCAGCGGCCCGAATGGCGGCCGGCGCATCACCCATTCCTGGTCGCCGAAGCGCAGCAGGTAGGTGAGATTCGACGATCCGCCGCGAAACTGCTTTACGGTCATCGACGCGTCGGCGCCGGGAAGCTTGCCGCGCAAGTAGGCGGCGAGCTTGCCCCAGTCGAGCTGCTCCTCGTCGCGGACCTCGCCAAATTCAGGGACAACTTCCATCGCTTCAGCCATGAGCGCGCACCAGAAGAATCGGCCTCACTTGTACTTGCGCAGTTCGCGGCGAGCGATGGTCATGCGATGCACTTCGTCGGGGCCGTCGGCGATTCGCAGCGAGCGGCTGTCGCGCCACATCCGCGCGATCGGGATGTCGTCGCTGACGCCGGCGGCGCCGAACACCTGGATGGCGCGATCGAGCACGATCATCACCATGTTCGCGCACATCACTTTGATCATCGAGATTTCGTTGCGCGCTTCGCGCTTGCCCGCGGTGTCCATCTTCCACGCCGCATGCATCACCATCAGGCGGCATGAGTCGATCTCGATTCGCGAGTTGGCGATCCACTCCTGGATGTTGGCCTTGTCGGCGAGGAAGCTGCCGTGCGTGAAGCGCGTGTTCGCCCGCTTGCACATCAGTTCGAGCCCACGTTCGGCGACCCCGATGATTCGCATGCAGTGGTGGATGCGTCCGGGGCCCAGCCGCGCCTGCGAGATTGCGAAGCCGCCGCCTTCCTCGCCGAGTATGTTGGTCAGCGGCACGCGGCAGTCCTTGTAGATAATCTCGCAATGCCCGCCGCCGCCGGTGTGGCCCATCACCGGCACGGGGCGAACCAGGTTGAATCCGGGAGTGTCGGTCGGAACGATTATCTGGCTGGCGCGGCGATGCGGCTCCGCGTCGGGGTCCGTCACGACCATCGCGATCGCGAAGCTCGAGCCAATCGCATTGGAAGTGAACCACTTGTGGCCGTTGATCACGTAGTAGTCGCCGTCGCGAACGGCGCGGGTCTTGAGCTGAGTCGGATCGGAGCCCGCAGTATCAGGCTCGGTCATCGAGAAGCAGGTGCGCATCTCGCCGTCGAGACAGGGCTGGAGCCATTTCTTTTTCTGCTCGGGAGTGCCGAACTCGGACAGGATTTCCATGTTGCCGGTATCGGGCGCCATGCAGTTGAACGCGCGCGCGCCAATCGGGCTGCGGCCCATCAGCTCGCACAGGGGCGCATACTCGTGGTTGTTGAGACCGGCGCCGTCTTTGCCGGGCAGAAAGAGGTTCCAAAGGCCCTCGGCCTTGGCTTTTTTGCGGACGTCTTTGAGGCATTGGGGCTCGGTATGCCCGCTCTCGCCTATCTCGCGCTGAACTTCCTTTTCGATGGGAAAGACGTACTGGTCCATGAAGTCGGAAACGCGCTTGCGCAATTGTTCGGTTTTGGGGGTCAGTGAAAAGTCCATTTCGATCCTCGCGAGGCTAGTGATTTGTATCGCAACAGGTAACCCAGATCGCCAACAAATGAAAGCGAGCGCGAAGCGGGCCGACGGGGAGAAAACGCGCGGGCGAGAGGCGGATGATTGAATGGAGATCGTTCGATGGGCGAGGATAGTACCGGCGCGCGGCGCATTTGCGGGAGATCGAAATGGAATTGGCAAAGCGATTCGTGGACGTGGGAATTTTCACCAACCGGCTCGACGAGATGCGCGCATTCTATGGCGAGCGAATCCGGCTGCCCTACGAGGAGATGATCCCGGTCGGCGCAGGCGTGAGGCAATATCGTTTCGGATTGCTCGGATCGGTGCTCAAGATAAATCACGTCCGCGATCCGCTCCCGGCCCGCGTCGCAGGCGGCTACCGAAAGCTTTCGATTTCCGATCCGCGCACGCCGATGCCGCTTCCGTTGCAGGACCCCGACGGCAACGAGGTCGAGCTGGCGCCGAGCGGTCAGCGCGGCGTCAATCAGATCGAAATCCATATCGGCGTCACCGACGAGGCCGCCTTCGAGAATTTCTACGCCGACGCGCTACAGGCACAGAGGATTGGCGCGGGCCGCTTCAAGCTGGGCGAGACGATTATCAGCTTCAGGCACGAACTCGCGGCGATGCGCGCCCGGAAATCACCGACGGCCAGCGCGGTGGACGTGATCGCGTCGATGCGCGCAGTGGGGATGCGTTACATCACGGTGCAGGTGCGCGACTGCGACGGAGAGCATCGACGCTTCATGTCGATGGGTGTTTGGGAAGGCGCGGCGCCGGTCACGCTGGGCGCGGTGGCGCGGATTTCGTTCATTCGCGACCCCGACGGCAACTTCATTGAGATTTCGCAGCGGGCGTCGCTGACTGGTCCGATCCCGGCTTAGCGGGCAGCACTGATTTCCACCGTGCCGATCGCGGTTGCGATCGGCACGGTGGTGGCCGGACTTATTTCCGGGAAATTGCGGCGGTTACGCCCAGCGCGAGCGCGGGCGATTACGCGCCGATTTATTGCGCGCGCCGGACGAGCGGAAGACAGTCACCGGCTTGGGCGCGTGAATTTCGATTTTCTCGAAACCCTCGACGTGCTCGCGATCGAGCGCGTTGCCGAGCGTGCGTTCCAGCCGCGCCAGGTTGACGCGTTCATCTTGCGTGACCAGGCTGATCGCCTCGCCCGCCTTGCCCATCCTGGCTGTGCGGCCGATGCGATGGATGTAGCCCTCGGTCTCATCGGGCAGATCGAAGTTGATGACGTGCGAAACGTCGGGGATGTCCAGTCCGCGGGCGGCCACGTCGGTCGCGACCATCACGCGAAACTTTCGCGCGCGGAATCCCGCCAACGCCGCATTGCGCTGGCTCTGCGAGCGGTCGCCGTGGATCTGCACCGCGTTGACGTGGGCGCGTTGCAGCATCTTGGCAACCCGGTCGGCGCGGCTCTTGGTGCGCGTGAAGACGATCGCGCTCTCCACTTCGGGACGCTTGAGAATCTCGAGCAGCACTGGTCCCTTGTTCTCGAGCGTGACCGGATAAATCGACTGGCGAATTTGCGACGGCGGCGCGGATTTGCCGCCGACCGTGATGCGCTCAGGCGTGGTCAGGAATTCGCGCGCGATCATTTCGGGACCGGACGCCATCGTTGCCGAGAACATCATGGTCTGGCGATTCTTCGGCACCATCCGCATGATCCGGCGCAGTTGCGGCAGAAAGCCCATGTCGAGCAGGCGGTCGGCCTCATCGATGATCACGACTTCAATTTTGTCGAGCTTGACGATGCCGCGCTCGATAAAGTCGATGAGCCGTCCGGGACACGCGACGAGCACTTGCGCGCCCTTGCGAATCTCGTCGATTTGGCGCCGTTCGGATTCGCCGCCGACCACGGTCGCGCAGCGGATGCGGGTATGGCGTGCGATCAGATCGAACTCGCGCGCGGCCTGCGCAGCAAGCTCGCGCGTCGGCATGATCACCAGCGCGGCGAGATGCCGGGTGTTCTTGCGATGCAGCCGATCTATAGTCGGGATCAGAAAGGCCGCGGTCTTGCCGCTGCCGGTTTCAGCCGTGGCCACCACGTCGCGCCCGCTGAGCGCAACCGGGATAGCTCCGGCCTGGACCGGGGTCGGTGTGTGATGACCGCGGTCTTTGATTGAACGATGGATCTCGGGTGATACGGGAAATTCAGAAAACGACAAAGAGTATCCTATGGTTCAGAGCCCCGGATTCCAGTTCGAAAAAAGTACCGAACTTATGGGTCTGATGGGTTGAGAGGGTGGCGTCACGGAATCCGACGCGCGCATAAAGTCACGATTGACTTGGGGGTAAGGTACACGAACCGGTGCAGCGGCACAACCCCCGGCAGCGGTTAAATCGAGGCTGCCTCAGAATTTGCCGTGCCTGCCCACTCCCGACGCGAAGCGCTCGGCACCGGCGCGCGTCTCGCCTGAACGGATCGTTTCGATCCCGTGGCGATGCTCGTTTTTGAGCGCATCGCCAAGCGCCAAGGTCCAGCCCTCGTACGCAGATATCCGGTCCGAGCGCATGCATCGCTGCGGGAAGCCCGCTATCTGTTTGGCCAGTTCCCGCGCCTGCGCCAAGGCAGTGCCCGGCTCGACGACGCGATTCGCAAGGCCCATCGCGAACGCCTCTTCGCCGGAGACACTGCGGCCGGTCAGGATCATGTCCATCGCACGGCTCATCCCAATCAAGCGCGGCAGCCGGATCGTGCCGCCATCGACCAGCGGCACACCGAAGCGCCGGCAATACACGCCGAAGATCGCGTCACGAGCGGCCACGCGCAGGTCGCACCACAGCGCGAGTTCGATTCCGCCCGCGACTGCGAATCCCTCGACCGCCGCAATCACCGGCTTGCTGAGGAGCATCCGCGTGCATCCGAGCGGTCCGTCGCCGTTCTCGGTCACGCGATTGCCGCGATCGGTGGCGACCGCTTTCAGATCTGCGCCCGCGCAAAACGTCCCGCCCGCGCCGGTCAGGATCGCGACCGAGAGAGCGTCGTCGGCGTCGAAGCGGCGCATCGCGCCGGCCAGCGCCGCGGCGGTGGGCTGATCGACCGCGTTGCGCGCCCCAGGACGGTTGATAGTTACGATCGCGATTCCGCCCTCGATTGCGAACTCGACCAGACTCATCGAATGACCTCCCCGGCTGAAGTGCGATTACCCAAAAGAAACTTACTTTTTCAACATTTTGCTTGTCGAGGAGTAGAGATGTACGACGCCCGAATCCAAAGAGCGACGGCTCTCGAAACCGCTGTGCGCGAACACCTCCAGCATTTGGCGGTTGTCGCCGAGCACGTCGGCTTCGAACTGCGCGATCCCGTTTGCGTCGGCAATAAGGCTCAGATGTTCGAGCAGCAGAGTGCCGATGCCGCGGCCCTGGAACTCGTCGAGAATTGCGAACGCGACCTCTGCGCGATGCGGATCGGAGCCGCAAATATAACGACCGACGCCGATGAAGCGTTCGCGGCCATTCTCAGTTACGGTCGCGGCCAGACCGACGTGACTCTTGAAGTCGAGCTCGGTCAGACCCTTCAGATCGTGCGGCGACAGATCGCGCTTGGCCCCCATGAAACGAAAGTAGACGGACTGTTCGCTGAGCCTCCCGAAATGCTCGTGCAGGCGTTCCTGATCGTCGGGGCGAATCGCACGGATCCGGATCGCGGCGCCGTCGAGCATTTTGGCATCGACGCAATATTTCCGCGCGTCGCTAAGCATGTCGCGATCTCCTAATGGCGGCTCGCGCAATGCTTACGCGCGGGCCATCGCGACTCACGGCTTATTCGGTTCGTCGGGCTTGATGAACTTGAGCGACGCGGAATTCATGCAGTAGCGCAACCCGGTCGGCCGCGGACCGTCGTCGAACACGTGCCCGAGATGCGCGTCGCATTTCGCGCACAGCACCTCGGTCCGCTTCGTGAAAAGCGAACTGTCGGTCTCCGTCTTGACGTTCTCCGGCGCGATCGGCTGATAGAAGCTCGGCCATCCGGTGCCGGATTCGAACTTGGTGTCGGAGCTGAACAGCGCATTGCCGCAGCAGATGCACCGATACAGACCCTTGTCGTGATTCTCGGCGTATAGGTTTGCGAACGGGCGCTCGGTGCCCTTTTTGCGCGTGACCTCGTACTGCTCCGGGGTCAGCTCCTTGCGCCATTCCTCGTCCGTCTTGACGACTTTATCTTCCATCACGAGTCCCTTTCTTTGGCCGGAATCGGTGAACTCCACTATCGATACTTTGACTATGCCCGGCGCATCCGGGTCCGGCGAATTGCCGGATGCATCGGATGCGGCGGCGGTTTCAGCGTAACCGAATGCGACGACCGCCGGTATCGCGGCGATCGCGGCGATGAATACTCGCCGCCCGATCAGACGCTCGTTGTGACTATTCGAATGATTACTGCTCTGAGCCAACTTTCGACCGCTGTGTTGATCATTGCATATTAGACGACGGCGTCGAAGGCCGCCCGCTTCCCCGCAACCAGCCCTGGAATCTAGATCGAATAGACGAACAGCTTCTGTTCCTTGGGTCTGAGAAAAACGTTCGCGCCCGGCTCCAGATGCAGCGCCTGGTAGCGTTCGTGATCGATCTCGACCTGCACCATGTCGCCCCACTCGGCGACCAACTCGATCTTGACCTGCGGACCGGCCGGATTGATCGACTTCACGGTCGCCGGGAACGTCTGCTTGCCGTTGGGCTTCATCACGATTTCCAGCAGATGCGGCCGCACGTAGAGGACCGCCTTGCCGGTCTCGGGATGCGCATGGGCATGGGTGTTCTCGAGTTCGACGGCAGTATCGCCGAGAAACACGCGGCCGTTCTCGATTCGGCCGTGGAACAGGTTCACGTTGCCCAGGAAGTTGTACACGAAAGCGTTGGCGGGATGGTGATAGACCTCCTCGGCCGAGCCGATCTGCTCGATGCGCCCCTGGTTCATAACGACGATCCGGTTGGCGAGTTCGAGCGCCTCTTCCTGATCGTGAGTGACGAAAACGCTGGTTATCTTGATCTCGTCGTGCAGTCGCCGCAGCCATCGGCGCAGTTCCTGCCGCACCTTGGCGTCGAGCGCGCCGAACGGCTCGTCGAGCAGCAGCACTTTTGGCTCCACGGCCAGCGTGCGCGCGAGTGCGACGCGCTGGCGCTGCCCGCCGGAGAGCTGCGAGGGGTAGCGATCGGCAAGAAAATCAAGCTGCACGAGCTTCAGCAGCTCATGCACCCGCCGCGCGATCGCGGCCTCGGCGGGGCGCGCGCGCCGCGGGATCACGCGCAGCCCGAAGGCGACGTTTTCGAACACCGTCATGTGGCGAAATAGCGCGTAGTGCTGAAATACGAAACCGACTTTGCGCTCGCGAACGCTGACGTCGCTGGCGTCCTCGCCGTGAAACAGCACCTCGCCGGTGTCCGGCGTTTCCAGCCCCGCGATTATCCGTAGCAGCGTGGTCTTGCCCGAGCCCGACAGCCCCAGCAGCGCGACCAGCTCGCCGGTTTCGATATGCAGGTTGAGATTGTCAACCGCGACGAAATCGCCGAACTTCTTGGCTATATTTCTGAGCTCGATACTCATGCCGCAACTTTGACCGCCAGTTCGTCCTGTGCCTGCTTCACCGGAACCACTCGGCGCTCCAGAAAACGCTTGGCGATGAGCGTCGCGATCGCGAGCATGGTAAGCAGCGACGAGACCGCAAATGCGGCCGCGAACTGAAAATCATTGTACAGAATCTCGACGTACAGCGGCATCGTGTTCGTGTGCCCCTGGATATGCCCCGAAACCACCGAGACCGCGCCGAACTCGCCCATCGCGCGCGCGTTGCACAACACCAGGCCGTACAGCAGCCCCCACTTGACGTTGGGGATCGTCACCCGAAAAAACATTTGCCATCCACCGGCGCCCAGCACGATCGCGGCTTCTTCCTCCTCGCTGCCGACCGCCTGCATGATCGGGATGAGTTCGCGCGCGGCCAGCGGAAACGTAACGAAGAGCGTCGCCAGCACGATTCCCGGCTCCGCAAAAATCACCCTGATGCCGTGAGCGGCAAGGAATCCGCCAAGCGGCGCGCGCACCCCGAGCAGCAGCACGAACAGCATCCCCGAGATGACCGGCGAGACCGAAAACGGTATGTCGATCAGCGTCAGGAGTGTTTGCTTGCCGGGAAAATCGAAGCGCGCGATCGCCCACGATGCGGCGATACCGAAAGTAACGTTGAGCGGCACCGCGATCGCGGCGGTCATCAGCGTCAGCCGAATTGCGGCGCGCGCCTCAGGATTGGCGATCGCGGCAAAGTAAGCGCCGACTCCTTTCCGCAGCGCCTCGGCGAAAACCGCGATTACCGGGATGAAAATAAATAGCGCGACAAACACCATCGCGATCGTGATCAGCGCGATTCTGACCATGGGCGGATCCGCCGTCCCGGGTCGTTTCGGTTCGCGATGCGGTTGGCTGGCCATCTGCACCGTCAGGCCGTCAGGCGGCGGCTGCTCCACCTTTGCAGCACGTTAACCCCGAGCAGAATCAAGAACGACACCGTCAGCATCACCACCGCGATCGCCGTCGCGCCGGCGTAATCGAATTGCTCGAGCTTGCTCATGATCAGCAACGGCACCACTTCGGTATGCATCGGCATGTTGCCTGAAATGAATACGACCGAGCCGTATTCACCGAGCGCGCGCGCAAACGCGAGTGCGAACCCGGTCAGCAGCGCGGGAATCAGTGCGGGCGCGATCACCAATACGAACGTCTGCAAGCGGCTTGCGCCGAGCGTCGCCGCGGCCTCCTCGTATTCCTGATCGAGATCCTCGAGCACCGGCTGGATGGTGCGCACCACGAACGGCAGCCCGACGAAAGTAAGCGCGACCGCCACTCCGAGCGGAGTGTACGCGACTTTTATTCCCAGCGGCGCGAGGTACCGCCCAATCCATCCGTTGCTCGCATAAATCGCGGTGAGAGTGATTCCCGCTACCGAAGTCGGCAGCGCGAACGGCAGATCGACCATCACGTCAATCAGGCTTTTGCCCGGAAATTCGTAACGAACCAGGCTCCACGCCACGATGAACCCGAACACCGAGTTGACCAACGCGCCTGCGATCGATGCGCTGAAGCTCAGCCGGTAGGCCGCGATAGTGCGCGGACTTGCAACCGCGGCCCAGAACTGGGGCCAGGTCAGCGTGAAAGTCTTGAAGAAGATCGTCGAGATCGGAATCAGCACGACGATTCCGAGGTACGCGAGCGTGAAGCCCAGAGTCAGGCCGAATCCCGGCAGCACGTTGCTGCGTTTCGTGTTCGATGCCATCGCGCGCCGCTTTGCCCCGGCTCCCCTAACTTCCCGGTTGATAGATCTTGTCGAATACGCCGCCGTCGCCGAAAAACTTGGGCTGCGCCTTTTTCCATCCGCCAAAATCCGAATCAATCGTGAGCAGGCTCATGCCTGGAAATTGGCTCGCATACTTCGCGGCGACGGCCTTATCGCGCGGACGGAAAAAATTCTGCGCGATTATTTCCTGGGCCGCGGGCGTGTACAGAAATTCCAGGTACGCCTTCGAGATCGCCGCCGTGCCGCGGCGGTCGTCCACCTTGTCCACCCACGCAACGGGAGGTTCGGCCAGGATGCTTACCGACGGATACACGACCTCGAACTTGTCGGCGCCAAATTGCTTGATCGCCGTCCGCGCCTCGTTTTCCCACGCGATCAGCACGTCGCCGATTTCGCGCTCGACGAAAGTAGTCGTCGAGCCGCGCGCGCCGGAATCGAGCACGGGCACGTTTTTGTAGAGCAGCTTGACGAACGCCGCCGCCTTCGCCTCGTCGCCGCCGTTGCGTTTGAGCGCGTAGCCCCACACCGCCAGGAAATTCCATCGCGCGCCGCCCGAGGTCTTCGGATTCGCCGTGATTACCGCGATGCCCGGTTTTACCAGGTCATCCCAGTCGTGGATCTTTTTCGGATTTCCCTTGCGCACCAGCAGCACGATGGTCGACGTGTAGGGACAGCTGTTGTCGGGCAGGCGCGATTGCCAGTTCGACGGCAGCAAGTCCGCCTTCTCGACGATCGCGTCGATGTCGCCGGCCAGCCCGAGCGTCACCACGTCGGCCTCCAGGCCGTCGATTACCGCGCGCGCCTGCTTGCCCGAGCCGCCGTGCGATTGGTTGACGGTGACGTCGTCGCCCGTCTTCGCCTTCCACTCCTTCGCGAACTGCGCGTTGACAGCTTCGTAGAGTTCACGGGTCGGATCGTACGATACGTTGAGGAGTGTGACTTGAGCTGCGCGCGCGGCGCGCACACCGAGAGCAACGCTCGCCGCCACCACGAGGGCGGCGGCGAGCGTATGTGTCAATTTCAACCTGCTACCGGACATTCCGATATTCCACCTCAGAACGAAATCTGCAGTTGCGACTCGAAGCAGCTTTCGTTAGGCCGGTCCTTGGTCTCGGCGGTCGTACCAGCGCCCCCGTCGAAGTACGTGTTCGCATAGTCGAACTGCCACTTGATGTTGCTGGTCAGATACCAGTTGACGCCCGCCGCAAACTCGGTCGCAGTCTTCGCGGACGCGTCCGGATTGGCGAAACCGAGCTGGAACTGTCGGGTATCCGTGGCGACGTTGCTGATTCTGGCCGCCAACTCCCATCCGCCCCACGATCCATTGCGCGGGTCGAACGGATGATATGGCTTGACCCACCCGTAGGACGCGTTTTCACCGGTCAACAGGTATGAGGCCTGCGCGAAATAGCCGGTGTCCGTGAAGGTATCGGTCCGGTTGATTTGCTGTTTGAACGGAATGTTCCCGGGTGTGGCGAACCGGTTCAGCGAGTGCTCGTCCTGCGCGTATTCGGCCATCAATCCGAAGGGGCCGACGTAGTAGTAGGCTTGCGGCTCCAGACGCGTGCGCAACCCCGACGCCGTCACTCCCGAGGCGTATGAGAACCAGGTGCTCGCGCCATACGTCTTGTAGGACGAGATCGTGCTGCCGCGTTCATCGCCATAAGAACCGGCGAAACCGAAACCGAGACCCTTGAGCCACTGGTTCTCGCCGATTTCGAACGGTGTCGCGAAGATACGGCCGACGAAATCCTTGCCGTCGTTGTTGTCGACGTCATAAGTGTCGGACGCGGTGTTGTTTGGCACCCCGTTCATCAACGCGGCGTCATAGAAGACGCGGCCGTCCAGAAGTCTGCCGTGCAGGGAGAAACCAGTGTCGCGGTTCGGGACCAGATTCTGGATCTCCGAACGTTCGCTGAATTCCAGGTCGCGATCCGACTGTAGGCGCTCGAGATCCAGCGGCGCCTTGAACTTCCCGGCCCTCAGGCTCGCAAAATCGAAATAGGTGATATTGAGGTAGGCGTCTTGCAGTACGACTTTGCCCTGGCCGAAGTCGGGCGTGATGTTGAAGTTGTAGTACTTCGCCACCGAGCCGGTGATAATCGGGCGCACCCGGTTCAGGAAGAATGTGCTGCCGCTGTCCTTGTCCGCGCCGCTGGTGAAGAAGCGGCCGTCGCCCTGGATGATTCCGCCGAAACCGATATTGTAGTCGTGGTCGGGCGAAGAGAGCGAGAATCCCTCGTCGCCCGCCTTGACGATCGGCCACGCAAGCGCCTGCTTGCGCTCCGTCTGGGCCTCAACGTCGATTTTTTGGGCCTGAACGTCAAGTTTCTGGGCCTGAACGTCGACCTTTTGATCGATCACTTTCACCTTCTGGCTCAGCCCTTCCAGCGTATCGACCCGCTGCTCGAGTTGCTTGATTTCTGTCTTGAGCAACTCAATTTCCCGATCCTTCGGATCTTTGGATAGCTTCGACTGCGCGTGCGCCGGCCCGGCGGGTAGCGACACCCCGACAATTACCGCCGCCAGCAGGACTGGCAGGATCGGCAAAGTGCATTTTCTCATCTCGAAAGCCCCTCATCGTCTTGGGAACTTCCGGATGACCGGTCAGCTCATGGTTTAAGATTAACGGCTCTGTCATGGAGCACCCGGATCCTTCCTTGGTCCGGGCTCCTCCCTGGATTTTCATATTTTCACTGTCGTGGACGATTAATTTCGCGGCTGCTGTTACCCACGACCGGGCTTGTCGAAGCGAAACTTCTCTTTGCGCTCGATTTGCACGACTCGCGAGTCCTGGATTACGACCTCTACCGACCCAAAGCGCACGCCGCTGATGGCGCTTGCGATGCGCCGCAGAATCTCGTCGCCTGAATCGGGCTCGGGCTGAACCTCACGCCGGCCAGAAAGAATTGAATCGACTTTCATCATCTATCCCATTAGGTGACTAGACTAATCCCAAAAAAAAGAGCAGTCCTGGTTTCAAATCGCAAAACTCAGCGGTTCCTTGCCGTTAACTACCGTCTCGACCTGCCTGAGCATATCCGCCAGCGATGTCGAGTCCATTATCTTCGCGGTCGCGTCGCGGACTTCCTTCATTACGAATCTGATTGCACAAGTGCGCTCGTCACGGCATTCACGGCATCGCATGTATGCCATCTTGCTGACACATGGCAACGGTGCGATTGGCCCGTCCAGTACGCGTACGATGTGCCCAACGCTGATCAGTTGAGGATCGCGGCCAAGGAAGTATCCGCCGCCCTTACCCTTCTTGCTCTGGAGGAGTCCCTGGTTCTTGAGTTCGAGCAGGATCAGTTCCAGAAACTTGCGCGGAATATCTTCGCGCTGGGCCAAGTCAGATATGAGCACGGGTCCCTGACCGTATTCCTTGGCCAATACCATCATCGCCTTGAGGGCGTATTTCGATTTTTTCGAAAGCATTTTATCGACCCTTAGTCGATAGGGTCGCTAGAGTAAAGATCGGGACTGACTCAGTCAAGAGCCTCGGGGTAAAAATATTTAGACCGCCGGCAGACAGAAAATTCCCGCTTCGCGTCAGCGCGCCTTGGCCTTCAGTTCAGCGTACTTGTCGAGCATCGGGAGCACGGTATCGCGTGGGGCAGGCCGCAGCCCGAAAATCAGCCGATCAAGGCCGAGGTCGAGTAATGTTTTAATGCGTTCCTCGTTTGGGCCGACGCCAAACATCGAGACGGGAAGTTTCTTGCGGCCAGCCTTCATCCCCGCTTCGGCAAGCGCTTTCAGGTTGGCGGCGAGATCATAACGCGGAGAATAGATCGGCATCCATCCGTCGCAATACTCGGCGACGCGATCGAACGTCCTGGGCGATTGCGAACCGAGGATAATCGGCGGTCCACCCGCCTGCACCGGTTTGGGAAACGACCAAATCGGATCGAAGTTCACGAACTCGCCGTGAAACTCGGCCGCCTCCTTGGTCCATATTTGGCGCATCGCGAGAATTTTTTCCCTGACGATTTGCCAGCGCCGCTTGAACACCGCGCCATGATTCTCCATCTCCTCGACGTTCCAGCCCGCGCCGATGCCGAAGATCACGCGGCCGCCCGAAATCATGTCGAGCGACGCCACTTCCTTGGCAAGCGTGATCGGGTCGCGCTCGACCACCAGGCATACTCCGGTGCCGAGTTTGAGTTTTTTGGTTACGGCCGCCGCCGCGCCGAGCGCGACGAACGGATCGTGCGTATGCCAATACTCCTTTGGCAATTCGGTTCCGCCGGGGAAGGGCGTCTTGCGCGACGCGGGTATGTGAGTGTGCTCGGGAAAGAACATCGACTCGAAGCCGCGTTCTTCAGCCGCGCGCGCAAGTTCGATCGGCTGGATTGCGTAGTCAGTCGGGAACATCGAGATTCCGAATTCGGCCATGGCGATTCCTCCTGAATCAGGCGGCAACGGGTCGTCGTCCGCGCCCCTTTGCGATTTCATAGCACAACCGATCGGCGAAGCGCCCGCGCACGCTGCGGCAATGCTAGTTCTGATGCTTCAGCGGCGACGCGACGACGACGCGGAGCCGCGCGGTCGAGCCGGGAATCCGATCGCCTTTCATCGGCTCGTAGCGCCCGCCCAGATTGTCGGCCAGGAACTTCTCCATGCGGGCGGTGAAGTCGAGCCGATTTCCGGGCCGCACGAAGCCGTGGCCTTCGTCGGTGTATAAAACGTAAACCGCGCTCCCGCGATGCATGGCGATCGCATCGACGATCTGCTCGGCCTCGGCCTGCTTCACGCGTGGGTCGTTTGCGCCCTGGCCGATCAGCATCGGGATTTTTATTTTGTCGGCGGAGAACAACGGCGACGCCGTGGTCAGCAGCTCCTTGTCCCCGGGATCGCCGGGATTCCCAACCCTGGTGAAGAAGATCGAGCGCGCGACTTCCCAATACGGCGGAAACGACTCCAACAACGTGAACAGATTCGACGGGCCGCATTCGTCCACCGCGCATCGATACAGATCGGGCGTGAATGCCGCCCCGGCCAGCGCCGCGTAGCCGCCGTACGAACCTCCGAATATCGCGACTCGCTTCGGATCGGCGATGCCTTGATCCACGGCCCACTTTACGCCGTCGGTCAGGTCGGTCTGCATTTCGAGGCCCCACTGGCGGTCGCCGGCGTGCAGATATTTCTTTCCGAATCCGGTCGAGCCGCGAAAGTTTATCTGCAGCGCGGCATAACCCCGGTTCGCCAGCAGTTGGATATAGGGATTGAAGCCCCAGCTGTCGCGCGCCCACGGCCCGCCGTGCACCACGAGCACGATCGGGAGATTCTTGGGCGGCGCGCCAAGGGGAAGAGTGAGGTAACCGTTGATTTTCATCCCGTCGCGGGCGGCGAATTCAACCGGCTTCATCGCAGCGAGCGGCGCGTCGTCGAGTTTGGGCTGGGTGCTGAACAGAAAGGTCGCTTTCCTTGCCGCGCGATCCCACGAGTAGCAGCGCGCCGGCGCACGGTCGCTTACGAACGAGACGAGCCACGTCTGGTCGGCGAGGTCGCGGTCAACGACGGTGAAATCTCCGGCGGTGATTTTCGCGATCGCGTCGAAGTCGGCCTGAACCGACGGGTCGACGACGGTCCAGTGCATCCGGCCGGGGTCGAACGCGGCTGCCTGCACGACGTGACGGGTCGGCTGAATCATCGCGTCGCTCAGGTCCGCATCGTCGCTGTGCGCGATAACCGTTTCATGGCCCGACGCGATCTCATGGCGCACCAGGCGTGCGGTGTCCGTCCCGATCGAGCTGCTGAGAAAGATCGATTGCCTGTCCTGGCTGAAGTCCAGCGCCGCCAGGTTGTCTTCCATCGCGGCTTTCATCAACGTGCGCCACGGATCAGCCGCGCGGTCGCGAATCCGAAGCTCGGTGCCGCCGTCGGGCGTCGTGACCGTGGCCGCGCGCACTATCAGGTCGTCGTCGGCAAGCCATCCCGCGACGTCGCCGGGGTTTTGGGTATCGAGTTCGACGGCGCCGGTGCGCAGATCGATTCGATAGACGTCCATCAATTTGCGATCGCGGAGATTGAGCGCAACCAGTATCCGGCCGGGAAATTTCGGACTGGACGCGACGACCTCGGAGCGTACGCCCTGCCATGGCGTCAAATCGCGGACGTTGTGCGAATCGAGGTCGACGGCGAACAGGTGGAAGTTTTCGTCGCCGGCGGCGTCCTGTGCGTAGAGGATCGTTTTCGAATCGAACGCCCATCCGTAGGATTGGATTCCACGGCTCTTGTCGGCGGTGACGACGCGCGTGTCGTGCTGGCCGACGGTTTGCACCCACACCTGCAGGATTTCGTGTTCGTCGGGAGCGAGCCATGCCAGCCGTTTGCCATCGGGCGCGATATGCGGATTGGCGCGCTCGGGATTGCCGAGCAGAGTGTCGCGCGGAATCAGCGGCGGCGGCTGGGCAAAGCCGGCAGGCGGGGGAATTGTCGAAGTCATCGTGAGGACCGCAATTATCAGCGAAACCTTTCGCGCGAATCCGAACATCGATCATAAGGATGACAGAAAAAATCGCGCAATGAAGGGTGCGCAGGCATTGCCCGCACTCTCACCGGCCGGCCGAGGCTCGGCGCGTCAGATACTTATCCGCGGCTGCGCGCTCCTAGTCGCAGGAATTGCCCTCTTATATGATCGATTCGCCGGACGGCGTTCCGTGGGCGGCGAAAAAGGAGAACCCATCAAATGAAGGTCGTTGTCGATCAGAAACTGTGCGAGGGGAACACGAAATGCCAGCAGACGGCGCCGGAAGTGTTCGAGGTGCGAGACGACGACAAGAGCCATCTGTTGATCGACAATCCGCCCGAGCGCATGCGCGAAAAAGTCAAGCTTGCGGCAAAACTGTGTCCCCGCCAGGCCATCACGGTCAGCGATGACTAGAGGCCCGAGAGGTCAGAATGCGGAATCGAGACGGAAATCGCGGGATCGCGGAGACACTTTTCAATGGAAACTGAGAGCGCACTGTCACTGGAATCGTTGAACATCATTGGACCCGACCATTACGCGAAAAACGGTTATCCGCATCGCGAGTGGACGTATCTGCGCAAGCACAAGCCGGTCTTCTGGTGCGAGTACCCAAAGACCGATCCATTTTGGGCGATCACCAAGCACGCCGACATCATTCAGATTTCCAAGCAACCGCGGCTGTTCCTCAACGGTCCCCGCTTGCTGGTGTTTGTCAACGAGATGGGGCTGGAGCGGAGTCCGACGCCGCCCTTCCGCCACCTGCTCGACATGGATCCACCGGATCATGGCGAATATCGCGCGGTTGTCAGCCGCCGTTTCACGCCGCGCGGCGTGCGTCCGCTGCAGCCTGAAATCGAGAACATCACGCGACAGGTGCTCGACGACGTGACCGGGCGCGACAAGTGCGACTTTGTCCTCGACGTATCGTCGAAGATTCCACTTGCCGTCATCGCCGAGTTGTTGGGTGTTCCGCATAAAGATTGGGAACAACTCTTCAGATGGACCAACGAGACGATCGGCGGCGGCGACCCCGAATTTCAGGCTGGAACGACCGCGCAGGAGACGATGGATCGTTCGCGGCTGGGCCTGTTCCAGTATTTCACCGACATGGTGGTGGAACGGATGAAGCACCCGGCCAACGACATCACCAGCGTCGTTGCCAACGGCAAGGTCAATGGCCAGCCGATACCGCAGTTCGAGATGCTGTCGTACTATTTCCTGCTGGTCGTGGCCGGCAACGAGACCACGCGCAACGCGACCACCGGCGGTCTGCTGGCTTTCATCGAGCATCCGGACCAGTGGCAAAAGCTCAAGCGCAATCCCGAGCTGATCGACTCGGCCGTCGAGGAAATCGTGCGCTGGACGACACCGGTTATTCAGTTCGCGCGGACCGCGACCGAAGATACCGTGATTCGCGGCCAGAAGATCAAAGCCGGCGAATCGGTGTGCCTGTTTTATCCGTCGGCGAACCGCGATGAAGAAGTTTTCGAGCAGCCTTTCAAGTTCGACATCGGCCGCGATCCGAATCCGCACATCGCATTCGGCCTCGGGGAACATTTCTGTCTCGGCGCGAACCTGGCGCGGCTCGAACTGAAGGTGATTTTCAGCCAGCTCGCGCAGCGCCTCGATCACGCCGAACTCGCGGGTCCCGTCGAGCGGCTGCGATCGAGCTTCGTCGGCGGAATCAAGCACATGCCGATCCGCATGAAGATGAAGCCGGCGGCCGCCGCCGCCTGAGGCCAGGTCCTCGATGATAACCCCGCGAAGGTCCGCCGACCGCGGACGCACGAAGATCGACTGGCTCGACAGCCGCCACACTTTCTCGTTTGGCGACTACTACGATCCCGGCCAGATGGGATTTCGCACGCTGCGGGTAATCAACGAGGATCGCGTCCGCCCCGGCGCGGGCTTTCCCACCCATGCGCATCGCGACATGGAGATCATCACCTACATTCTCGAAGGCGCGCTCGAACACAAGGACAGCCTTGGCACCGGCTCGATTATTCGTCCGGGCGAAGCGCAGAGAATGAGTGCCGGCGCGGGAATCACGCACAGCGAATTCAATCATTCGAAAACTGACCCGGTTCATTTTCTGCAAATCTGGATCACGCCTTCCACGCGCGCAATCGCTCCGGGCTACGAGCAGCGGACCATCGACGAGGCGAAGGCGCGCGCTGGCTTCGCGACTGTAGGCTCTCCCGATGGCCGCGATCAGTCTGTGAAAATTCATCAGGACGCCGTGCTGTCGGTCGCAAAGCTCGAGCGCGGACAGACTGCCGGGACCAATCTGAAGAAGGGCCGCCATGGATGGGTGCAAGTGGCGCGCGGCGAAGTCACAGTTAATGGTATCGCGCTCGCGGAAGGCGACGGCGCCGCGATCAGCGACGAAGAGCAAGTGACTATCGTCGCCAACTCTCCCGCCGAGATCCTGTTGTTCGATCTCGCGTGAGTGCGCCGCGCCTCGCGAGCGCTCAGTCGGGCCTCGATCCCGCACGCAAGCGCGCAAGATCGTAGTCGCGCAGCTGATCGATTCTATCCACCGTGACGTCGGGCGCCGGGTACCTGGCCGTCTCCTTCGCATCAGCCGCATAGTGCCCCTGCCGGGGGAACACCGTCGTCACGCGCGCGCCCCACGCCTTCTTCACCGCGTCCAGGATTCGCACCTTGTCATCGATCAACACGTAATGATCGGCGGGATAGCGGGTCCGCACGTCGTCGAGCTCCTGTTCCTTGTGGATGTAAATCATCACGTTTTCATCGACGGCTTCGCGCAGTCCAGACCGCTCGATCTTGAGCGGCTGAAAGATCATGTCGCCATCGGACAGGATCGCCGTCTCGCCGTATTGTTTGAAGTTTTCAATTACGTCGAGCGAGCAGGGGAACAACCGATTCGCGAAATGGTAGTTCATCAGGAAGTACGACACGGCGATGATTCCGAAGTCACGCGGATGATTGACCCGATAGCGTTGCAGCGCGCCGAGATAGTCCGCGTAGCCGAGCTCGGTGCGCAACTGCTCAAAATATTCCCAGTAGTGCTGTTGTTGGTCGTGGCCGATGTCGCGCTCGAGATCGCGCTTCATGTCGGCAACGATGCGATCGTTGTCGATCAGGGTGTTGTCGACGTCAAACAAAAAAACGACATGTTCTGCGGCCATCGGCTTGAAGGTCCTCCGCCGACAATGATTGCGATTGTTGGCCTTCAAGCCAAACGGATTAACTGTCGTATATGACAACCGATGAGCACGACGACCGGGGTTGGCAGGGCCTGCCTGTTAGAGTCGCGAATGAATACAGGTCGTTACGCGCGAACCCGGAGAGTCAGACGGTTGCGGTCATCTCTATTCCGATTCACGCAAGAGACGGCTGATCCGAGCCATCAGTTCGCCCGAGTAGAAGGGCTTGGTGATGTAGTCATCGGCGCCGAGCGAGAAGCCCTTAACCACTTCAGCTTCGTCACGATGCGCGCTGACCAGGATTACCGGCGTACTCCTGGTCGCCGAATCGCTGCGCAGAGCAGTCAGCGCTTCGAACCCATTCATATGCGGCATCGACACGTCCAGCAGCACCAGGTCGGGTTTTTCCTTACGGGCAATCTCCAATGCCTGCGCACCGTCGTGCGCGATGTCGCACTCGAAATTGAAGTGCTTCAGGATCGTTGAGATCATAACGATGGTGGTGGCGTCGTCATCGGCGAGTACTACGTGCCGGGCACCGTTTCGAGCTGAGGGTTGAATCGCAACTGCCGCACGCTCGGCGAATCTGAGGATGCGGTAGGCCCTGAGCAACAATTCCTCGGGCTGCCATGGGCGTATAATGAAGTCGCGGTTGAGGTCGGCGACCGCCACGAATCGTGTCACCAGTTCATCGAGTGTGCCGATGATGACCGCCGGCTTGCGGCTGCGCCCGATCATTTCGATCGGAGACGGTTGCTCGCCAGTGCCGGTGGCCGAAGCGTTGACGAAGCAAGCATCGAAAGGAGAAAAGGAGTTCAGCCCGGGAATATTAGGTGCGGCTCCGACCACGTGGCCGAATCCACGGGCGGTCCCCAACGCCGCGATGATCGAATCCGCTTCGGGCGTTTCGAATCCCATCAAGGCGAATCTCCTGCCGGCTAACGATTGTCTAATGATCTGGTCCATGGGGCCTCGGTCCTCCCTGCTGCCGAAAAAATGCCGAACAGTCGATCTGGCAGGTTCCAACGCACTCCGCCAGGCGCGATCGACGCTGCGTTGATACGCAATGTGCGTGCCTTGCGGCGATGACAAGCAAAGCTTCACGTAGCGCAGAGCCGTGGCCAGACCACATCGCGGAGCAGGCCGTACAAGGTCAACAGCTGACCGAAGCGGAGACAGCCATGTCGCGCTTTGGGACATGATGAGGCGCGATGGTCAAGGAGACGACGCATAGCTTTGCCGGCAAGATAATCCTGATGGCAGCTTCGCTTATCGCGGCCGGAACGCTCGCCTTGACACCACCGGTCCCGTTGCGCGACACGGATACATCATGAGCGAGAAATCCAGCTTCCTGAGCCCTTCGGCGCTATGGCGACGGCTGGGGTTGGCGCGGCACAACTGGCCGGGCAGATTTACCATTCTGCTCGCGACGATTCTGCTGCTGCTCGTCACTCAGCCGATTTTCGCGGGTCATGCCTTCGCGCAGATTTTTGCGACCGCGACGATAGCTCTTGTGCTGCTGTCCGCTCTTTATGCATTTCGTACGACCGGGACCTACTTCACGATTGCGCTAATACTGATGGTACCTTCGATCGGAAGCCGATTCGCGCTGCAATTTACGTCAAACCCAACGCTCGAGCTGGTCGGCGGGGTCTCTTCGTGTCTGTTCCTGACCGTGACGGTCTTTGCCCTGGTATCCAGGCTGTTCACCGTAAAGAGCGTTACCTTCGACACTATAAGCGCCGCAATTTGCGCCTACCTGCTGATCGGCGTCGCGTGGGCCTATGCCTTCGCAATCGTCGAACTGCGGCATCCCGGTTCGTTCAGCGCCTCACTGTTCCAGAGGCCGACGGGCAACGTGGCGCCTCTGCTCGCTTCGCTTCACACCTTCGTCTACTACAGCTTCGTGTGCCTGACGACGACGGGTTTCGGAGATATCCTGCCGGTCTCCGAGGGCGCCCGCAGCCTCTCGGTGATGGAGGCGGTATTCGGCCAGTTGTATATGGCTATTCTGATTGCGCGGCTGGTCGGTCTCGAGATCGCTCAATCGATGAAAGAGGAGCGTTAGCCGGACGCCAAATACTACGTAGTAGCTGGCTGAAGTACATTGGCTTGCGATGCGATTGATTTGACTATTACTCAGGGGTGGCATCGATGACCAGAATCAAGCGTCTGCTGTTGGCAGCGACGGTTCTGCTGATGCTCGCGACGCCCGCATTCGCGCAGTACATACCATGGCCGACCCCCTTTCCCTGCCGCGCCTGCATGGGGTGATTACGACGCCGGCCACGTTTGGCGCGACGGCGCATGGTGGTGGCAATCGCAGCCCGCGTGGGTACCGGTGCATCACCCTGAATGGTGGGGCGCCTTCGACGACAAACACGCATGGCACACCGACACCTGGTGGGCGGAGAAAAACCCCACCGTAGCATTGCAGCGTCATCCCGAGTGGACCGATGCGATGCGCGAGTCAGTAACGCGCCAGCATGGCGAGCAACAGCAAGCTCTCCAGCGCCAGCATGATGTCCAGATGCAGGAGCTCGAGCGCAATCGCGTCCAGCAGCAGCAAGAGGCCGACCGCAACCGCGACGCGCAAATGCAGGAGCTTCAGCGAAAGAATGACGCGGAGGCGCAGGCTCTCGAGCGTCAGCATCTGCAGGAAGTGCAGCAGCGCGAGAAGGCCGCTCCTGAACAGGCAAATGAGCCAGAGGAAAATGGTCAGTGGCGGCAAGTCGAGGATAATTACGCCCAGCAAGCGGCGGAACTCTTGCAACGCCATCAACAGGAAACGCAGGCGCTCGTGCGCAGGCAGGCGGCCGATCAACAGGAGGCTCAACGCCAGCATCTCGTGCAACAGCAGGCGTTACAGCGTCAGCATTCGCAGCAAATGCAGTCCTTTGAGCGACAGCATGCGCAGCAGATGCGTGTGTTTGCGAGCCCGCGTGGCGGTGGCAGCGGCGGCGGACATGGGCGTCGCTAGAGCTGAAACGGGGATACGAGTTCGAAGTACTAATCAGCTACGCACGAGCGCCCGGCACCCCATGGGGGTCGGGCGCTCGTCGCATCCTTCATTGCGGAATCCAGATGGGAGCGGCGCTGAACAGATGATCAACGATACCTATCTGGTACGCGAGGAACAGGCCAAAGCCGAAACTCAGTAGTCCAGAGCCGGTGACGAGGCCTTGATGGAGCCAGGACGCTCGCCGCGACGCGACCATGAACGGCGTGGCGATTGCGGTGGTGATGAGCCCCATTCCGATGATCGTACCGACGCAGAAAATCCCGAGGTAGAGCGTCGCCCACAGCGGTTGCGGAATCGCGCTCAGGACCAGCAACGCAATCGCGGCGCTGCCGGCGAGTCCATGGACGAGGCCCACTGCGAACGATCTCAGCAGCGGACGGCGCGCGGCGAACGGCGCCAATGTGCCGGCGAGGATGCGATGATCGTGATGCGTCGCATCGTCGCTATCTTCGTGAGCATGAACGTGAACGTGCGAATGCAGGTGCACGGCGCCGTCGTGAGCGTGAGCGTGCGCATGGACGAATAAGCCTTCATCCTCCGATGAACTCGCGCGCATCCGAGTCGCCGCTTTGCGAATCAAGCTTGCTGCCGAGCCGACGCCGAGCATAATCAGCACGACCGCGACTGCGAATTCCATGGCAAGTCCCAGCCGTGTCGGAATCGCAATTTTGAAAATGATGATCGCGGCGCCCACCAGCAGCACGGTCAGCGTGTGGCCGAGTCCCCATATGACACCGATCCGCGCCGCAACGACCAGGCGGCGTTCGCGGCTCAGAATGGTCGTGACAGCGATCACGTGATCGGGATCGGTGGCGTGGCGCATTCCGAGCGCCAGTCCGAGGAGCGCGATTGCCAGCGGCGCGGCATTAGCAGGGAGCATCTGGTTGGTTCCTTCAGCCGATCGATCCAACCGACAGTACGCCCATTATTCTGGGCGAAGTGCAACGACGGGAATCCGCGCTCAAACTTCGCCTGAGCGGAGATTTGCGGTATGTTCCCTTCAGTTAGGGTGATCAAAATGGAAATTTCGGCTTACAGCCGCGGGGGTGATGCGCCATACGCCGCGCGTCGTTTGTCCGCGATTGCAACCGGTGCAACCGCGATCCTCCTTGTCCTGTCGTGGCGAGGCGAATGCTGGGCCTACATCGACCCTAATGCGGGAGGATTCCTGTCACAAATCCTGGTCCCGCTCGCATCGATCTTCCTTTCGTTCCTCTTTTACTGCCGTAAAGAAATCAGACGGTTAGCCAAATCCGTCCGTGACCGATGGAAAAGAATCGATTCGCCCGGCGCCGCGCCCGAGGTTAGAAAGTAAATCGTGGGCCGGCGGTGGTGGTTGCTGTTTCGCAGCCTCGCAGTGGTAACGGTCCTTTTTCTCGCGCCGATTCTCGCCGTCCAGTTGCGTGCGTGGTTCTATTTTCTCTCGAAGTGGGATGCAGTCGCCCAACTGGCACTGGAAATCTCAGCCATTCTTTTGCTGGAAGCTTTGGGCGCGACCTTTCTCACTCTCGTTCTCTCCGGCGGCCGCGCGCTCAAGCTATGGAGTGATCAGGCCGATGCTAATTGCGCGGGGTTCCTCGCCCTCGCAAGCTCGATCTTATGCCTCCTTGCGCTAGTCAGCCCTGTGGGATCTCCGATCGTGAACGTTAGCCTGAGCGCGGCGCTGATCCTCGCGGCAATCGCTCTGCTTAAGTTCTTCGGCTGGCAGCCTGCTTTCGCGCTTTTCAACCGACTCAACCAATCAGCACAGATTGTACTGGCGGCCTGTCCGCTGCTGCTGATTCCCATGCTTGCCGGAGGCCTCGGCTGGCGTAGCTTCGATCCGATGCCGCAGGCGCAGCGGTTCACACCGAACCCCCAGGCCAAGCCTAACGTGGTATTGATCAGCTTCGATGCGCTGACCGCTCAGGACATGTCGCTCTATGGCTACGGGCTGCCGACCACGCCGCGATTCGAGCGGCTTGCCCAGCGCAGTTACAACTTCGTCAACTTCGTCTCGACCTCGGATTTCACCACGCCGGCGGTCGCGTCGATGTTGACCGGCCAGTACCCGCTGACCAATCGGGTGTTCCAACTCAATGGGCACATCCCTCATCGCCTGCGCGAGCACAACGTTGCCTGGATACTGCGCCAGCACGGATATACGACTGCGGCAATGGTTACCAACCCAGCGGCCCATCCCCTGACTTTGCGGCTCTCGGATTCCTTTTCGAGCCTGCCTTGGCCCCCGGTGAACTCCTGGTTTTTCCCCGGAACCTTCCTGCTCCAATTGCGCCATGGCCTGCTGTCCGACGCCGCCAACGACCTCGCGGTCCTTGCGCTCAGGAATTTCGGTTCTCTTTTCGACCGATTCAACAAGGCGAGCTGGGTCGAGCCGCGCGCGGTCTTTGCTTCTGCCCGGGACTTTATACGCGGCACGCGCACGCCCTACTTCCTGTGGATTCACCTGTACCCACCCCATGCCCCGTACATGACGGACGCCCGCTTTCGGGGCCGGTTTCTGCCGGGTTCCGAGTTCACCACTCAAGCGCAGTACTTTTTCCAAACACCCCCGCTATTCTATCCACCAGAGATGCAACACAAAGTCGACTTGCTGAGGCTGCGCTATGACGAAAGCATCGCCGAGTGCGACAGTGCTCTGGGGGAGTTCCTTGACTGGATGGCGACCAGCCATCGAGACGCGAACACTGTCCTGGTTGTGACCGCCGATCATGGCGAGAACTTTTCCGGCGGCTGGTGGACCCACGAATCGCCGGATCTGCGTTATGCCGAAACCCACATTCCCCTGCTGATTTCGTTGCCAGGCCAGAGCCACAGCTACACCGAAACCGAAAACGGCGACCTCTCCGATGTCGCGCCCACGCTTCTTGCCGTGCTCGGAATCGCGAGACCGTCATGGATGGATGGCCACCCGCTCATTGGCGCGGCGCGGGCGCCGTCCCCGCCGCAACCCGCCATTTCGATGTATCTCGCCCAATCAAGTGCATTCAGCCGGCCCGAGGTCGGAACGATCGCCGCGAATTCCGGTCCCTATCATCTTGTGTTGTATTTTCCCTCCGGACGCGCCGAGCTTTTCGATATCGCCAGTGACCCCGACGAAACGCGCTACGCCGCATTTACTCCTGGCGTGGCGATGGCGCTGGTCCAGGACATCAAGCGGCGCTTTTGCGATTCGCTCAATTGCGGGCCGCCGGTCTGCGGTCCATGAATTCGGGTGCCTGGTCACGGCCGGTATTCAATCTGAATCTCTCCGCATGGCGCAGTATCCGCAGCCGCCATCGTGAACCGATCAATCGCGCGCTGGAATTGCGCTTCCGCCTGACCGGCAGCATGCTGTCGGCGCTGGGGATGCTCCAGGAGCGGTTGTACCGGCGCACCTTTGACCAACTCGATCTCAGGCCACCGCTGTTCCTCGTAGGGCATTGGCGCAGCGGAACTACTCTGCTGCACGAGTTGCTCGCGCTCGACGAGTCCTTTGCTGCTCCGAGCACTTACGCTTGCTTCAATCCGCATCACTTTCTGCTCACGCGCCACCGCGCACCCTCCATGAAACAACTTGCCCGGCCGACCGGCGACATGACCGTTTCACCTTTCTCACCGCAGGAGGAAGAGTTCGCCCTGCTCTGCATGGGCGCGACCTCACCATATGAGGCGTTCGTGTTTCCCTCCGCGCTCCGTCAGTTCGAGGCTTTGTGCGATCCCGACCTTTTCGGGCGGGCACAGCAGCAAAAATGGAACGACGCGATTACGTGGATATTGAAAGCGACAGCGTACCTGCGCGGCGCGGACAAGCGGTTGCTGGTCAAATCTCCGGCCAACTCGTTTCGAATTCCGAGGCTCGGCACTCTCTTTCCCGGCGCAATGTTCATTCGGCTGGTACGCGAGCCATGCGCTGTTTTTGCTTCTACGCTGAAGCTCTGGCAGGGCATGTGGGAGCGGTATGCACTGGCCGCACCGCTCGCGCAGGAGGTGTTGATCGAGCGGATTCTGGAAACGCGGCTGACGTTGGAACGAAGGCTAAAAAGCTCGCTGCGGAATCTGCCGGCGGACAGGACTGTGACCATCCGTTACGAGGAAGTGGTTGCCGACCCGTGCGGTACAATTGGGCGTTTGTACGAACGACTGGCGCTCGGCGATCCGTCCTCTCTGTTGCCCAAGGTGAGCGCGTATATGGCGCAACATCCGCGCTCGGCGACACGTTCAGGCGAAGATTGGCGCCAACTGGTAGAAGCTCGCTGGCCTGAACTGTTCGACGAATTCGGTTACGCGCCGGGCTAACCGCCACTGGTGGCGCGCGAGGGGATGGTGGAGGCGGGGGGAATTGAATAGATGGCCTAAGCATTTGAAAACACGAGGTTTTCTAATTTGGTTTTCAAAAGCTACCCCCAAAGCTACCCCTCCACAGTATAGGCTTAGGTGGTGCCGCTCACTGACCTGACCAGCGATCTCGCCATGACCGACCTCAGTTGGTCCTCTGACACGAGCCCGCCTCGCAATCGGGCACTCGGGAACGACCGGCAGGACATCCTACGCTCCGGTAAGCTTGGTCTCCGCGCAGGTCCCGATTACTTCCACATCATCGCTGATCGGCTGTTCGGGATATAGCGCTCTACCCCGGCGGGAGGTGGGGCGTGCTTGGCCAGGGGTCTAATCTCAGGTGTCAGACCTCCTCGGCAAGAAAAATTATCTGAAATCATCGCTTCGTGATGACTGCTCACTCCTTAAGCCACTCGGGGCTAGAACTTGAACTCTTTCTTAGCGGATATCGCAAAAGATAACCAAAGTACACGGCCTCGTCATGAATCCAAAGGCAGCAGTCATCTCAGCGCCTTTCACGAATCGAATACCTTGACAGAGACGAAGCCATGGCTGTTGAATAGAGACGTGAGTTTTCGAGGAGGGGGTGAACCGTTAACAGCTCGAAATACTGCACGAAGTGTGGTGCTCCCTTGGTGCGCGAGGCGCGTTTCTGTGCAAAGTGTGCCGCTCCCGTCTTCGTTGGCAGCTTGGAACCACTTCGGTCCCGAACTCCTGTAGCGAGGCTGAAGATTTTAGCCGTGGTTATGGGAACCTGCGCGGCGCTTGGGGCGCTACTCGCAGTGCCAAAGATAAGATCTCTTGCTATGTTCGCAGCCTCGGAGCCTTCGTCAAACCAGTCGAACAGGTCGGCGGTAGCTGAGCGGCTTGCGGCCAATTCCCCACCAGCGGCCGCACCGACGCCAACGCCGTCGGTGTCAGCTAATATCACGAGTCAGATGGCGAATTCCGTCGAGGTATCCGGGGCTAGTAGTGCTTTCGAGGGCGTCTGGGGCGGATATGACGGCGGCATGATTTATTTGCCTTCTGGCTATCCGATTCGCCGGGTTGAACCTTCTCCATCGGGATACACGTTCCTTCTTCGCAATGGAACTATAGTCCTTACCTTTGGTCAGATAGGTGACCCGGCCACTACCGCCAGCCATCCCAAGGCGTGGGCTCCTTCTCCTAATGAGATTGTATTGCGTATGGAATACGACACTTTCGACAGACATAACGTCAGTGTGTCCCGCTGCAAACTAAAAGGTACGGGTATTTCGTACTCAGAGGAAACAGCCATATATGACTCGCATTCTCGACAACTCATCGGAACCATGAAAACGAGTGGACGTCTTAAGAAGCTCGACGCGGACGCTGAGAAGCGCTGGGATAAGATCACAGCTGATTACCAAGCGCGTAACGGATTGGTCGATCTCGGAACTTTCGAGGCCCCCGCTGAAAAGTGACTACGCGGAAGGGTCAAGCGCTAAGCTCACAACGCGCGATTGACAGCAGGATGTCAAGCAGCTCGGGGGCAACTTGGATGCATAGCCCTCGGGACTCCCTAATCTGACCTTTGGGCCGACCGCCCGGATTCGGTGACTCGCATCCGGGCTGCCAGCGCCCCTTCTCGTCCCTACTCATTGGCGCTCGATCCTCAGTAACACGACCTATCACGCAATAACCATTCTAGCAAATTTCAACTACTGGACTTCTTCTTCTTTGACCGATGCACAGGCCGCGCTCACAGTGCCGTTGGTATTCGCTGACCTTGGCCAACCGCTTGTCAGCTTCCCCGCTGGTTTAGTTATACTTCTGGTTCATCTCCGCGTTCTTCTTTTTCTCTTCTTGTTCCCGCTCTTTTTGTGCCTTGAGCAACGGAGCTGTGTACTCCTTGCAGGCCTTCGCCGTGCGGAAGAAGGTGATGATACTGGTGTAAAGATCACCGGGGTGAACAGTCACATCAACGCCGCCATCCACTCTGTCGGCGATTTTGTTATCGTTACCCATAGTATCGTAGAGTTGCTTCGGAGATTGATCGCTCCGCTGACAGGCCTCAATTGAGCAGCCGCTGCCGCCCTTCGGAGGTTCGAATCCCAGCCGTGAAAAATTGTCGCAGGATTCAGCCTTATACCAAGCCCCTGCATAAGCTGGTGAAGCCAGCGCCAGCGATGCGGCCACCAGAAGTTGCGTTACTTTCATTGTCGTCGTTCTCCCTTCTCCCAGACTTAACTTTCCTTAGTTAAACAGCAGCCGAAGTTCAAGCGAAGCGTCTGCGCAGATTAAGGCTGGGGTGCTAATCAGCCGACCCGCGCCGGGTAAATGGTTCCTCGCCAAGTAGATTCTCGAAGGAAGGTGTCATAACTTCCCAACACTTTTCACATCGCCATTCACCCGATACCCTTTCCGCAAGCTGCATTGTTGGATGACACTTGGGGCAGCACATATATAGAGGTTTCTTGATCTCCTCCATCAGTGCCTTGGCCCGATCCGTGAGCGGTGGTGGCACCTTTTTATGGGATCGATCCAGCTGCGGAGTTGCGACGCCGCCTTTCACCTCGGCGCGAGATATGGGATCGTTCTCGGGCTTAATTCTCACGGGACGCCAAGGACGGCGTGGCCGATCTTCATCATCTTCGGGATCGTTTTCCTGATGTACTGGATCATTTGCGGGATCATTTCGCGGGACAATGGGATCGTTTACGGGATCGTTTACGGGATCGCTTTGAAATGATCCCTTCCTTCCTAAGAAGGAAGAAGGGATCAAACCGCTTTCTGCGGGTTTGAATCCCATACCAGACAAGTAGGAAGGATCAGAATCCAGACAGCCCGAACCGCTACCGCTAGGTTCAGGGCTCATCTCAGAAGGTGCACCTTGTGATGCTTCCTTGTCGAGTCCAACTAGTTGCCAAGTTGGCGCAAGTTCTTTCTTGAAGTTCCCGTCCTTGATTTTCTTTACCAGCCGCATCTCTTGCAACTTTGCCGTCAGCCGCTTGCAACTGCCGCTCGATGTCCCGGTCTCCCGGTTTACTTGCGACATGGCGAGCCCGAAGTTGCCGTCCGCGCCCGCGTGCTCGACATAGGTCTCGACGAACACGCGCAGGATCGCGATCATCTTGTCGGCTTCCCGCCGTTGCAACCGCGCCTCGCCGATCACCCCCACGGCGGTGTCGAGCCAACTCTGTATTTGTTCTGCTTCCATCTGATCCGTCTCCTTTCCACCGATCTTATAGGGTCATCTAACGGGCTCGAAGATCATCATCATGGTCTAGTTAGCTGCTGTTCTCGGCTTCGGAGTTCCGGTTCGCGGCCAGCTCGCGGCTCTTACCGGCTGAACGCTCGATCAGGGCGATAATGTCGGATGCCCGCCAGCAAGTTGTTCGTGGCCCGAGCTTGACGGACTGAGGGAAGCGACCGGACTTCACGCCTGCCCACCAACTTGAGGGCGACACCGGCACGATTTTCAGCACCTCGGGTAAGCGCAAAAGCGCGATTGAGTCCAAGGAAGTGTGGTCGCGCTGATTCACATATTATAGTGTACGTAATTTCGAAATCTCGACAAGCTGACGGGTTTGAAGATGATTCCTGCTTACGTTCTGACTTTATTGATATTCTACTGACGGGTTATGCCTGGACGTTCAAATTTCATCATTCCCTTCGTCGCGATCCGAAACCTAGCCAGGGCGGGAAGATTCGGTCCCGACTGCGAAAGCGAGATCGAAAACTTGGTGGACGTGATTTTTTCTGCGATGATCGGCAAAGGGCCGAGCGCAGGAGGCGGAGATCGGTCACCTCGGCCTGATGCACCAGCGGAGCCCGATCCCACTGTCCGGTCGGTCGCGCACGCCCTCAGTCGATTCGGCCCGTTCGTTGCCAGGGTGATCGAGTCTGCGGTTGAGAAGGAGCGGCAGGTTTCTCCCCCGCGTGGTGCACCCGACGAGATCTCGGATGACCTCGGTGATGTGGTTTCGCAGATATTGCCATCAGATCGCGGTCGGTGGAACCGCGATCCTCTCGATGTCCTGTGCGATCTTCAGGAACGGTTGATCGAGACTATTAAGGTCACAGACATCGACCGCCTCAGGTTTTGCCCGGCTTGCCACAAAATGTATTACGCTCATCACAAGTTGATGCAGGCTTGCTGTTCGAAGCACTCGCACCGAGTCCGGCAGCACAACTATTACAGAAGACTCCATGGCCCTAAGCGGGCCCGGCCGAGGCGATCTCGGACGAGGTAGCCACGCTGGCCGTCAACTGCTCAAGATAATCCGCCCATGCCTGCATCATGCGCCGGCGCTCCGCCAGATACTCCGCTCGGTTGTACGCGTCTCGCACTCCATCACGCTCCGCGTGCGCAAGCTGGCGCTCGATCGCGTCGGCGGACCATCCCAATTCATTGAGCAATGTAGACGCCATCGTGCGGAACCCGTGCCCGGTCATCTGGTCCCGCTCGTAGCCCATCCGCCTCAGAGCCGCCAACACGGCATTTTCGCTCATCGCTCTGCCGGTGGTTCGAACGCTTGGGAAAACATAGCGGGCGGCTCCGGTCAGATGATGCAACTCGCGCAGGATCTCGACTGCTTGTCGCGAGAGCGGAACAAGATGTTCAGTGCGCATCTTCATGCGTTCAGCCGAGATGCGCCACATCGCGCTGTCCAGATCAAACTCGCTCCATTCTGCTTTGCGCAGCTCACCCGGTCGCACGAAAACCAGCGGCGCCAATCGCAGAGCACACTTCACGACGAACGTCCCTTGATAGCCGTTGATCGTGCGCATCAGAGCCGCCACTTCCGTAGGCTTGGTCAGCGAAGCATGGTGCTCTTCGCGTACTGGCGGCAGAGCGCCGCGCAGGTCGGCGCTAGGGTCCCGCGATGCCTTCCCCGTGGCAATCGCGTACCTGAATACCTGCCCGATGATCTGTTTGATGCGATGAGCGGTTTCCAGCGCGCCGCGCGTTTCGACGCGGCGCAACACTTCGAGTAGCTGGACCGCGCTAATCTCCGCGATTGGCTTCGCACCGATCCATGGGAATACGTCGCGCTCCAACCGCCGGATAACCGTCGCTGCGTGAGTCGGCGCCCATCCAGCGGAAAACTTCTCGAACCACACTCGCGACAGCGCCTCGAACAGATCCTTGTCGGCTTTCAGCGCAGCCTTTTGCGCTTGGCGTTCGGCGCTCGGGTCGATTCCCGAGGCCAGAAGCTTGCGCGCCTCATCGCGCCGATCGCGTGCCTGGGCCAAGCTGACATCGGGGTAGATGCCCAAGCTGATTGTTTTCTCCTTCCCCGCGAACCGATATTTGAGCCGCCACCACCTGCCGCCTCTCGCTGTCACGATGATAAAGAGCCCGCGGTTGTCGTGAATCTTGTAAGCCTTCTCTGCCGCTTTCGCGTTCCTGAGCTTCACGTCCTGAAGCATTGGGGTAACTCCTTCAAGCGCCTTGGTTTTTAGTCCAGCTACCCCCGTTTTTACCCCGCGGTTACCCCGGATGTCAAGGCACGATACTGGACAATTTTGGATATCGTCTCAACAAAAAGCCTTTAATCTACATGGCTTTCTGCACGCACTTGTACCCGGTGAGACGTAAATGTGGTGGAGGCGGGGGGAATTGAACCCCCGTCCGAAGGCCTTCCGGCGACGGCCACTACACGCTTAGTCTGCGAATTTTAGCTCGCGTCAGGAACGCCCACAGACGGGCTTTCCTGACGCCAGCCGGCTGAATTTTCGGGACGCCGCCCAGCCGGTGAACTGCGGTTCCCTAGCCCACTAAATGACGCCCCGACCCGCTGCCATGGGCGAGCAGCGGCGGGACGCTAGCGGCCCTTAGGCCGCCAGAGCGTAACCGTTATTGTCTGCGGGTAAATTTCGCAGTCTGCCAGTTTTACGGGTCGACAGCACCCGGCGTGCGACCATGGCCATATTGTCTTCGTCGAATCCAGTTCGCCCCCACGGATCGTGGGTTTTCGATACGAGGCCAGTCGAAACGGTTACATAATTCAATCTAAGGATGGATCGCCAGGTTCGCAACCATGCCTTCGACCCCCTTATCTGCGTCGCCGCCTGCGGATAAACTCGCCCTGCGATGGCACGCGACACCCGCAATGGCAAACCATCCGGCGACGGATTCGATCTGGTCGCCGATAACCGCAAGGCGCGGCATGATTTCTTCATCGAGGAGACGCTCGAGGCCGGCCTCGCGCTCACCGGCACGGAGGTCAAGTCGCTGCGCGCGCATCGCGCAAATCTGCGCGACAGTTACGCGCGCATAAAAAACGGCGAAGCGTTCCTCGAGAGCGTCCATATCGGCGCCTATGCTCCTGCGGGCCAATTCAGCCACAAGGAAACTCGCGCGCGAAAACTCCTGATGCATCGCCGCGAGATCGATCGCCTGTGGGGCCGCGTGCGCGAGAAGGGCTATTCGATCGTCCCGCTGAAACTATACTTCAAAAACGGCCGCGCCAAGGTTGAACTGGGGCTCGCCAAGGGCAAGCACTCCTACGACAAACGCGACGCGATCGCGCGCAAGACCTCCGATCGCGAAATCGAGCGCGCCTTGAAAGGACGCAACCGCTAGCGCGCCTGCGCGCTCGTCGCGAGTTGACTCAATTCCGCAACCAGGTTCTGGAAGCTATCGAGGCTCGCCGATAGTTCCGCCGGAGTAGCGCCGATGCTTCCCAGCACGCGCGCGGCGGTATCGTGAAATCGCGCCGGTTTGATCGCGAATCGATGCGACTGGGCGAACGCGCCTTTCTCATTGAGAAAAAATCTGCGATTCAGCGCATAGAGCACCAGCGTCATGAAGCCCGCCGCGCGAAACAGGCATCCGGCGACGTACATCACGTCTACGCGCTCGGCTGGCTTCGCCGCGATCGAAATTTCGAATTCCGCGTCAAAGAGATGCTTGGCTACGGCAGCAGCCCGAAATTTTTCGGGATATTCGCGTACCAGGGACTTGAGTTCGGCGATCGCACCCGCCGGATCAAAAAGCGGACGGCATACATGAACTTCGCCCGCGTAAATCTGCATGTGAAATCCGAGCGGAGGACCAAGCTGATAAATGCTGCGAGGGCGTCCGGCGATGCAGTCCTCGATCGCCTCGCGCACCGCGCCAATTTCACGGTAAATGAAATCGACGTGATGGCAGCGAATCTCGAGCCATCCGCCGCCGTTCACCGCCGCCCCCCATTGGCCAAACGAAGTCACCAATCCATCAAGATGACGATCGTCCAGTTCCTGCGCAGCCGCTCCCAGAGCCGCCGTCGAGAATGGATGGGCGCCGTCGTAATAGATTCCGAGATCGATATCCGATCGTTCGTCCGCGTTACCGCGTGCGCGTGATCCGCCAAGCACGATCGCGGCTACACCGTCGATCTTCGCGACGTGGCCCGCGACCAGACTGAGTATTTCTTCGATTTCGCTCCGACTAGCCACCCGCCGAGCTTAAGTCGCGCGCCCAACTGGAGCAACGACGAGCGCCGACGCGGTCTCGAGATCAGTTCTAACTGCTGGCGGACGTATCAGCGCCGGCCTGCGCGTCGAGTGGGGCCGCGCCCGCCGCACCCAGCAAAGCCTGCAGTCTTGCGATACGCCTGCCCAGCGGAGGATGCGTAGAAAACAGGTTGGCAAAGAACCCTTCGCTGTCTTCGCGGATGCCCTCGCGAGGATTGACGATGAACAGATGCGCGGTGCCGGCGGTGCCTTGTTTCAGCGGCGACTCAATTTTCGCGATGTGCTCCAACGCGCGCAGCAGCGCTCGCGGGTTGCGTGTGAACTCAACCGACGACGCATCCGCAAGATATTCGCGCTGCCTCGACACCGCCATCGCCAGCAACTGCGAAAAGATCGGCGCCACCGCCGCCAGCACGATCACCGCAACCGTGATCAGCACCGCCGCTTGATTGTCGCGATCGGAATTACTCCTGCCGCGCGCGCCGAATCCGCCGAAGAACATCCAGCGGTACACGAAATCCGAAAGCATCGCGATTCCACCGACCATCACCGCGATCATCATCATCGTGCGGATGTCGTAGTCGGCGACGTGCGACATCTCGTGCCCGATCACTCCCTGCAACTCTTCCCGATCCATCTGATCGACCAGTCCCTGGGTGACGCAAATCACCGAATGGGCCGGGTCGCGTCCCGTCGCGAACGCATTCGGCGACTGATCATCGATGAGATACGGCTTGGGCGCGGGCATCCGCGCCGCGGTCGCCATTTCGCTGATCACATCGAGCACCATCTGATGTTTCTGCGTGTCAGGCGTAAGTGGGCGCGCGTGAACCGAGAGCAGCACCAGGGACGCGCCGCTGTAATATGACACGATCGATTCGATGCCGGCGAAGACCAGCGCGGCAATCGTCAGTACCGGGAAGCCGATCAGGTGTCCGTCGATGATCGCAATATCGCGCGCCGCAAAATCAAGACCAAGCCCAAGCGCCCCGAGCAGCAGCATGAACGCGACGACCAGCACCGCGGTCTCGCGGCGATTGGTCGCTTCGAGACTTCTGAAGTTGCTTGATGCCATCGAGGATGCCCGCCGGCGACGCGTGTGCTCAGGCGCGCGGCGTGGTCATCGAAAGGTCAACCTTGGGAACAGCCTGCTCTTCCGGAGCGCCTTTGAAATATTCCGCGGCCTTGAAACCGAAATTGCTGGCGATGAGATTCGTCGGGAAGATCTGGATGCGCGTGTTGAGATTGAGCACGACGTCATTGTATGCCTGTCGCGCGAACGCGATTTGATTTTCCGTGGTCGTCAGCTCTTCCTGCAGTTTGAGCACGTTCTCGTCGGCCTTTAACTGCGGATAGTTCTCCATCACCGCCATCAGTTTACCCAGCCCGGTAGTGATCTGGCTCTCCGCCGCCATGCGCGAGGCCTGGTCCGGCGCGCTGACAGCCTTGGCGCGCGCCTCGACGACCTGAGTGAGCGTGTCGCGCTCGAACTGCATGTAGCCTTTGACGGCTTCGATGAGATTTGGAATCAGATCATGACGGCGCTTCAGTTGTACATCGATCTGCCGCCACGAATTATCTACTTGGTTCCGCAGACTGACTAATCGATTGTATGCAAAGACTACCCACGCGACGATAGCCACTACAATGATCGGAAACACCATCTGCGATTCCTCCGTTGAGAGGTCAGCCCGAGGTGGCTTCGTCGGCTGCGCCCACAGCGCCGGCGGTATCGATCGTTACGACCCGCCGGCGCCTGGCGCTAAAACTTACCTCGCCGTGGCTCGAAGCGCCCACTGCGCCTGCTAGTTTTCGAACTCGACTTTGATTTTGAACGGTTTGCTCTCGGGCCGCTTTGGCACTGTCACTTCAAGCACGCCATCCTTGTACGCCGCCTTGATTCCATCGTGGCTGGCGTCCTCAGGCATCGTGAACGCGCGGCGCATCGTGCCGTACGCCCGCTCGGACAGATGGACTTCGGCGTCCTTCGACCACTCGGGCCGTTTGCGCTCGGCCTCGACGACCAGATTTCCGTCTTCGACGCGAACATCGACCGACTCGCTCGCGATGCCCGCCATCTCGAAGTAGAAATGATAGCCGTCCGCATCTTCGACGACCTCCGCGGCGGGCGGGCGCCGCCTTGCGCACGGGTTCGAGCTCATTCCACAGCACGTTCCAGCGGCGCAGAAGAGAATCGTTGGGGCTCAGACAGCTATTCATCAGCACTTCCATGCAAAAGCCTCCTGCCGGTAATTGTCTCCGGGGTGATTTTTTATTTCGGGGCGCCCGGCGCGGCGAAAACTAAAAACCTCTTTCGCACGTATCGCCTTGCGTCCCACAATCTCAAGCTAAGTACGAACTCGCGGCCGTCAAGGCCAATCGCCGCGGTGCCGCTGATCGGAGGACTGCGTCATCAATGCGTCAGGAGCTGATTTTCGGTTACAACAGGTCTCCGGCCCGGCCAATCGCCGCGCGAATGAATCGCGAGCGCACCTGCTCCCGGGCCAGCATCCGCTGCGCCGGCGGCATCGCGAGGATCGTACGCAAGGCCGCGTTCAAGAAACGCGCGCCGCGCCCGGCCCCCCTCGTCGAAGAGGAGCTGTGCGAGCCGGCCGCGCTCGATCACCATGCGCAGCGTGCGCTCGAGCGTGTCGCGCGGGATGTAGGGCGGCTTCCCATCGCGCCGCATGCGCATCGCATGTTTCCGGCAGGCGTCGGCGCACAGACCGCAGCCGATACATCGATCCTCGTCGACGAGCGGGTGCAGCTCGTTGGTGCGCCGCGCCTCGCTACGCTCGGGACGCATCGTGATCGCGCCGACCGGGCACGCCCGCGCGCACCGCGAGCATCCGGCGCACTTGTCGGGATCGGAGTGCGGCTTGAAGCCGCTCGGGTTTACCCCGTGCAGATCGTACCGGTTGATCGACTGAAGCTGGGTGCAGCAGCATGCGCAGCAACTGCAGATGTAGGTCGGCTGCTGGAGGACGTTGTCGGCGATATGGACCAGGCCGCGGGCGCGCCCGACGGCGAGCAGCTCGAGCGCTTCCGAACGCTCGATGGCGCGGCCGAAGTTGCGGCGGATGACGAAGTCCGCACCGGCGTTGAGCGACATGCAAATCTCCTGCGGCGCGTCGCAGGCTTTGCCGAGATGCGAGGCCTTGTGGCGGCAGTAGCATAGCGACACGGAGTGGGATTTCGCGTCGCCAACGATCGCGGTCGCGCGCTCATAGTCGAGCACCTCGGGCACGTCGTCAGCCAGGGCAGACTCATGCACCAGCGCGCGTCCGATCACGGTTTCTTCGCCAAAGACCTCGCGCACGAACGTGTCGTCGCCGTGCACGTAGGCGTCGAGCGCCTCAGCCATGCGCTTTTTCGGGATCGAGTCCTTCGCGCGCATCATCGAAAACTCGAAGAACCCGACCACCGGCGGCGCCAGAACGTACTTGGTATCCCCGGTCTTGGGATGGACCAGGTCGAGTACCAGGCCGCGGTCACAGAGCGCATCCAGGCGCGGCTTGAGCGCCTCGGGGGCGAGATTTAGGCGACGGGCAATGCCGTCAAGGCCGGTTGGCGCGACCGGCATCCGCGAGGCGAGGTCGGCCTCCTCGGGGGTGTAGAGGATCTCGAGGATTTCCTTCCAGCCATTCCAGGCGCGCGGGTCGCGGGGTTCCGGGAGCGCGACCTGAGTAGCCTCGAGGCGGCGCACGAACGCGCGGTACTCATCCTTGAGATGGCCCAGGTGCCCCATCCGAACCTCCCCTAAGACCGCTGAACCGGGATTTGATTTTGACTCTCCGGTTCCAACTCGGCGTATAGACCCAACGGCCTCCTGCTACAAAGCTCTAGCAGGTTTCGGTCTCCGATGCTTCCAGCGGAGCCGCTATTGCGCAGGTTTGGCGGTCTTCGAGGCGGTCGCAATCTCTTGCACGAATGGCCAGGCCATCTTAAAGCTGTGCTTCTTCGGCAGCATTCATGACGGCGAATTCAAGCAACGAAAACGAAACTCGCGACACGATCCTGGACGGGCGTATCGCGCTGATCCAGCCCAGGCATGGGTACCGCTTCTCGGTCGAGGCGATTTTGCTCGGCCGCTTCGCGCGCGCGAGTACGCGCGAGCGAGTGCTCGAGTTGGGCGCCGGATGCGGCGTTGTAGCGATCATGATGGCCGCCCTTTATCGACCGCGCGAAGTCGTCGCGATCGAGATCCAGCCGGCGCTGGCGGCCATGATTGCCCGCAGCGCCACGCTCAACGGCATCGAGTCTGTGAATGCGGTTTGTGGCGACCTTCGGCAGAGAAAAATCGCGGGAGTCGAGCCTGCAAGTTTCGACCTGGTCGTCGCGAATCCTCCCTATCGCGCAGCAGCCGCCGGCCGCGAGAATCCCGACCACGGCCGCCGCCTTGCACGCGGCGAAAGCGCTGCCGTTTCCGTGCTCATGGATTTCGTCGCGGCCGCGCACCGCTACGCGCGCCGCGGCGGGCGGGTTGCATTTGTCTTCACCGCACGCAGAAGCGCCGAGCTGATTTCCGCGATGCGCTCGAAGCAGCTCGAGCCCAAGCGCATCCGTTTCGTTCATCCGCGGATTGCGATGCCGGCATCGGTGATGTTGATCGAGGCCCGCGCCGGCGGCGGAATCGAAGTAGCTATCGAGCCGCCGTTGATTCTCTACGAACGTCCGGGGATATACACCAGCGAAGCGCGCGCGATACTCAGTTCGCCCTGACTGAGATACCTCGCCCGTTATTTTACGGGAGAGGAGGCCGACCGCCTGGCGGTCGGTAGGTGAGGGTTCTGGATCGAGCGCAACTATTACTCAGACGTAAGGAATTCGCTCGCTTGATCCGCGACGTAGCCGGGCATTTCCATCGGCATAAAATGGCCCGCGTCGGCCACATCGATCACGCGCCCGTTCTTGAGCTGCTTCGCGACTTTTTCGGATAGCACTGCGCCGAGCGAATCCTCGCGCGCGCCGAACATTATCAACAGCGGCGCCGTGCAGCGTAAAATTCGCCCGAGTCCGTCGAAGTCGCGCGCCGTTTCGTAGAATTTTGCCTCGACCTCGGGCGCGCATTTGAGTTCGCGCCGGCCGTCGCTCGTCGGACGCGTCCCGAACTGGCAATAGTCGCGGACCATCTGCTTATCCCAGGTGTTATACGGCGGCTTGTTGTGGAAGCTCGAGTACATCGCCTCGACGCTGTCGAAAATGCGCCTGCGCTTCAGCGTCCGCTTGACGAACGGATCGCGCCATCCGAGTTCCGGCGCGGTCGGCGACTCGAAGATTACCGGCTCGACCAGGACTGCGCGTGAGATCAGATCCGGGCGCTCGCAAGCAAGGCCGCCGATCGCCGTCGCGCCGGCAGAATGGCCGACCGTCCTGACGCCAGACCATCCCATCGAAGTTATAAACCCTTCGAGGTCCCGCATCGTCGAGTCCCAGCTATAGTCGCCGTCGGCTGGCGCCGAGCTGTCGCCGTGGCCGCGCTGATCGTAACTGTACACGTGACCGATCGCGCGCAGCGGCTCTGCGAGCGGCCGATAGATGCGGCCGAGAAATCCGGTCGCGTGCACAATCACGATTGGCGGGCCGTCGCCGCCCCAGTCCAGCGTATGCATCCGGATGCCGTTGACGTTCACGAAGCTCGACGCCGGTTCACTGAATTTCGAGCTGCTGTTCCGGGGTTCGATTTTTTCCATGTCTCAGGGTTTGCGAGGAACTGCACTCGCGACGGATTCAGTATTCACCGGTTGGCTTTGTTCTCGATCGCCGCCGGCTCCCGATCGACAGCTTTGGCCTCGGGAGACCGGATGTCTTCGAGTGTAAGCGTCTTGAGCAGGTCGTTGCGCAGGGCGCTTATCTTCGCCAGCACGCGGTCGACGCGCGGATCGCCGTCGCTGGCGCCCTGATCGAACTCGACGGATTTGAGCGCGTCCGCCAGGACGATCGTCGAAGACTGGCGCGCCAGAAACAGCCCCCGGTTCAGCGGACCGGCGCTCGAATCAGCCTCGATTACAAAGCCGCCGGCCTTGAGTCCCTCTAGAATCGGGAGAATTGCGGCTTCCGCGACGAAGAGTTCGCGGGCGAGCGTCCACGACGTGACTTCGTCACCGCCGTGAAAGGCGCGATCCGCCAGCCGGATCAGGATGTGCATCGTCGCCGAATACAGAAAATCCGGCGACATTGGCCCCAGCATCGGCGGCACGTCACCGCGCTGTACCGCCGCGGTCAGTTCGGCGCCGAACAGAATCACCGACCACGCGATGTAGATCCAGACCAGGAAAATCGGCAGCGTCGCCATCGCGCCGTAGATTGCCCGATAGTTGGCGACACCCACCTGGAAGCGCACGTATCCCCACTGCGCGAGCTGAAACAGCACCGCGGTCACAAACGAGCCGATCAGCGCAGGAACATATTTGACTTTGGTGTAGGGGAAAAAGACGAACAGGAAAAAGAATCCGGCCCACACGAACAAGTACGGCAGTAGTTGGGTGATAAATGGAAATTGGGAAATCCGCACCGAGAAAACCGCGGTCACGCCCAGCGCCGCCACGATCAGGAACGGCACCGTGAACAGCACGCTCAAGTAGTCGGAGAACTTGCGAAAATAGCTGCGGCTCTGCGGCACGCTGAAGATCGTGTTGAGCGCCTGCTCGACCGTGCCCATCGTGGAAATAACCGTGACGAGCAGGAACGCGCCGCCCGCCGAACCCAGTGCGGCCGCATTCACGTTCTCGACGTAGCCCATCAGCTGCGACGACGATGGGCCGAGTCCCAGGTATTGCTCGACCAGTGGACGCAATCGTTGCGCGCCGCCGAATCCTTTAACCGCGGAAAATGCCAGCGCAAGAATTGGTACGATCGACAGCGCGACCGTGAAAGTCAGCGCGGACGCGCGCAGCAGATCGTTGTTGCTGATGAATCCTTCGACCGTGTGGTTCAGGACGTGCCAGACGTGAAGCGCGGTTGTGTGCCGCGATGCCCTCGCTTTGAGGTCCAGCGTCTTGCTCTCGAGCCAGCCGGGTGTGCGTCGCGCCACGTCAGATTACAGCTGCGATACTCATCCGCGATTCCCACCGCAGGATTGCGCCGCCGCCGATTTGCCCTTCACGAATCGATTGTCAGGGCATGTCTTGCGCGATGTCAAGCGTGCGGCCGCGCGGCGCGTTGCGCGCCCATGCGCTTTGCGATTAGCTCATCGTTCATGGCTCGGCTGGCAGCGCACGGAAAATACCTCCTCGACGGCGCGCAGAAATTCTATCTTCGCGGCGTTTCGTACGGGCCGTTTGCTGCAAATTCCCGCGGCGAAAGGTATCCCGAGCCCGACCGCGCCGCCGCCGACTTCGCCCTGATGAGCCGGCTGGGCGCCAATCTGATTCGTCTCTATGTTCCACCGCCGCCGTGGATGGTCGAGGAGGCGCAGAAGGCTGGACTGCGCATGATGCTCGGCGTCCCGTGGCCGTTTCACATGGCATTTTTGGATTCACGCGACATGATGCGCGACATCCGCGACGCGATCCGCAAGACGGTTCTCGAGACGCGCGAATTCGGCGAGACCATCGCAGCCTATAGCATCGGCAATGAGATTCGATCGGACATCGTGCGCTGGCACGGGCCGCGCGCCGTCAGCCGCTTCCTCGCCGAACTCCGCGACCTCGGAAAACAGATCGATCCGGGCGCGCTGTTCACCTATTCGAACTATCCGTCAGCCGAGTATCTTGATCTGAGTTTTCTCGATTTCATTTCGTTCAACGTGTATCTGCATCGCGAGGAAGACTTCCGCCGTTACCTGACTCATCTGATGGGACAAGCCGGCGAGCTGCCGCTGGTGCTCAGCGAAACCGGCATGGATACGGTCCGCGAGGGCGAGCAACATCAGGCCGAACTCCTCTCATGGCAGTGCCGTGCGGCATTCGAACTGGGATTGTCCGGCTTCATCGTGTTCGCATTCACCGACGAATGGCACACCGGCGGATCCGAGATCACCGACTGGGCATTTGGACTGACCCGCCGCGATCGCTCGCCCAAACTCGCCTTCGACGCGGTCGCCAAAGTTTTCGGCGACAATCTGCCGCCTCCGCTTGCGGCCGCTCCCAAAGCGACCGTAGTGGTAGCCGCCTACAACGCGGCATCGACGCTTGGCGAATGCCTTTCCTCGATTCGCGAGCTCAACTATCCAGACTACGAAACAATCGTCATCGACGACGGATCGACCGATTCGACTTCTGAAATCGCCAGCCGCGCCGGAGTCCGCGCGATTCGCATCGAGCACAATGGTCTGGCCGCCGCGCGCAACGCCGGCGTCGGTGCCGCATCCGGCGATATCGTCGCGTTCATCGACGCCGACGCGCGTGCCGATCGCGATTGGCTGTATCATCTGGTCGAGACGATCGAGCGCCGCGATGCGGCCGCGGCGGCCGGCCCGAATTTCGCCCCCGCTCCCGGATCTGCTCGCGCCGCCGCGATGGCTGCCGCGCCCGGACTGCCGCGCGAGGTGCGTGCCGGCGACGATCGCCTCGAGCAACTGTGCGGATGCAACATGGCGATTACCAAAGCCGCGCTGCTGAAGGTCGGCGGCTTCGATCCGATGTTTGCCACCGCCGGCGACGACGTGGATCTTTCCTGGCGCCTTGCGGCGTCGGATGAAACGCTTGCGTACGCTCCTGGAGCGGTCGTGATTCACGAACGGCGTGCGACTCTCCCTGCCTACCTCCGCCAGCAGCGCGGCTACGGCGCCGGCGAGGGCTTGCTGCTGCGCAAATATCCGCTCCGGATCGCTAACCAAGACGGGATCTACGCGGGGCCGTCATGGATCGGCTCGATGTTCGGCGGCGCGCGCGTCTATTACGGCGCTTTCGGCCGCGGCCTCTTTCAGACCGTCTATTCGACTGGCAACTCGTACGCCGACCTGCCGCTAACCATTCAATGGGTCGGGTTGTCGCTGATTTTTCTGATCCTTGGCGGGGTCAATCGCTTGCTGGGCGTGCTCGGCGCTGGTGGAATTGCGCTCTCGATGCTGGCCGCTGCGGCGAGCGCGGCGTCTGCCCCCTTGACGCGCGCGCATCGCGGCCCGGCGGCGCGAATCTATCTCTGGATCGTCACTCTGCTCGGCCCTGCCGTTCGCAGTCTTGCGCGCGAGCGCGTCAAATGGCGATTCGAGCCCGCGACTGCCGGCGGAGATTACAACGGTCCGCTTAAATTAAACGGCCAGGTCGAGTTCCTCATGTCAGACGGCGCCGTGCGAATCGATTCGGCGACGATACTTGCCGCCATCCGCGATGCATTGGTTCGCTGCGGCGTCGCAGTGGCCGAGACCGACGGCTTCCAGTCCTACGATCTCGAGATCGTCGTTGCGCCGATGATTCGCGTGCCGATAAATGCGTTGCTCCAGAGCGACGGCAGCATCGCGCTGCTCTGGCGTCTTCGATCGGCGCCGCGCCGGGCGCTGATCGCCGCGGCAATCACGCTGCTCGTTTTGTTGGCCGCGGGATTCTCAGTGCGTGCGGGAATCGCCGGCGTAGTATGCGCCGCAATCGCAGTCGGGCTGTTGGCGATCAATCGCGCGCGGCGTATTCCCGCGATCATCAAAGCTTGCGCCGCCGAAGTAGCTGGATCGCTTGGCATCTCAATGGCAAAGCGCTCGGAAGGCGACGTCTGATGCGCACGCTGGAACTTTACGGCCACGTTATTCGCGGGATGCGTCCGCATCTGGGCCGTCTCGCGATCGCAATCGGCGGTGTGCTGCTTGCCTCGGCGACCGAGGTGCTCAAGCCGTGGCCGCTCAAGATCGTAATCGACAATGTGCTGCGTGGCGCGCCGATGGTGAGCAAATGGATTCCACCGATGCCGCGTGGCGAGCTTCTGGCAGCCGCGTGCATCAGCCTCGTCTTCCTCTACGCGCTGCTCGGCCTGCTCAACGTCATGACGAATTACGTCACCGTTTCGATCGGCCAGCGGATGGTCAACGAGTTGCGCGCGCGCCTGTTCGATCATTTGCAGCGCCTCTCGCTGTCATTTCATCGCCGCCGCGAAATCGGCGACTTGATGGTGCGCATCACCTACGACACCTACTCGATTCAAACCATCGCCATGAATGGATTCTTCCCGGTGTTGTCGTCGCTGATTCTGCTGGGTGGGATGTTCGTTGTGATGATCAGGATGGACGCGACGCTGACGCTCGTGGCGCTCGCCATAGTACCGCTCCTGATTGCGCTGATCATGTCGATCAGCGGTCGAATCGACGCGATCGCCGGCGGCGCGCGAATCAAGGAGAGCCGTCTGTTCACCGTCGCGCACAGCGCGCTCGCCGCGATTCACGTCGTGCAGGCCTTCACTCGAGAGGCCGAGTCGTACCGCGAGTTCGTCGAATCGAGCAGTGAAAGTCTGGATGCGACTTTGCGCTTGTACACTCTGCAAACGATTTACGCCGGCGCGGTCGGCGTGTTGATCGCGTGCGGCACGGCAGTCGTGATTTACCTCGGCGCGCAACACGTCCTTGATGGCCGGCTCACGATCGGCGACCTGATCGTTTTTACGACTTACCTCGCCTCGCTCTACGCGCCGGTGAACCAGATTTCTCAGACCTACGGACAGATCGAAGGCGCGAAGGCGGGCCTCAGGCGATGCCTCGAGTTGCTCGCAATAGATCCCGAAATCAAGGATCGTGCGGGCGCGCAGACGCTTGTCCGCCCCCGCGGCGAGATCGAATTCGACAATGTCGTGTTCGGCTACGAACCGGGCCGCACCGTGCTCAAGGGGATCAGCTTCAAGGCTGCGCCGGGCGAGACCGTCGCGATCGTCGGTCCGAGCGGCTCCGGAAAAACCACGATGGCCAGTCTGCTCGCGCGCTTTTACGAGCCCCAGCAGGGCGCGATCAAGATTGACGGCAACGATGCCCGCTACCTCACCCTCGATTCGATCCGCGGCAACATCGCGATGGTCCTGCAGCCGCCGCTCGTGCTCGGCGACACGATGCGCGTAAACGTCGCGTTCGGAAAGCCGGTGGCTGACGACGCGAAAGTGCTCCGCGCGATCGAAATGGCGCGGCTCGGACCCGTGCTCGCCAGGTTGCCGGCCGGCCTCAACGAAGTGTTGGGCCAGGGCGGACACAGTCTTTCCGAGGGGGAGGCGCAGCGCGTCACGATCGCACGCGCGTTGCTGAAGGACGCGCCGATTCTGATCATGGACGAACCGACCAGCGCGCTGGATTCTGAAACCGAATCGATGGTGCTCGCCGCCGTGGGCGAGGCGATGCGCGGACGGACCACGCTGGTGATCGCGCACCGGCTCTCGACGGTTCAGAACGCCGATCGGATACTCGTGCTGCGCGACGGCGTAATCGCCGAGCAGGGAACCTTCAGCGAGTTACTGGCTCGAGGCGGCTTCTTCAGCTACCTCTACAGCATTCAGGCGTGGAGCCGCGACGCCGCCGGCTGAAGCCGCCGCGCTCATTTGCCGGGAAGATAGATGCTTACAATTGGTCTCACTGGTGGAATCGGTTCAGGCAAGAGCACCGTCGCGCAGATCCTTGGCGAATTCGGTGCGCCGATTCTCGACGCCGACAAAATCGCGCACGCCACTTACGCTCCCGGCGGTCCCGCCTACGACGCGGTCGTCGCGGCCTTCGGCGCGGGTATTGTTGCTCCCGATCGCACGATCGATCGCAAGCAGCTCGGTTCCATCGTGTTTGGAAATCCCGAGCAACTGGGCAGGCTCACGTCGATCGTATGGCCCGCCACGTTCGAGAGCATCCGCCGCAACGTCGCCGAATTGCGCGCGTGCGGTACCAGGATGCCGATCGTGGTCGAGGCTGCGATTCTCATCGAGGCAAATTGGCAGCCGCTGTTCGACGAAATCTGGCTGGTGCGCGCCTCGCGCGAGCAAGTGGTCGCTCGAATCGAGCGCCAACGCGGGCTGAAACCGGCTGAAACCGAGGCGCGCATCCGCGCGCAGTTGCCCGACGAGCAACGCGCGAAGCATGCCAGCCTCGTGATCGAGAACAATGGATCGCTCGACGAGTTGCGCGACCTGCTGAAATCGGTTTGGTCCGATGCGCTCAAGCGAAACGGTTAGGCACGAAGCGCCGCCAGCACCACGAACGTAACGACTTCAACCAGCGCGCATCCCCCCGCCAGCATGTAACCCGAGGCCCCGCCCATGCGCCGGCTGAGCACCAGCCGCGCCGCAAGAATGGTCAGCGCCAGCGCGACGATCACCGCCAGCCCGACGTTTTGATACAACCCCATCGTGAGTCCCAGCGCGACCGCGCTGGAGACGGAAAACTCGCGAAACGAAATGCCGCCTTCGTACGGGATACCGAGGCCCCAATGCTCCAGCGGTTTGAGCCCGTAGCCGATCGGAATGATCGCCCATCGCGACAGCATCATCGCCATCACGATCGCCGCCGCCCGTCCCGCGTCGTCGGTGATTCGCGACAAGCACCAAATTTCGAATGCGAACGCTGCGATCGCGGCAATCGCGCCGACCGGTCCAATTCGCGCCAGTCCGGTCGAGGCTGGCCGGGTGCCGCGCCGAAGCACTTCCACCGTGTCCGCCACTCCGCGATTTGCCAGCCCCAGCGACAGCCCCGCTGCTATTATCAGCACGACGAATGAACGTCCGACCGGTCCGGATACCAGGCCGGCGGTTCGATCGGCAATCGCGAGAACTGCGCCGAGGACGAATCCGACAATCGGGAAATAGACTGTCGCGCGCGAGCGCTGCGCGGCGGTGCCCTGCGATCTTTCGTCGAGGATTGGCCACAGTGTCAGCGTCGCGGATGCCAGCACGGCTTCGAACAGCAGTTCGCGCACACTTGGAAAACTCGTATCGCCCGCCGATTCCATCGCGACCCCGGTTCAATAGATGAAATTTGACTAATCACTCTCCCCGTAACCAGTTCTAACAGGGACGAAGTCCCGCGTCATTTCTTATCTTGATACTGGATGCAGGGCTCAGCCCTGCCTATCGCGTAGTCGCGAAAAGATGCGCTGCGCAGATTTTCGCGTCTTCCTACTACCGGGTGCAGGGGTCACCCCTGCCCAAGGAAGTGTGAAACCCACGGTGGGTTTCGCATACAATAAAATGTATTAGCGCTTCTCGAACTGTTTGTCGCCGAACAGTATCTCCCACGTTTTTTTGTCATGAGCTGGTTGATTCGCCTGCGTCGCCGCGCGCATCCTTTCCACAACCTCGCTCATCACGGCGAAGCCGCGCTGAGTCGCCGGCCGTGCGCGCAGCTCGTCGTACCATTTCTTCAGATTCGGAAAATCTTCGAGGTTCTGTCCCTGCATCGAATGCGGCACGAGCCACGGGTAGGTCGCGATATCGGCGATCGAGTAATCACCCGCCAGGTACTTCGCTTCGCCCAGGCGCTTGTCGATCACTGCGTAGATGCGCTTCGCTTCGTTGGTGTAACGGTTGATCGCGTACTCGAGTTTCTCGGGCGCGTAGCGGCGGAAGTGATGCGCTTGGCCGAGCATCGGGCCGACGCTCGCCATCTGAAACATCAGCCACTGGATCACGTTGTACTTTCCGCGCGTGTCCGACGGCATCAGCTGGCCGGTCTTCTCGGCCAGGTACATCAGGATCGCGCCCGACTCGAAAATCGAAATCGGTTTTCCGCCGGGGCCGTCGGGATCGGTGATCGCGGGCATTTTGTTGTTCGGGCTGATTTTTAGGAACTCGGGCTTGAACTGATCGCCCGCGCCGATATTGACCGGGATCACATTGTACTTGAGGCCGACTTCCTCGAGCATCCAGGTGATCTTGTAGCCGTTGGGCGTTGGCCAGAAATATACGTCGATCATCGGCAACTCCTTGTACGATTAATCGAAACGAAGCGTCCGTTTCATATTGCAACTTGGATCAGTCCCGCGCGTGACGCAAACGGAATACCTTGCTAGCGCGGCATCAGATCCAATTGGGCCTCGGCCGACGACTGCGCACGGGTAAAACTCGGATCGAGCGCATGATACTCGCCGCGGCTCCAGGGGCCGATCATGTCGTCGTAGTGATGCGACGCCGGATGGTCCGATTCGCCGCTGTGATTCATTCCGAGCGCGCCTTCGGGATCGGCAAGGTCGGTGATGAACCGGTACGACGAAATCTGCGTCACCTTGAATTGATCCGTCTCGTCGCCCAAATCGAACCACGAGTTGTTTACCGTATGCCGCCCGCCCTCAGTCGGGTATGGCCCGCGGTTGAAGTACCATCCGAGCACGCCGCCGCGCTCGCCCAGCGGATGCGCAAACTCGATCGTCTCCATCGCGCCCCATCGCCACTTGTCGCGATCGGTGCCGAGTCTCTGCGCGAGTAGCGCGAGCGAATCTTTCAGACTCGCGCGCAGCGTCGCATTCGCATTGTCGGCGCCACCCGGCCACAGCGGACTCGCCGGTCGCACGATTATGTCTTCGCTCGCCGGATATGCGCCGCCGTCCTCGAGCAGCATGAACGATTTGTAGTCGTCGCCGAGCAGAGGCTTGAACACCCGTTGCGCCATCGTCACTTCGGTCGCCGCGACGATCGCAGCCGGCCTGCTGTTCGCCGTCATTGCACCGTCCCATCCGCGGATTTCGCCAAGCGCCCATCGCACGTCTTCGTCGCCGCCGTCGCCGGCCTGTACGAGTGCGTCGCGCAGCTTGAGCGCGAAGATCGACACCCGATCTCGTTGGATCAATTTGAAATCGGCCGTGGTCATCTTGTCGCGCGCGCGGATCAAATCCGAGATGCGATCGTAGCGCCACGGCGCGATCCAACTTCCATTCCACGGTACGTCGGCCAGGCGATTGTTCGCAGTGACGATGAAATGTGTCGGCGGATTCTCGGTATGCGGCAAACTGTCGAATGGGATCATTCCGTTCCATTCGAAATTTCCCGTGAATCCCGCGGTCGGGTACTTGCCATCGAAGCCGGCGCGATTCGGTACCGCGCCGACGATATGCCACCCGATATTTCCCGAATCATCGCCCCAAACGAGATTGAGCGGCGTCGTCGTGAAGGTACGATACGCTTCGACCAGCTCCTTTCCCGTGCGCGCAGTGGCCGCGCCGAATCCCGACGCTGCCGACGGCCCGGGAGTCAGTCCCGCAAATCGCAGCGACAGCGCGTAATTTCCCCGCAGCTTGACGCCGCTCAACGGGTTGTCCTCGCGCGCAAGCACGTCGCTGACGATGGGGCCGTGCCGCGTCGAGAGGATCGTCCGCGTCACGTCGCTCGCGTCTCTGACGTGAATCGTCACGTCGCGCCGCTCCAGCGGAAGCCATTTTCCCTGGAACTCGTAACTTTTGCCGTCGGCCGAGAGATGCTCGAGGCTGAGATCCATCACATCCGCGCACACGCTCGTCACGCCCCACGCGACATGCCCGTTGGTGCCGATCGCGACTGCCGGGGAACCCGCCGCCAGCGCGCCCGACGTGAAGCCGTCGGGAGTGACCAGCACCGCCTCGTACCAAATCGACGGGATCGATTGCGGCAGATGCGGGTCGCTCGCGAGCATCGGCTTGCCCGACAGCGACTTGGTGCCATCGACCACCCAGTTGTTGCTCGCGGGGATGCCCATGTGCCCGATGCGCGCGAAGCCGGGCGCAAGATGAAACGACAACCTTGCGCCGCCGAACACCGCCGTGGTCTCGGGTGGCGGCGCCTCCAGCGGCAGCGACGGATACACCGGCATCAGCGCGGCGATCTCACTCGGCGCCATCTTCGGCGCAAGGTTGATATACACCGACTCCTCGGTCGCGTTGTAACCGAGCAACGTCGCAATCGTCAGCGCGCCTGCTTCGAGATCTTCGGCCGTGTAATGCGCCGGCTTGATGCCGAGCAGCCGAAACGCGGGTTCCAGACTGTTCTGATGCCCGTCGATATAAGCGTTGATTCCGCCGACGAACGCGTCCACTTGCGCGCGCATCTCGGGCGGATAGGTCGCGGCACTGTCGCGTGCGAATTTTTCAGGATCGAACAGCCGATAGACATAATCGCTTTCGACCAGGTCGGCGCCAAACACTTCAGCCAGACGGCCCTCGGCCAGCCGCCGGCGCATCTCGAGCTGGAACAGCCTGTCCTGCGCCTGCGTGTAGCCCAACGCCCGCGCGAGGTCGCGCCGGTTCTGTGCATAGATATGCGGCACGCCGGCCGGGTCGCGAATCACCTTGACCGGAGCAATCAGGCCGGCGAGATGCACGACGCCTGACTCCGGCGCGAGCCCGCTCTGGGTCATTTGGTAGAACAACCCCGTCATCACGGCGACAAAGACGAACGCGACCACGAGTCCGACCACCGCGCGTCTGCGTGCGCGCGGCAAACGATACCGAGGGCGCCGGGGACCTTCGCTCGGATGCTCCGCCATCGGGGTCACACTGGATCAGCGGAGACGGTGCGCGCAAGCCTAACTGGGCACCGAGTCGGCGTCGCCCTTGCGCACGCCCATCAAGTAGGCCTGGATAAACTCGTCGATCGCGCCGTCGAGCACCGCGCCGGTGTTGCCGACTTCGACGCCGGTGCGATGGTCCTTGACCATCTGATAGGGCTGCAGCACGTACGAACGAATCTGACTGCCCCAGGCAATTTCCTTTTTGTCCTTGCTGAACTTCTCGAGCGCTTCTTTTTTCTTGCGCTGCTCGAGTTCGAACAGCCGCGCGCGCAATATCTTCATCGCCATCGCGCGGTTCTTGTGCTGCGAGCGTTCATTCTGGCAGGTCACGACGATATTGGTCGGGAGATGGGTGAATCGTACCGCCGAGTCGGTCTTGTTGACGTGCTGGCCGCCCGCACCCGATGCGCGGAACGTATCGATCCTCAAGTCGGCGGGATTGATCGTTATCTCGATCGTATCGTCAACCGCCGGAAAGACAAAGACCGACGCGAACGAGGTATGGCGCCGCGCGTTGGCGTCGTACGGCGAGATTCGCACCAGCCGATGAATCCCGGCCTCGGCCTTCAAATATCCGTACGCGAAGTCTCCTTCCACCGTGACGGTTGCGCTCTTGATTCCCGCGCCGTCGCCCGGCTGCAAGTCTGCAATCTCGGTTTTGAAGCCGCGCCGCTCGGCCCATCGTAGATAAAGGCGCAGCAACATCTCGGCCCAGTCTTGCGCCTCCATGCCGCCGGCGCCGGGATGTATCGAAACGATCGCGCCGAGGCGATCGTGCTCGCCGCTGAGCATCAGCCGCAGTTCCTGGCGCTCGAGCTCGGCTCGCGACGCCTCCAGGGCGGCTGCGGTCTCGCGCGCCGCTTCGGAATCGTCGGCGCCTTCTTCTTCGGCCATCTGCAGGAACACGCGCGCCTCGTCCAGCTTGTCGCGGAGCATCTTGTAGCCCGCCAACTGAGCGCGGATCTGTTCCTGCTCCTTGAGCGATGCTTGTGCGGTTTCCTGCCGATCCCAGAAATCGGGCTTGGCGGATTGTTCGACGAGTTGGTTCTGGCGGGCGGTCAGTGCGGGGACGTCAAAGACGCCTCCCGAGCTTTTCGGCGCGGTCGTCGAACTCGGAAAGCTGCTGTCTCATATCGCTGAGCATCGAAAATCATACCTCACGCCGGCGCCGTCCGCCGGCCAACATCAGTATTATGTCACGAAACGCCACTCGCATTAATGGGGCCTGCCATTGGTGGGTAGCCGGCGCGATCGAACCGCCTCGACCGGCGCGGAGCATGGCCATCGCCACGCGAGGATCAATCCAATCGCCGTCAGCACGCAGCAAATCTCCGCAAACAAATCGCCCACGATCGTGTACACCGTCCGCACCGGCCGCCACGACACGTCCGCCATCACCGTGCCGCGTGTGAACAACGGCGTGCGATTTGTGATTTGCCCCGACGGCTCGATGAGCGCGCTGATGCCCGTGTTCGCCACCCTTACCATCGGGACCTTCGTCTCGACCGAGCGCATCGCCGCCATTGCGAGCACCTGGAATGGCGCCGAACTCTCGCCGTACCACGCGTCGTTGGTGATGTTCACGAGCACGTCGGCGCCCTTGTTCACTTCGCGCCGGGTGAAATCGGGAAAGATACTCTCGTAACAGATCAAAATTCCGAGTCGCGCGCCTTTGAAGTTGAACAGTGTCTGCTCTTTGCCGGGAACCAAATCGCCGAAGCCTTCCACGACCCGGTTGACGAAGTAGCCGAGGATCGAGCGAGCCGGAACATACTCGCCGAACGGGACCAGCTCGATCTTGTCGTAATGAGCGGCCACTTCGCCCTTGTCCGACACCAGGTACGCGCGATTGTAAAATCCCAGGCGCCCGTCCGCACGCGCCAGCGCCGGTGCTCCGAACAATACCGGCTCACCGATATTGCGCGCGAGCGTGAGCAGCGCAGTGCGATACGCTGCGTCGTTTGCGAGCTCGGCGGGATATTGATCGTCGGGCTCGAACAGGAACACCGCCGCTGCCTCGGGCCAGACGATCAGGTCGGCGCCGCGCCTAGCCGCGCTCGCGGTTTCGTCCTGGTAGACTTTGTAACTCTCGGGCAGGAACTTCGGATCCCACTTGAGCGATTGCGGGATATTCCCCTGCACCATCGCGACCTTGAAACTGCCCGTGCTCGGCGCGTCCTTCAGATTGCTGATCCGCCACGCGCCAAACCCGACCAGCGTGATCATCATCGCGGTCAACGCGCTCAGGCTGATGGTCTGCAAGCGATAGACGCCGCGGCGGAAAATCACGACATACACCACGGCGTTGAAGAACACGATCAGCGCCGAAACGCCGTAAACGCCGGTGAATTCGGCGAACTGGATCAATTCCAGATTGCGGTAAGCCGTGTAGCCGAGCAGATTCCACGGGAAACCGACCGGGAAGTAGGTGCGAACCCATTCGACCGCCGTCCACGCAACCGGCATCGTGAGCACGGCCGGAATTCGCGTCCGCCGCGCGACGAATTCACCCGCCCAAATGGCAGCCGCCGTGTCGATCGCGACGATGCCCGCCACCAGCAGCATCGGAAGGATCGCGAACTCCATTCGCACGTCGGCGAAGTCGTGCAGCGGAATCGGAATCCAGTAGAGCGATACGACGTAAGAGGCGAAACCTTGCAGGTATGCCCACCCGAATACGCGCCGCATGCTTTCGCCTTCGATCACGTAAAAGAGCGGCACGAAGGCCACCCACGCCAGCAGTCCGTAGTCGAACTTCGGGAATGCCAGTCCCAGCGCGAGACCGCTGGCTACGGCGAGCGCCGCGCGCGTTGCATTGTTCGACGACATCGTCAGGCGGGGGAGCCAAACATCTCGGCAATCGGAATCACGCCGGCGCAGGGCGGCCGGCCGTTGAAGCGCTCGAAAATCTCGTCCACGTCCCTCCAGGTTTCGACCAGCGCAGCCGCCAGCGGCGGCTCGAACGCGAGATCGCCGGCGGCGCGCCATTCGCGCTCGAAGCTCCAATCGACCGGCGGATCCTTATCGATTTCAAGAGACACCACACGCCAACTCTCTTCCGGAGCGAGGATTTTTTCCGCCTCGCGCCATGGCAGGTAAATAACCGGCCGCGCACCCATCGTGAAAGCATACCGCTTGTCCACCGCGATCCCGAATGGTTCATAACGGCGACGATTGCGCCGATCGAGGATCGTGCGCAGCTCCGCAATCGGCACGTCGAACATGCAAACCGCGGGACGCGCGCCGCGGACCATTCGGCTTCCGCCGCGAATGACCCCATCCTTGAGAATCGCCACCAGGTTGTCCAGGGCAGACGCGGCCGTCGAGGCGCGCGTGAAATGCGTGAGCATCGCGACCGCGGGAATCCTGGCGGGCTCGCGTTTCATCGCGACGCTTCGCGCCGGCTGGCGGCTTTGCGTTTGCGTCGATCGCCGGGCGTGCGCCGCGACCCGACGACGCGTCCTTCGCCGATCTTCACCGCCAGCGTTCGCTCGCGCGCGAACATCCGCCGCGCGTCGGATGCCGAGCGTTCGTGGTCGTAACCGATCAAATGCAAAAATCCGTGAATCAGAAGCCGGCGCAGTCGCGACGCGGGGCTCACGCGAAATTCGCGCGCATCCCGGATTGCCGTATCGATCGAGATCACCACGTCTCCGACCGGAAGTCCCGGACTGTTCTTTACGCTGCGGGGATCCAATGGCGCGGCGCCTGCCTGCTCGATCTGCGAGAAGGAAAGAACGTCGGTGGCCGCATCGATTCCCCGGAAATCACGATTCAGCCTGCGGATCGCGCGATCTGTAGTGAGCATAAGCGACAGCTCGCAGTCCGCAAGCCCCACCGCGCGCATGAGGTGGTCCGCATCGGCGCGAAGCCCGCGCGCATAGCATCGTCCGCGCGCCGTCGCGCATCGGAACTCCACCGCCACGCGCTTCAATTCCGATGGTTACCGGCAGTTTGCGGCGCCGACGCCGGCTCTTCAACGTTGAACGATTCGTACGCCAGAATGATCGATTGCACCAGCCGATGCCGTACGACGTCGCGGTCGTTGAACCTCACGAAGGAAATCCCCGGCGTGTTGCCGAGCACGATGCTGGCTTCCTTGAGGCCCGACAGCTTGCCGCTGGGCAAATCGATTTGCGTGACATCGCCGGTGATGACCGCCTTGGAGTTGTAGCCGAGCCGCGTCAGGAACATCTTCATTTGCTCGGAGGTCGTGTTCTGCGCCTCATCGAGAATGATGAATGAGTCGTTGAGCGTGCGCCCGCGCATGAACGCCAGCGGCGCGACTTCGATCGTCCCGCGCTCAAGCATCCGCCGCGCCCGATCGAAATCCACCATGTCATGCAGCGCATCGTAGAGCGGCCGCAGGTACGGATTCACCTTCTCCGCCAGATCGCCCGGCAGGAAGCCCAGCTTCTCGCCCGCTTCGACCGCCGGCCGGCACAGCACCATCCGCGTGACCTGGTTCTTCATCAACGCGGCCAGCGCCATCGCCATCGCAAGGTAGGTCTTGCCGGTGCCCGCGGGGCCGATTCCGAAGACGATGTCGTGGCTGCGAATCGAGTCGATGTAAACTTTCTGGTTGATGCTCTTGGGAGAGATGACGCGCTTGTTCGGGGAGACGTAAATCGTGTCGAGAAAAATGTCTTTCAGCTCGGCGTTGCGGTCGCCGCGAATAATTCGAATCGCGTACTCGACGTCGCTCGGATAGATCGGGTAGCCGTGCTTGAGCAGATCGTAAATCTCGCCGATCACCTTGCCGGCGAGCGCCTGCTCGGCGTGCTCGCCCGAAATTTTCAGCGAGGTTCCGGTCACGCCGATCCGGACTCCCAGCGTCGTCTCGATAGTGCGGACGTGCGCGTCGTGCTGGCCGAGCAAATCGGTGAACAGGCGCGGATCGTCGAAATGGAGTTCGAGCGAGTCTTCAGTGGCTAACTGGGAAATCGCCGGGGCCTCTTGAGGTGCTGATTTCGTTTTCGTTGCTGTCGCCCACCGGCCGCAGTCGTTGAAGCGCTAGCGAAGCTAATCGTAATCATTTCGCCGGTCGTATGAAAGTGGTGCCGAAAACTACTGCAACAGCGCGGCGACTTTGGATAGCGCCTCGTCGAGTTTCGAGGCGTCGCGGCCGCCCGCCTGCGCGAGATCCGGCCGCCCGCCGCCGGTGCCGCCGACGATCGGCGCGATATTCTTGATGATGTCGCCCGCTTTGATCTTCCCCGTCAGGTCAGCCGTCACCGCGACCAGGAGCGCCACCTTGCCCTCGCCGAGGTCGGAGCCGAGCGCGACCACGCAAGAGCCGTGCTTCTGACGCATCCGATCCGCCATCTCGCGCATCGTGCGCGGATCGACGCCGTCGAGCTTGCGCGTGACGACTTTGACGCCGCCGACCTCGCGCACTTGTTCTTCGGCCTCTGCGCCGCCAGCGCCCCCACCCGCGGCCAGCTTCTGCTCCATCGCGCGGAGCTTTTTCTCCAGCTCCTTTTCGCGCGCCAGAAGTTTTTCGAGCCGCTCGACCGCCGCGCCGTCGCGTGCGCCGAGCTGCGCGCCGATTTCCTCGAGGATCTTCTCGCGCTTGCGAATCGCTTCGAGCGCGCCATTCCCCGTCATCGCTTCTATTCGCCGCACTCCCGCCGCGACGCCCGACTCGGCTTCGAGTTTGAAAACGCCGACGTCGCCGGTGCGCGAGATGTGGGTGCCGCCGCATAGCTCGACCGAAAAATCGCCCATCCTGACCACGCGGACACGGTCGCCGTACTTTTCGCTGAAAAATGCGAGCGCGCCCGCCTTGATTGCGTCGTCGTACGCCATCTCCTCGGTCGTCACTTCGGCGTTCTCGCGAATGCGCGCGTTGATCTCTTCCTCGATCGTCGCCAGTGCGTCGTCCTTGACCGGCCCGGTGTGCGCGAAGTCAAAGCGCAGCTTGTCGGGATCGACGAGCGAGCCCGCCTGATGCACGGTATTGCCCAGGATATCGCGCAACGCGTAATGCAGGATGTGCGTCGCAGAATGATTGAGCATCGCGGCGTCGCGCCTGAGGCGATCGATCTTGAGCTTCACGTGCGCGCCGCGCGCGAAGTCGCCGGCCTCGCCGCGGAGAATCCGCCCGACATGAACGATAGAGCCGTCGGCCTTGCGCGTGTCCGACACTTCGAAAATTGCGCCATCCTCGGTTTCTATAACGCCGCGGTCTCCGACCTGGCCGCCGCCCTCAGGATAAAAGGGCGTCTCGGCGACCACAATCGCCGCCTGACGGTCCGCACCTGGGTTGATTAGCTGAACCTCTGAATTCGCTTCGTACCGGCGATGGCCAACGAACCGAGAAGGGGGAGGCGTATTGCTCGTCAGAATTTGAGCGCTAATCCGAGTAACGCGTACATTCGTCGCAGAGCGTCCGCGCTCTTTCTGCTCGTCCATCAGCCGGTCGAACTCGTCAAGGTCAACTGCAAAGCCCCTTCGTCGCATTTCATCTTGCGTGAGGTCGATGGGGAAACCGTAGGTGTCGTAAAGCTTGAAGGCCACCTCCCCAGGAAGCGAAGTTCCGGACGCTTTTTGCAACATCTGCCCCTGCTCTCTGATGAGCTGCAGGCCGCGTTCAAGGGTTCGCCCGAACTGCTCCTCCTCGACGGTCACCACGTTGTCGATCCGCTCAGCCGTCGCTTCGAGTTCCGGATACGCCGCGCCCATCGCCTGAACGACCGCTTGCTCAACCCCAGCCAGAAACGGCCGGCGAATCCCTAAGTACCTGCCATGCCGAGCGGCTCGGCGAATCAATCGCCGAAGTACGTATTCGCGTTCGCCGTTTCCTGGCAGAATTCCTTCCGCGACCAGAAACGCAATCGCGCGTGCGTGATCGGCAATCGCGCAGAGGGAGACGTCGATTTCCGCTGACACCGCGTCGGCAGCCGGATCTCCGGACCTGTCCTTGTACTTGAAATGCTGTCCGTACTCCGACGAGGCCCTTTCGATTTCATCAATGATCGCCCGGAACAGATCGATATCGTAGTTTCCGAGCACCTTGCCCTGTTCCAGGCCCTGCAACACCGCTGCGACGCGCTCCAAGCCCGTGCCCGTATCGACGTGCTTCTTCGCCAGCGGCATCAGCGCGCCCGACGCGTCGCGGTTGTATTGAATGAAGACGAGATTCGCCAGCTCGATGAATCGCTCGCATCCATCGATGTTAACGCCGCATTTCGTCCCCGGATGGGGCCGGCCGTCGCACGCCGGCGCGCCGCGATCGATGTGAATCTCCGAGCACGGGCCGCACGGCCCCGTGTCTCCCATCTGCCAGAAATTTTCCTTGTCGAAGCGCAGGACGGGGTTTAGGAGCACTCCGAGCTTCTTCCAAATCTGCTCGGCCTCGTCGTCGTCCTTGTAAACGGTGGCATGGAGCAGCTTCGGATCGATTTCCCAATCCCTGGTTATGAGTTCCCAATGCCACCGAATCGCTTCTTCCTTGTAATAGTCGCCGAACGACCAGTTGCCGAGCATCTCGAAAAAAGTGTGATGGTAAGTGTCGCGGCCGACCGCTTCGAGATCGTTATGCTTGCCCGAGATCCGCAGGCATTTCTGACAATCCGCGACGCGCAGGTGCTGGGGCGTGCGCACGCCCAGGAAATAATCCTTGAACTGCACCATCCCGGCGTTGGTGAACAGCAGGCTGGGATCGCCCTTGGGAATCAGCGACGCCGACGGCACGATCGTATGACCGCGCGCGGCGAAGAAATCGAGAAACGATTGCCTTACTTTTGCAGTAGTCCAGCGCATGAGGAAGTTATTCTAGCCGCGGAAGGGTGAATCACTCAATTGAATGCGGAACCCACCGTGGGTTCCGCACCTCCCTGGGCAGGGGTGACCCCTGCACCCGCAGTGAGAAGACGCGAAAATCTGCGCAGCGCATCTTTTTGCGACTACGCGATGGGCAGGGCTGAGCCCTGCACTCAGTGTTAAGGCCGCGCTCCGTTGTCGCGCGCGGCCCCTGCCAACGGCTTAATACTGCCCTGCCCGTCGTGCCAACGACCAGGGGTTGGGGGTGCGGCGAGCGGTTGGCGCGGCGCGAAAGGTCGGCCACACTGGAGCCATGGATATCAGCATCGACGCGGCCACCCGCACCGGCGAGCATTTCTCCTTCACCAATTTTTTATTTTCCCACAAAGGCGATCTGACGCTGGCTTTTTCGGCGTTCGTTTACCTGGTGAGCCTGGTCGCCCTGATGTTCACGCATTGGAGAACCTCGTCGGAGATTGCGGTCTCGATAGCGGAGGCGGCGCTCATCGGCGGTCTATGCGACTATATCGCGCTCAAGATGATCTTCGAGCGGCGATGGTACCTGCCCAACTCCGGCGTGCTGCCGCGTAATCGCGCGAAGCTGATCGACGGAATCGCCGCCACTATCGAGAACGAATGGCTCACGCCACAGATGATCGGGCGCAAGCTGAGCGATATGGATCTCGTCGGCCGCCTCGGTTCGTATCTCCAGGAGCTCAAGCTGCACGACGTGCTGGGACAGGCCGGTCTCGAGCGGATACTGAGCAATGCGATCGAATACCTGGAATCGCCGGAGAAACGCGACCGCCTCGAAGCCGTCCTCAAGCGGATGCTTCCGAAGACGGTCACGCGAATCTACGCGGTGATGAATCGGCTCGGCGCGGATTCGATTGGCGCGCGTATCGCGGCGAATTTGCGCAAACGGCTGCCCGAGCTGCAAAACGATCCCGAGCTTCGCGACACGCTCGAAAGCGCAATTCACGAGTTTGGGCTTCAGCTCCACGATCCCGAGAGCTACGCGAATCAGTTTGCGCAGCGATTGATCGACAACATGGTGCGCAGGACCGTCGAATCAAGCCGCGGTCAGATAACGCAGATGGTCCGTGAGAATCTGGCGCGGCTCTCTGACGACCAGATCAGAATTCAGATTGAATCGAAGACGCGCACGCATCTGGACTGGATTCGCGTCAACGGCGGCCTGTTCGGCGCGTTCTTCGGGCTGCTCTTCGCGCTATCGCGAATCCTTTCGCACAACGGCCCCGCAATCCTCGCCCATTTTCATATTGGGATGTGAGCAGAGGGGGCGGGAGAGCAAAGGGGAGAACTCGATTGAATGCGGAACCCACCATGGGTTCCGCGCCTCCTTGGGCAGGGGTGCCCCCTGCACCCAACGTTAAGAAGACGCGAAAATCTGCGCAGCGCATCTTTTCGCGACTACGCCATGGAAGAGCCCGCGGGCATCTGTGACCCCTGGCCGTGGCGACGGCAGCGCAGTATTAAGCCGTTGGCAGGGGCCGCGCGCGACAACGGAGCGTGGCCTTAATACCGGGTGCAGGGGTCACCCCTGCTCAGCCCTGCTCAGCCTTTTTTCTTGGGCGGCGGCGCAGGCGTCTCCGCCGGCTCCTCGACCGCGGCATCGGGCGGAAGCGCGACCGGCTTGGCCGCCAGCTTTTCGCGTACCTTCGCTTCGATCTCGTCGGCCAGCTTCGGATTGGCCTTGAGCAGATCGCGCGCGTTCTCGCGTCCCTGCCCGATTCGTTCGCCGTTGTAGGAGTACCAGGCGCCGAGCTTCTCGATGATATTGTGCTCGCTGGCCATATCGACCAGCTCGCCCTCCTTCGAAATGCCGGTGCCGTACAGGATGTCGAACTCGGCCTCGCGAAACGGCGGCGCGACCTTGTTCTTCACCACTTTGACTTTGGTCCGCGAGCCGATCACTTCGGTCGCGTTCTTGATCGTGCCGATTCGCCGGATATCGATTCTCACCGACGAATAAAACTTGAGCGCGTTGCCGCCACTGGTGGTCTCCGGATTCCCGAACATCACGCCAATCTTCATTCGGATCTGGTTGATGAAGATGACGATGGTGCGCGAGCGCGATATGATCGAGGTAAGCTTGCGCAGCGCCTGCGACATCAGGCGCGCCTGCAGGCCCATCTGCGGCTCGCCCATCTCGCCTTCGATTTCCGCGCGCGGCACCAGCGCCGCCACCGAGTCTATGACCAGCACGTCGATCGCGCCCGATTGCACCAGCGTCTCCGTGATCTCCAGCGCCTGCTCGCCGTTGTCGGGCTGCGAGATGAGCAGGTCCTCGACCTTGACGCCGAGTTTGCGCGCGTAAGCCGCGTCGAGCGCGTGTTCCGCGTCGATAAACGCGCAGGTGCCGCCCGTCTTCTGCGCTTCCGCGATACATTCCAGCGCCAGCGTCGTCTTGCCCGACGATTCCGGGCCGTAGATTTCGACCACGCGCCCGCGCGGCAATCCGCCCACGCCCAGTGCGAGGTCGAGTCCGAGCGAGCCGGTCGATACGACCGCGATATCGGCCGAAATCGCCTGCTCGCCGAGCTTCATGATCGAGCCCTTGCCGAACTGTTTCTCGATTTGGCTCAACGCCAGGTCGAGCGCTTTACTTTTGATCTCTATCGCCATCGATTATGCCCATGCGGGATTTGTTTATCGCGATGCGAATCTTGCCACAAACTCGCGCCGATAGCTCTATCCGCACCGGCGCTGGTGTCCACAGGGGTGTTGAGAAGCTGACGGCGGTGTTACGAAAAGAACAAAACGTGACACCCGGTTAGCGCGACTGGAAGAGGAACGTCGCGAGTGCTTCGTAGCTCGATCCGTCGGGCCCGAGATGGCTGCGGTAGAGGGTGATCGATTCGATCCTCGAGACGCCGAACTCGCGGTCCCGCGCCGCGTGTAGTGCCTGGCGAATTTTGCCCGCGATCGGCTGATCGCCAACCCGCCCGATCGTCAGATGCCCGCTCCAGCGCCGCTTCTCGCGCTCGAATCCATAGTCAGCCGCGACCGTCTCCACCCGCGCGGCGAGCGCGGCAAGCACCCCCGATTCAACGCTATGCAATCCCACCCAAACCGTGCGCGGATGCTCGAGGTCGGGGAACGCGCCGACTGCCGCCGCGGCGACCTCGAATGGCGCCGTCCTGGCCGCGAGCTGATGAAGCCCGGCGGTGAGCCGCTGCAATCGATGCGAATCCACCGCCGGTCCCAGAAACTTGAGCGTGATATGTAGATTTGCCCGCGGCACCCATCGGACACCGTCGCGTGGACGCTTCAGCTCGTCGATCGTCTCCGCCACCGACTCCTCGACCTGCTCGTTCATCCGGACTGCGACGAACGCGCGCACTCCCCCGGCTTCGCGATCCCCGAGGTCGTCGCGCAGATGCGCTGGTGCCTGATCTTCCGCCCAATGCGTCATTCGATCCCGCTTGAAATCAAGTTGAGCCGCCCGATCCTGCGTCCAGGGCCCCGCCGACTCCTACCGCCAGTTCATGCTCGACCAGCGGCAGCCGATCGTTGCCGAAGAACATCGACCCCTCGACGAACATCGTTGGCGATCCAAAACCGCCGCGCGCGATCAGTTCCTCGACGTTCTCGCGCAGCTTGGCCTTGTACTCATCGGATGCGATCTTGGTGAAAAATTCTTTTTCGTCGAGGCCCGTTTCGCGCACGATTTCGCGCAGCACATCGTCCTTGCTGATGTCCTTGTCGTCCGTCCAATAGCTCTCGAACACGCGCCGGGAGTAACGCGAGATCACCCGATGCTCGTCGGCGACGAACGCACCACGCATCGCCTTGACTGAATTGACCGGGAACACCGTAGGGCTGCCGATTTTGAGGCCGTAGAATCGCGCCCAATCGGCCAGATCCTTGACGTAGTACCGGGCCTTGACCGGGACCGGCTTGGCGCGGCTTTCGTACACCGAAGGATTGACCGTGTTGAACAGGCCGCCCACCAGGATCGGCCGCCAGATCAGTTCCGCATCGTGGCGTCCCGCGAGGTCCTCGATCTTGGTGAACGCCAGGTATGTCCACGGGCTGGAGCAGTCGTAAAAAAATTCGAGCTTCTTAGGCATCGTCCGATTCCCCCCACCTCATAGTAGCTCAGTCAACCGGCGGAACCATCACTTCTGCGCACTCTCGACTCCATCCTTGCCATCGATCTTGATCAAATCCGCCCGCACGTACCCGATGAACGCCTGCGCCTCGATCCGCAGCGGCAGATGGCGCTCATCCGCCGATATCCACAACACCGTCCCGTGCGCCTGGCTGCGCAGCAAGCCGTCGCTGACGTACCAGACGTCGGGCACGATGCGCCACGCGTCGAAGTCGCCGAGTGCGAGGTGAATCTTCTCCCGCTTTTCGACCTCGAATGCGAAAACATAGCGCTGGCTACCGCTGAACACGTCGAACGCGTAGGTCTTGCCCGGCTCGAGGTTCTGCGTCAGCGCCATCATCGCGCCCGATATCGGTCCCCACGGATCTGACGCGATGAATTCCTTGCTCTGCGTTCCCTTGTGATTCTTCTTGGTCATCGTGACCATCTGCGCGGGCCGATCGATGGTCACGTCGTAGTAATTGAGCCGCGATTTTTCGTGCTGGACCAAATAAACACCGCTGGTGTGGAGCGTGTCATCGGCCATGCTCTCGCGCATGTAGTCGCGCATCTTGTAGAACAGATCCGCAAACGGGTTGGTCTCGATCCAGATTTCCCCGGTCCATCGCGAAGGATCTTTTGGCGGTTTGTGGAACTCGAGACGTGCCTGCGCCGCCGGAATCCCGACCCACGACGCTTGATAGATCAGCTGCTCGCCGTTGTGAAACGGTATCGGCCCCGGTTTGTACGCCGGGACCTTCGCCTTGACCTCGGGCGGCAGCGCCATCGGGGTCGGCGTCGGGGTCGGCAGATGGCGATGCTTGTGAAAAGGCGCCGGCTGAGGCTCTGCCGGCGGATCCGAATCGGATGGGCCGGATGCCAGTATCGGCCCCGCGACAGCGCCCGCGCCGGTGGCGCCTATCATGAGCATGAACGCGGCGACGATAATGCTCGCCAGCGCACCGGCACGAGTGTTTGCGCGCCGCGGCCCGGCGACATGCTTCCTTGCAATACCTTTCATAATCACCAATAATTCTGGCCGATTGCAGAGGTGCGGGAAATGACTATCACGCGAAATTTATTTGCTGTCTTCGCGCTTGGCGTCGCTCTTGCCGTACCACACCTCGCCTTTGCGCAGTATGGCGGACAGGGATTGGGCAGCGCTCTCAGTTCCAGTCCAATGTCGCATCAGGGGCAAGTGAAACCCGGCGTTGACGATATGCAGAATCGCGCGGCCGAGGAAACGCCGTTCAAGATCATCAAGGACGTAAAGCTGGGCCTCAAGGACGCCGACCCCGCCGTGCGCGTCTCCGAACTGTTGAAACTCCGCTATCTGAAGGATCCGGAAGTCAACCAGATCCTGATGACCTCGCTGTCCGACCCGGACGCGCGCGTCAAGATCAAGGCCGTCGACATCCTCGGCGCGCGTGAAGCCAATGAGTCCGTGCCGCCGATGTCCTCGATGCTCTTCCTGCGTTCCACCGAGCCCATCGTCAAGCTGCATCTGGTGGCGGCGCTTGGCAGGATCGGTGATGCGCAAGGCGTGATGCCCGTCATGCAGTATCTCGGCCAGGATCAGGACGAGCGCGCCCGCGGCACCGCCGTCTTCGCCCTTGGCGAGATCGGAAGCGACAAGGCCGTCTCGCTGCTGAACACGGTCGCAGCCGAGGATCAAAGCCCGATGGTCCGTCGCCTCGCGAAGGAAGCGCTGCAAAAGGTCAGCGGCCAGTTGCCGACCGAGCGCGCCAAGACTGTGGCTTCCGATTCGAGCAAGCAGAACGAGCCGACCGACCAGAAGCTCGCCAAACTGCGCGAGATGGACAAGAAGATGCAGGACTCGGAGCGCTGACCGCGCCCCTGCTCACCCGCGATTGTTCCCCTTCTGAGATTACCTCGCCCGTTATTTTACGGGAGAGGAGGCCGGCCGCTTGGCGGCCGGTAGGTGAGGGTGCAGCGCCATCACGTTTGCGATTGTTCCCCTTCTCGCAGCGCGCCGGCGCGTCTATCCCCTGCCGATCCACTCGCCGGCCATCACGCCGTCGCCGCACCACTTGCCGTCCGCGACCACCGCGCTTCCATTGACCATCACATGCTCGATTCCAACCGGCGCGGCCGTCGGCGTTCTGGAATCCGCGGCGCATCCGATCGTTTCCGGATTGAATATCACCAGGTCCGCGGCGTATCCCGGACGCACCAGACCGCGACCGCCCAGCCGCATCCGCTGGGCCGCCATCCCGGTCGCCTTGTGAACCGCGTCTTCGAGCGTCAGCAGTTTCAACTCGCGCACGTAATGCCCGAGGATTCGCGGGTAGGTGCCGAAGCTGGCGGGATTGTGATGTCCGTACGAAGTCAGAATCGTGTCCATCTCGAACATGTTCAGCGGATGCTTCATCGCTTCCCGCAGCGCACGCTCGTCGCCGTAGTCGTCGCCGCTGTATAGATGGTTCAGCACGCGCGCGCGCGTCCCGCTCTCACGCGTGATCGTCAGGTACGCGTCGATCGGATCGAGCTTCAGTTCATCGGCGATCTGGCCGAAGAACTTGCCCTCGAGATGACTGAGTTCGGGCTTGACCGCCCACATGAGCTGAACCGCGTCGGCGATGAACGGCGCGAGCGGCCGGAATCCGGCGCGCAATTTCGCCCAACCCTCCGATGAATCGAGCAAGCCCTCGAGTCCCGTTTGCGCCCACGCCGGAAAAATGACGCGAATCGTCGTGTTGCCGCAGGTGTAAGGAAAAGTGTCGAACGCGATATCGATCCCGTCGCTCTTGTGACGCTCGACTTCGGCAATCGTGTCATCGACAGTCGCCCAGGTTTGCGGGCCAACGAAAATCAGATGCGAAACTTGCAGCGGTACGCCCGCCTCGCGCGCGACGTTGGCCATCTCGCGCACGGCCAGGATGTTGTGCGGAACCGCCCTGCTGTCGAAGAACAACGAGCGCTCCGTGTATGCGCGCAGATGCGAGGTCAGCACGCCGCCAGCCGCCGCAGCCACCCGCGCCAGCGCTGCCAGCTCGGCCGGCTTCGCGATCATCCCCGGAAAATAGCCAAGCCCGCAGGAAAGCCCGACCGCGCCATCGGCCATCGCGCCCTCGACCATCGCCTGCATTGCGCGCAACTGCTCCGGCGACGGCTCTCCGGCGTCCGAGCCCATCACGCTCAGGCGGATACTGCCATGGCCGGCGAGATGCGCGACGTTGAGCGCGAGCCCGCGGCGCTTCAGAAACGCGGCGAAGCCCGCCACGTCGTCCCATTCCCAATCGAACTTCCGCTCGGCGCATAGGCGGCCCGACTCGTCGAGCATCCGCTGCCGCTCGCGCATCACCGGCGCCACCGAGAAGCCGCAATTGCCGCCGACAAACGTGGTCACGCCTTGCAGCAGAAATGGCTTCAGGATTTTCCCGTGATCGGCAACCGGCACAACCCAGTCGGAGTGCGAATGCATATCGATGAAGCCCGGCGCGATCGCGAGTCCGGTCGCATCGATTTCGCGCGCCGCGGAGGCGCTCGCGGCGTCGCCCGGATCGATCAGCGCGGCTATTTTGCGATCCTTGATTGCCACGTCGCCGCGGTAGCGCGGCGCGCCGCTACCATCGACCACGACGCCGTTGCGGACGACTACGTCATATTCCATGAACGGGATTATTCGCGAATCGTGGCGCGCAGCGCAAACCCGCGCCCGCGCGGATTACACCTTGATCAATCCATCGACGTTGCCGGTGGAACGTGGACGTCCTGGGAACACTCGATCGATCTGCGCATCCGAAAACTGCATGTGCGATCGCAAGACGGCCGCGATCGGCTCGCGGAAGTCGGTCGTGATCGCCAGGTCGCGCTCCTGGTATAGGCTCCCCGGCGACAGACCCGGCCACTTTCCATAAACTTTTCCGCCCTTCACCGGCCCGCCCATCACCCACATCACGTTGCCGTGCCCGTGATCGGTTCCGCCGTTGCCGTTCTCGTGCATGGTGCGGCCGAAGTCCGAAATCACCAGGATGACGGTGTCCTGGTAGCTCGGCCCAAGCTGCTTGGCCAGGCTCGCCAGTCCTTCGCCGAGCGGCTTGAGATGTCCCGCGAGCTGGCCGTTGGCGGCGCCTTCGCTGACATGCGTATCCCAGCCGCCAAGGGCCATGAATGCGACGCGAATCGTGGGATCGCGGCCAATCAGACGCGCCAGTCTGTCGGTGTCGTCGGAGAAACCCTGCGGCGAGGGCGCGCCGCCATTGGCCTGCGCCATGTCTTGCGTCAGTTCGCTCATCAGGCGCATCCGTGCCTCGCGTCCATCGCGATAGGCGCGGCTGATCGAATCGTTGCCTGCGTACAGCCGATCGAAGGCCGCTTCGATCACCGGCCGGTCCATCGGCATCGGCCGCTCCGCCGCCCGACCGAGTGCGATATTCGCGACAGGAGCCTTGCCGCTTAGAATCCGCGGCAGCGTCGGACCGAGACTTAACGCCTCGGTCGGTCCATGCGTACCCGGAATCGCCGCCAGCGCTCGATTCAGCCATCCATCCTGCGTCGACTTGATGCCCGGCGTACCACTCTCCATGAAATCCTGCGCGTCGAAATGCGATCGCGTCGGATCCGGCGAGCCGCATGCATGCACGAACGCCAGCGTGCCGTCGCGCCATTGGCTCTCCAGCGGCGCGAGCGCGGGATGCAACCCGAAATGGCCGTCGAGATCGATCAACCCGCCGTCCGCGCCCATGCGTCCGATCGCGATTGTCGGGCGCGCGTCGTAGTACGCCGGCTCGCCATGCGGCACGACCACGTTCAGGCCGTCAACCGCGCCGCCCATGCGTGCGGGCTCAGCAGCACGATTCCCGACGCCGACAGAATCGCCGCGCGGCGGATGAACGCCCGCCTGCTAAAAGAAGTCGCCGGGCCGGGACTGCACGCCGCGCATCCATCGATAGGTTGGAGTTTTTTTCCCATTTTAAACTCTCAGCGCTTCATGAACTCGGGACTGCCGAGAATCAGCGGCGCGCGAAGTTGCGTCGGCGACGCCTCCACGGCGCTGGCCGTTGACGGTGAAAAATAATCGCCGAGTGTAGCCGCAAGCTGCGCGGGATCGGGTGGTGTCATCTTGGGTCCGTGCGGCCCGGTGTCGAACTTGATGTTCACTTTGCCGCCACCATTCCTGGGGACCGCCGCCGGCTCGCGGCGCATCGCACCGCCGCCCGCGTCTTCCTCGAACGGCGGATTTTCCAGCGGCAGATTGCCCGAGCCGAGCGCCGTGGCAAAGCTGAGCCGCGTCATCATCGCGCCGGGATTGAGCCACGCGTCCTGCGTGTTGGCGTAGCCGTTGGGCGTCTGACATCCGTACAGCGGCATCCCGAGAATCTGCATCGTGCCGTACAGTGGCCGGTAGTTGCGGATCGGCACGCCCGTCGCGCGCACGCACGAGACCACGTACTCGTAGGGCGTTTTAAATTTGGCGCCGTAGTATCGGGGGTCCCGGAATTCCGCGCTCGTGAGCATCGTCTCGAGCACCGCACGAATCTCGCCGTCGGTCGCGAGGTACCGATCCGCAATCCGGCTCACCAGCGCTTTGGGTGGATCGTCGGCGACGAAGTACTGCGCAAGCTTGAAGCTCAGATGCTTCGCCGTGGCGGCACTGGTCGCCAGGATGTCCAGCGCATGCTCGCCTTCGGCGATTCCGCCGCCTTCGATTTCGTGCCCCAAAAAATTCTTGCTCGAGAAATCATGGCGCTGGGCGTCGAAGTTAAAGCCGCTCGGATCGACCGGCGCCGCGCCCGGCCGCCTGAAGTTTTGCCGACGCCGCATGAATGGAAAAAATCCGGCCATCCCGGCGCCTTGCATGCCCGCGGCGCCGGGCCTGCGATGTCCGCCGCCACCACCACCGCCGCCCCTGGGAAGTCCCGATCCCGTCAGAATATGCGCGAGCGCGATTACGTCGGCCTGCGAGTAGCCGCCGTTGACGCCCAGCGTATGCAGTTCCATCAACTCGCGCGCGTAGTTCTCGTTTATTCCTTCGAACTTGCCCTTCGAGCCGGCGCTGCCGGGCGCAGTGTTCTGCCAGTTGTCGAGGTAGAAAAGCATCGCCGGATGATGCGCGATCGCGCCCAGGAGCGTGCGGAACTTGCCCATCGTATGCGGCCGAATCGCAGTCTCCTCGAACACACCCGTCCAGATGTTGTCCAGCCCCTTGCCGGCGAAGATGTTGAAGTGGTTGAACCAGAACGCGGTCATCACTTCCTGCAATTGCCGCGGCCCTTCGATCGCGCGCATCATCCGCGCCTCGACCGCCTCGCGCATCACGATCCGCTGCTGGATTCTTAAGTCTTTGGTCGCGTCCTTTATCGCCACCTTGTCGCCGCCGCTCTCGGCCCTGGCGTCCCGGCGCGCCTCCATGATCGGCCGCTGATATTCGACGAACAACGCGATCGGAGACATGTGGATCGTGCGATATTGGTTGACGCGCTCGGTCAGATCGCCTGGAATCGCTATCGACTCGGGATGCAGTTGCTCCTGCACGTAGCGTTCAGGTCCCATCGCGCTCACGCGCTCGAAGTCGCCCGGCCGCGGACCGAACCCGAGCCGGTTCAGGACGTGCAGAATCCGGTCCCGTTTTGATTCTTCGGCTGATTCCACCACGACCTGCCTCTCTCGACGACGGCGTGTTTGTCTCGATTATTTAGTACGAACCCGCGCCCGCGCGGATTCAAGCAGGGGTGACCCCTGGCCGTTGGCACGGCTGGCCGGTATTAAGAAATCGCGGGCCCGCAGCAGTGGCCGCGCGCGACAACGGAGCGCAGCCTTAACATTGGGTGCAGGGGTCACCCCTGCTGAAACCCACGGCGGGTTTCACATTCAATTAAGTGTATTTTTCCCCATCACCTGGACGCTCGGCCCCACGCCTCGATCAGCCGCTCGAACGCCTTGCGCAACTCGGGATCCTTCAACTCCGGCAGCTCGATCGATTTCCGCGTCGCGCGCGGCACCGTGCGCAATTTCGGCCGCTCGCGCCTGCTGAGCCGTCCCTGCACAAATCGCAGCTCACGCACGACGTCGTCGCCCAACCTCTGTGTCACGCGCGCGAGAATTTGCGACTTCATCAGGTTCAGTTCTTGTATCCACATCGCACCCGACACTTTCACCACTGCGGTGTGGAATTTCAGCGAGACGATTTCGGTGCGCCGCGCGATCGCCTCGCCGACGATCTCCGGCCATGCTTTTGCCAGCCGCACGATCGCGAAATGACCTTCGCGGTCGATGCGATCGAGGAGCGGCTGCATCGCGGCGCCGATCTGTTCGGGAGCCCTGTGGCGTCGAGTCGGCATGAGCGCCCCACGATAGCGCCCCACGCATCGCACGCATACCAAGGCGCTTGGCGGGAGACTTTCGGCGCGCACCTGAGTCGCCGGATTGGAGCATGATTTCTATTAGCAGGGCTGATTTCGGATCATCGGTCGCTCATAAATTTCAAATAGAAGCGAACATTTACCAAAAGTTATCAACAACCTAATATATGGTTTATGAACAGATTGTCCTACACTACCTGTAGCGGTTCGGGGCTTGACAGGCCGTATGGGTCGCGCGCATATTGTCGCCCACGAGCCACTCACGAGTCACTTAGCGACTTCTAGATTGAGTGCGGGCTTAACGCGTATGTAACCGGGGTTGGGGAGGATGCGGTGATGGGCGGGGGAGCGATAGATCTGGAAATGGGTTCGAAGTCAAAAATAACCGACCGCGCACCAGCCGCCAACGCCGCGCCCGCCGACTCTGCCACGCCCGGCCGCGGTATCGTGCTCGAGCGTTTCTTCACCACCGCCGGCGTCGATCCATATTCCGAGGTCGAATGGGATCTCCGCAGCGCCGTCATCTCGGGCGAAGACGGCCGCGTAGTCTTCGAGCAGAAAGACGTCGAGGTGCCGCGCGGATGGTCGCAGACTGCGACCAACGTCGTGGTCTCGAAATATTTCCGCGGCCCGCTCGGAACGCCCCGGCGCGAGACCAGCGTCCGCCAGCTCATCTCCCGCGTCGTCGATACCATCACCGGATGGGGCGAAAAGCAGGGCTACTTTGCCGGCGCCGACGCACGCGAGACCTTCCACGCCGAGCTCAAGTACCTGCTCCTCAATCAGAAGGCCTCGTTCAACAGCCCGGTCTATTTCAACGTCGGCATCGAGGCCAAGCCGCAGTGCTCTGCATGCTTCATCCTCAAGGTCGATGACAGCATGGACTCGATCCTGAGCTGGTACCGCAACGAAGGCATGATCTTCAAAGGCGGCTCCGGCGCGGGCGTGAACCTGTCCGCACTGCGCTCGTGCCGCGAGAAACTCTCGTCGGGCGGCACCGCGTCGGGACCGTTGTCGTTCATGAAGGCCGCCGACGCGAGCGCCGGCGTCATCAAGTCGGGCGGCAAGACGCGGCGCGCGGCCAAGATGGTGGTGCTCAACGCCGATCATCCCGACATCGTCGATTTCATCAAGTGCAAGGTCGAAGAGGAAAAGAAGGCCTGGGCGCTCATCGAAGCCGGCTACGACTCCTCGCTCGACGGCCCGGCTTACGGCTCCGTGTTCTTCCAGAACGCGAACAATTCCGTGCGCGCCACCGATGGATTCATGCAGGCGGTTCTCGATGACGCCGAATGGCAGACCCACTTCGTCAGGTCCAGCGAGGTCGCCGAGACCCGTCCCGCGCGCAAGGTGCTCCACATGATCGCCGAGGCCGCCCACGCATGCGGCGACCCCGGGATGCAATTCGACACGACGATCAACCTCTGGCACACCTGCCCGGCCAGCGGACGAATCAACGCGTCCAATCCGTGCAGCGAGTACATGCATCTCGACAATTCGGCCTGCAATCTCGCCTCGCTCAACCTGATGAAGTTCATCGACGATCGCGGCGAGTTCGACGTGCGCGCATTCCGCCACGCGGTGATCGTAATGATCACGGCGCAGGACATTATCGTCGATAATTCCTCGTATCCGACCGACGAGATCGCCAGGAACGCCAGCGCGTACCGCGAACTCGGGCTCGGCTACGCAAACCTGGGCGCGCTGCTGATGGCGCTCGGGATGCCCTATGACTCCGACCAGGGCCGCAGCTACGCCGCCGCGATTACCGCGCTGATGACCGGCGAGGCCTATCTCCAGTCGGCGCATATCGCCGAACAAATGGGTCCGTTCGCCGGCTACGCGCCCAATCGCGAGCCGATGCTGAAAGTGATCGAGCGCCACAAAGCCGCCGCCTACAAGCTCGATTCTTCCTACGTTCCGCTCGACCTGCTTCGCGCCGCGCGCGAGTCATGGGACGACGCGCTCAAGCTCGGCACTTCCGCCGGCTATCGCAATTCGCAGGCCACGGTGATCGCGCCGACCGGCACCATCGCGTTCATGATGGATTGCGACACCACCGGCATCGAGCCCGACATCGCGCTCATCAAGTACAAAAAGCTGGTCGGCGGCGGGATGCTGAAAATCGTCAACAACACCGTCCCGCGCGCGCTCAAGCGCCTGGGCTACGACTCGAAGGAAGTCCAGGAAATCGTCGAATACCTCGACGAGAACGAGACTATCGAAGGCGCGCCGCAGCTCGCCGACGCGCATCTCGCCGTCTTCGATTGCGCCTTCAAGCCGCGCGCCGGCGCCCGCACGATTCATTACAACGGGCACCTCAAGATGATGGGTGCGGTGCAGCCGTTCATCTCGGGCGCGATTTCCAAGACCATCAACATGCCCGCAGAAGCGACCGTGGACGAAGTCGCCGAGGCTTACGTCACCGCGTGGAAGCTCGGCCTCAAGTCGGTCGCGATTTACCGCGACGGATCCAAGCGCGTGCAGCCGCTCAACACGGGCAGGAAAGAAATAGAGAAAGCGGTGGACGCGGTGGCGTCGATCGCGCCGTCCGACGATCGCATGCAGCGGCGCAAGCTGCCCGACGAGCGCAAATCGATCACCCACAAATTCGATATCGCCGGCCACGAAGGTTACATCACCGTCGGCATGTACGAGGACGGCACCCCGGGCGAAATCTTCGTCACGATGTCCAAGCAGGGCTCGACGATCTCGGGCCTGATGGACTCGTTTGCGACCGCGATTTCGTTCGCGCTCCAGTACGGCGTTCCGCTGCAGTTCCTGGTGGACAAATTCTCGCACATGCGCTTCGAGCCCTCGGGCTTCACCAAGAATCCGCAAATCCCGTACGCCAAGTCGATCGTCGATTACCTGTTCCGGTGGATGGCGTCGAAGTTCCTCGACGAGGAAGCAAAGCGCGAGGTCGGGATTATCGAGTCGGAGAAAACGCTGACGGCAAAATCCGAAGCAGCGCACGCGCCGGTGGCGACTGTAGCGATGGCTCCTGTAGCCAGTCTGCGCGACGGCAAGGACGGCGGCATTCGCCAGGCCTTCATCAATCAGGCCGACGCGCCTCCGTGCCCCGACTGCGGCAGCATCATGGTGCGCAACGGCGCCTGCTACAAGTGCATGAACTGCGGCACCACCAGCGGGTGCTCATAAAGAAGGAGTTTCAGGGGTCCCGGAGAATTGGCGGGGAAGGTTTTCGAGAGACTGGCGATGAGAATGAGGTGGATGGGGACGGGTAGGTAGGTACAAGCGGCGGCGGCGAAAAGTATTAGCCAGTCCTCGGAGAAATTGTGGATGACGAATTCTCCGGGACCCACCTTAAATACAGGCGCGGCAGGGGCTGCGCCCTTAAAGGTTGTGGTGGGGCGGCGGATGTGGTGACGGCAGGGGGCTGGGAGCAATCCCAGCCCCCAAATTTTTTAGCATCGATTGTTACCCATGCTCCTGAAGTCATATTCGCCGATCACTGGGAAGGGATTTTGCCGGTTGATGCGGCTTCATCAAGCAACCGCTGCAAATGACCGGCAGGAGAATCGCGCCCCGCGTGGCCATCGTGGCCGGTATTCAAAGCGCAGGCTGGCGCAACGCTCGTATGCGGCGGCTTGAACTCCGAGGGGAACAAACGCTCGCCAGCCGCTCACTGATCGAAGCTGCCGGGACTGCTCGCCAGCACGCGAAATCGCATGCAGACGGTTGCACAACCACACCTCGAGTCGCAATTTCCGTAGATCTCGCCCGGTGACTTGACGACCAGATCGAGCGGGCGCGTCTTGCCGGGCACGAGTTCTACGGCGTCCTTCATCCCAAGAATCCAGAAGCTGTGGAGCACGTCGGCGGAAGCAAGCTCGAGCCGAACGTTGGTAGCGCTTGGAACGCGCAAAACATCGCTGGTCTTGACGCCCACAGAGGGATAATCGAATTCCCACCACCACTGATGCGCGACCACTCGGACCGTAAGCGTAGGCCCAGTCACGCCAGCACCGAGGGTTCGACCTAGAAGGATCGCTCCGGCACAGATGCATGCCAGACCTATCATGGCTCCGACCAATGGCCTCGACGATTTCACGCGTTCACTTCTTAAAGCGTACTGCCTGGTTGCCGCTGTCGCCACGCGTCACCGGCTCGCGCGCCGCGGTTCGCTCCACGTCACTCACGACCCGATCCGGCTCGGCCTTTTGACCTAAGTACTGAAGCAAGGCACGACCGTTCGCATCGACCAGGAAGAATTCGAGAACGTGATCGACCGTTCCATCGGGCTCACGCTGTCGAATCACGTTGAATCGCGCCATCTCGTCGTCGACCTGTTTGGGCGTTCCAGTCAGGAACAGCCAGCCGCTAACGTCGGCGCCCTGCTTGTTCGCATAGGCGAGAAGCTGCGCCGGATGATCGTGTTCGGGATCGACCGTGATCGACACGATGCGGGCCTCGGTTCCGAGCTTGGGTCCGAGTCGATTCGCGATCTGTTTCATCTGGGCCGTGAGCAGAAGACACGGTCCGGGACAGTTGGTGTAAATGAAATCGAACAGCACCGGTTTCCCCTTCAGCGAGGCCAGCGAAACGTTGCGGCCATGCTGATCGACCAACGTGATGTCGGGTAAGCAGTCGGAGGTATTGATGACCGCAAATCCTCCGCGCTCCCCGATATCTTCGGCCGGCCGGCGGCAACCAATCAGAGTCACCACGCCCACCAAAACAACCAGCATCGTCAGGCAAAGGCTTCTACTGAGACTCTGCTTCTTGAGATTAAGGCTTAGCGTTGGGGTCACCTGGATTCCCTGAAGTCTGCGTCGCGGGTTTCTCCGTGAGCAGCGGCAGCACCACGTCCGATAGACTCTTCTCGGTAACCGGCGTTTGGTCGGGTGTCAGCTTCGCGCGGATGACTCCGCTGCGATCTACAACGAATGTGACGGGCAGAACGTCGGGCGAACCGAAATCGTTGACTTTGGCGTCATCCAGCACCGCCGCCGGATAGCTGTATGATTGCATGACCTTGGTCACATCGGACCGATCGTGCGGGCGGTCGGTGCTGAGACCTATCATCTCGAGTCCCTGGGCGTGATACCGCCGATAGAACGTGTCGAGAGCTGGCATTTCCTCGCGGCAGGGCGGACACCAAGTGGCCCAGAAGTTGACGATTACGACTTTCCCGTGCTGCGCACTTAGATCGAATGCCTGACCATCCAGTTCGGGCACCTCCAGCGCCGGCGCCGCGTTACCAACACTCGCGGAGGCAAACGCCATTGCAGCCACACATAGGATCATGCCGACTCCTGCTGCAGCAGGCCACAATGTCGTTCGCCTCACGATTGCTTTCCTCGCTTCAGAAGCTGTAACTCAGAATCAGCTTGGCTGCATAGGATGCGGTCAGCTGATAACCCCTCATGTTTTGAAAAAATGGGACTTCAACGTCTGCGTAAGCCCGGACGACCCCGACTTTGGTCTCGATTCCCGGAGCAACGATAAAACGGGTGTAGCCGCTGTCGGCGGGATCTGCGGCCGTCCCTGTATCCCGCGTCCGATCAGAGGCAAGAAAGGTGAGCATAGGAGCGAGTTCCTTGAGAAAACCAACTTTGCCGAAGTTGTAGAAGCTTCCCACTGCACCATCGACTTCCCTGCCGGGCGTGTAGTGGTCCTGTTCCAAGAGCGGCAAATTGTAGTTGACCTGCACAAAGTAGTTGAAGGGGCGCTCCCCGAACGTCAACGGCAACGTCCCCAACTGCTTCGGTATTGTTCCCAGGTGGTAAACCCCCATAAGCAGATCAGTGCTTCCCGTGCCAATCTGCGTGTCGCGATCGAAGTTTGGATAATGCCAATCGCCGCTCGGGACCTTGACCCCCATCAGGAGTCCGGTCGACATGTCCTCCGACAGACCCGTATACATCCCCTGGATCCGGATATCGCCTATGGAGTTGTTCTGGTACCAATTGATGTCGGCGTTGTTGCCCTCATAAGCACCCTTGTATTGGCGCACCCAATAGGGCACCTCGAGCATCGCTCCCCAGTTCCGATTGAACATGTACTGTGCGCCAAATTCCATGAAGTCTGTTCGGATGTACTTGTCGTTGTTGTAGGAGCCGGAGGCTGGCTGGGTCGCGTGGTAGTTTATGTACTGATCCATGAATTCATATTGTGTCCACACTTGGCCTCCGGACCCCTCAGGAAACAGTGCTGCGGTATCTACCTCGAAGACACCGCACCCGCATGCACAGGCCCAGCTCAGACCGGGCGTTAGACCTACGAGCAGAAGGGCAGGTAGCAAAAAGAGTCGGGTAACTTTGGCGGCGCCGGGCAGAGAGATAGCCACTCCCGCCAAAGGGCCAAGCTCAGAAATCCGTCGCATAGAACATCTCCCAGCGGACATCTTGCGATGCGCCGCTTGCCTGAAAGAGAGACCATCGCGCCGCGACATTTTGCGGCGCCGGGAACCCATATCGGGAACGCCGTCGAACGAAGGTTCTTAGGCGGAGCGCTTTGGCGGCGGAGTGTCGGGAGCGACCTTAACATCGACTAGTCGCACTGCGTTCTTCACGGCAGTCGAGCCCAGAGCGCGGAGAACAAACTCCGGCAAGACCATCGCGGGGCGTGCGAGCAAGGTGTTCGACACGCGGTCGAACATTTGAATCGGCTGGCAAATGTTGATGGTCAATTCCGGCCGGCTCGGTCCGGAGACGACGACCAGGCCGGGATTCGAGGGAGCGCTGGCCAACAACATGACGATGGCCACGATTAGACTCAGGTCCCGCAAGTCCGCCTTTGAAAACAACTGCCTCATGCCGCAGCGACCAGTTCTAAAGCAATCCCCGCTCGCGTTCAAGATCCACCGGCTTTATGTTCATTTCATCCGCGTAGCAAGCGGGTAATCAGAAAAATTATGAGCATCCCCATACAGGTGGCGACGCCAACCAATGGAGAGTCATGTTCGCGAGCTTCCGGCAGCAGATCCGAGGCGCCGATGTAAAGAAAAGAACCGGCGAAAAACGCAAGCAGCCACGGCAGGAGTCCCGCCCTCAAATTGAACATCAGCGTCGAGGCCGCACCGAGGACCGGCGTCAACATATCCACTATCAGCCAGAAAATGGCGCGTCTGGGCGAATTTCCATGCGCAAGAACGACCGTCACGGTGTTCAGTCCGTCGCTGAAATCATGCGCGATTATGCCAAATGCAATTAAGAGTCCCATCTCGACGCTCGTCTGGAAGCCGACACCGATTGCAACGCCGTCCAGAAAACTGTGAAACGCCAGGCCGGCCGCGGACATCGCGCCAAGCTCCATCTCATGAGATGGCGCCAAGTGAGGATGTTCGCGAGCACGGTGCATCGCCGTGTAACGTTCAAGTCCGAAGAAGGCAAGGAATCCAAGCGCAGTGATCGGCATGTACGATGCGCCGTGAGGAAAAGCGAAGACTTCCGGCAGTATGTCGAACAGCGCCACCGCCAACACCGCGCCGGAACTGAAGCCGAGCAGCAAATGAAGCCGGTCGCGCAAGCGCATGGCCGCCATGCCGCCCAACCCGGTGGAGAAGAGCGTGACTAGAGCAAGCAGTATTGGCGCGAATCGCATCGGTGGATTTTGCCCGGAGTTCAATACCGGCGGTCAAAACGCCAGTCGCGGTACGCCGCGTTCCTCGAGAATTCCTGGATGCTAGTATGAATGAAGACGGGGAAACATACGCGCCATGCACCCGGAGAAACCACACCGATGACGTCACGAACGAAGTGGATGCTAACGCTCTTGCTTGCCGGCGGCGTTTTATTCGCTCTGACGCCGATCGGCGTTTCGGCCGAGGTCGAGGGCAACGACCGCGCCACTGCGGTGTTTTCGGGCGGCTGTTTCTGGGGCGTGGACGGCGTTTTCAAGCATGTGAAGGGGGTGTCCAAAGTTGTTTCCGGATACGCGGGAGGAGCTGCCGACACCGCGAACTACGAAACCGTCAGCACGGGAACAACGGGGCATGCTGAGTCGGTGCAGGTCACTTACGATCCTTCGAAGGTTTCGTACGACGATCTGTTGAAAGTATTTTTTTTCGTCGCTCACGATCCGACCGAGTTGAATCGACAGGGCCCGGATTCAGGAACTCAATATCGGTCCTCGATTTTCTATGAGAACGGCGGTCAAAAGAAGATGGCCGATGATTACATCGCCCAACTCGAACGGAAACATTCATTCCTCAAGCCAATCGTAACCAAGGTAGCTCCGCTCACCGCTTTCTATCCGGCCGAAGACTATCATCAAAACTATCTGGCTCTGCACCCGGATAATCCCTACATCGTCGTCAACGATATGCCGAAACTCGAACGGCTCCGGCAAGACTTCCCCGGCCTGTATCAGCCATAATCCCGAAGGCGGAGAAGCACACTACTTAGCGTGGAGCAGGCCAGCGTGCGATGCAAAACGATCGCGGCGCGATCATGCAGCTGCGTCGCCGCGACTCTCGATTTGACACATCTCCTCGGCGCGCGTGCGGGCCTGATCGGCGGCACGGCGCGCTGAATCCGTTGTCTGGTAGAGCTCGAGCTCGGGGCCGAATTCACCATCAGCAACCGGGCTGAGCGCGGCATCGGTATAATGCTTCGACGCCGGATCGTTCTCGATCTTGCGTCGCAGCCGCTCCAGCCGCCAGAAAAACCACAGACCGGGCACATAGGTCGCTGACATCTCTCGCGCGCGCCGCAGAAAAAACCTGAGCGCGTTCTCGCGCGGAAAACCAGGACGGCGCTGTGTGCGGGGCTTGCGGCGAATGACGCCGCCTTGCAGCGGATGCACCCGCTCGTAGGCGTGACTCCCATAAAAATAGAAAATCATCGAGGCGATCCGCCGCGTGCGCATTCCGCTGGCGGCGGCCCGCTTGATCAGCGTCTCGATGTGCGCCGGCGAATAGTACAGGTGCCATGCCCGCTGGTAGATATCCTGCCACTCGGCGGCGCTCATCCGCGGATGATCGGCGGTCGCGTGCTCGGCGTCATACTTGTTGGTATCCGCTTCCATTCGCTCGCCGCGCAGGTACTTCTCCTGGTGATCCTTGGAGCCGGGCAGCGGCGTCAGCATGAAGAACTCCATGATGTCGATCGGGAGTTCGCGCTGGATGATCCGGATGTCGCGCTCGATGCTCTCGGGGGTGTCGGACGGGAAGCCGAGGATGTAGCCGGCGTAGGTCAGGACCTTGGCGCGCTTCCACGCCTGGAGCATCCTGCGGTATTCGGTGATGCGATTCTGACCCTTCGATGCGCCCTTGAGGCTGTCGGGATTGATGTTCTCGAGCCCGATAAAGACTTTCTTGCACCCTGCGCGCACCGACTTCTCCACGAAGTTCGGGATTTTGTGGCACATGGTGTCGACCTGCATGATGATGTTTATCTTCAGCCGGTCACGGCGCTTGAGCAGGATGATGCGGTCGAGGATGGGTTCCCAGTTCCGATTGCGCGCGAAATTGTCGTCGGTAATGAAAAAGCTCCGCACGCCTTGCGCCGCGTGCGCGCGAATCAACTGCTCGATGTCGTCGGCGCTGCGATACCGCGACTTGCGCCCCTGCACATTTATGATCGTGCAGAAGCTGCAGCTGAACGGGCATCCGCGCCCCGCGTCGAAGCATCCGAGCGCCCCGGCGTAGCGCTTGACGTATTTAATCGGAAGGAACGGCAGCGGCTCGCCGTCCATCGCCGGCAAATCGGCCATGAAGTTGTAAACCGGCGGGAGACGATCCTCGAACGCAGCGACGAGCAGCTCGTCGAGCCGGTGCTCGGCCTCGCCCGCGAACAGGGTGATTCCGAGCGCGAGCGCGTGCTTCATCTCGGGCGGCATCTCGGGAAGCATCGCGAGACATCCGCTGACGTGGAATCCGCCGATCGCGACCTGGATTCCGGCGGCGCGCAGTTCGCGCGCGATATCAACCGCGCGGGCAAACTGGTTGGTTTGCACTCCGATCAGCAGCACGACGCCGCGGTTCGAGTTGCGCTTGAACCGGCGAATTATCGAACGCACCGGGACTTTCGCGTTAGTTTCGTCGTGCGCCACGATCTCGAGATCAACTCCCTCGCCGAGGATGGACCGCGCCTGCGCGTCGAGCGCGAGGCCGTAGATACTCGACAGCGAGCTCGACGGCACGAAGCCGCGCCACCATTGGATGAGATAGCCGTCGTCGTCGTAATGCGACGGCTTGATCAGCTCGACAAGAAACCCGGTGCGACCCGCTTCATTCATTTTTTTTCCAAAGCATGAGCCATTCATTCTATTGGTTATCCACAATTCTGGCTACCTGCGGCATTGTTCTCTGCTCGCGCGGAGGATCCTCGATATTCTGCGTGATTGGATCGAGCCGAGAGAAAGAGTAGGTATTGCGCTGGTACAAGTTGGCATACACTCCTATCCGGGTATTGATAGGACGCGAATCATAACGAGCGGTTACACAACGGCGCGAGCTGCATGTAGCAAGCGCGTCAAAGGAGCGAATCTTGGACCTGGATAAATTAGTGGCAGAGTTGAAGGAGGAGGCCGACAGGCTCGGTCGAGCTATTGCGGCGCTCGTGGGCTCGGCCTTGTCAGGGGGCGGCAAGAAGACGCGCGCCGGCAGGCCAAAAGGGACCACGCCGAAGAGGCGCAAGCGCGGAGGCCTGACGCCGGAAGGCAGAAAGCGGTTGTCGATCGCGATGAAGAAGCGTTGGGCAGAGCGCAGGAAGAAGGGTTTGTAGCGCACCGCTCGAATCGACGCGAAGACATAAGCTTGCGCCGTGCGCGCGAGTTGGCAGCGCCAATCGGCGGGAGGCGATTGCAGCCGCCCGCCAGTTGATGCGCAACTTGTTTACTCAAACCAGGTAATCAAGGAGAGATCAGGATGGCTTTACTTGTATCGCAGTTGGGAATCGAAGAAGTAAGGGCGCATCGTAGCTGGTTTCTCTGCCTGGGAGCGGTGCTGATCGTCATAGGCACCATCGCGATAGGCAGCACCGAGCTCATGACGATGGTTTCCGTGATGCTCCTCGGATGGCTGCTGATCTTCGGCGGCCTGTTCGAAATCGTTCACGGATTCGCGCGACGCGCCTGGGGCGGCTTCTTCATTAATCTCATGGGCGGCGCGCTATACGCAGTGACCGGCATCCTGATGATCACGCATCCGGGGGTGGCTGCCGTGACGCTGACCTTGATGATCGCGATGCTGCTGATCGTCGCCGGCACTTTTAGAATTTTCGTAGCCTTTTCGACTCCAATCCATCATCGGGGATGGCTGATCTTGAACGGCGCAATTTCGCTGTTCCTCGGATTTTCGATCATGAGTTGGTGGCCGAGTTCAGGACTGTGGGTCATCGGACTATTCATCGGCATCGATATGATTTTCGACGGCTGGACTGAAGTGATGCTTGCATTGAGCAGCGGAAGCAGCGGAGGATCGGCAACCGCTCAAACCGCGGGTCCGTGATCCTGCCGCAGATCACCGCTCAGGGCCGTGCATATGGTTGGATCGATAAGCTTCCAGCGCGGCGCGGACCCGTTGCGCTTCCGCGACCATGGAATCGATCGCCGTTTGAAGGCCGTCAGTTTGTTCGTGCCTGAGCCGGCCTTCGATCTGATGCGACAACTCCATCAGGCGCACCGCGCCAAAATGACCGCAACTGCCCTTGACCGCGTGTGCGGTCGCCGCAATTCCGGCGCGGTCGTCGTGGCTCATCTGCAAGCCGATTGCGTGTACCCGTTCGGTTAGATCGGTAAGGAACACGCCGATGATTTCGGCGACAAATTGCTCGCCCAGTTCATCGCTTTCGGCGAGCTGAGTAATCGCGCGCATGTCGATCGCCGGAACGCTTGCGGTTTCAATGCTCACTCTCTTTCATCCGGTGCCTAGTTCGCTCAATCCCACCAACCGCGCACAGCATGCCTTCGCGCCTAATCGATCCAAGTTGCGTGCCGAGGCAACGCAACCGCCTGCGAAGCGTGACCGACATCGCCAATAATTGGCTGTGGCGGGCAGCCTAACGCCTGATGAACTCCTGGGAGCTTTGAGCGTCGATAAACTGGTCGATCCGCCAGTCTCGACCCTCGTCAGAATCGCACCCCAGTGTCATTTGTTTGCCGCTTCGGAATTCGGCCATGCTCAGTTTGCCCGTGCGACTCCGCGCGCCTCGATCAGCGCCATCAGCCGGCTTGGCATAGCGCTGCGGAAATCCATTGAGGCACCCGACTCCGGATGGCAAAACTTCAGCTCGCACGAATGGAGCGCCAGCCGGCGGGCAGGATCGATCGTCGCGCCATATTTACGATCACCGACGATAGGATGACCCAGGCCAGCCATCTGCACGCGAATCTGGTTTTTGCGGCCGGTTTCGAGGGTTAGTTCGACCAGCGACCTGTCTTGACCTGTTCGTAAAACGCGATAGTGCGTGATTGCCGGCTCCCCACCCCGCTCGACACGATGCATCTTGAATGACTTGCTCTCTACAAGATTGTCCCGAATCGTGCCATTGGCCTTCGAGGGCGTACCCTCCACGACGGCAAGGTATTTTTTGGTGACGTCCTTCCAGTTCTGCTGAAGGACCGCCTGGATCGGGCGGCTTCTTGCGAACATCATCAAGCCGGAGGTCTCGCGGTCGAGTCGATGCACGATGAAGGCCTGTTGCGCCGGCGATTTTGTGAGCGCCTTAAGATGTTCGTTAAGGATCCGATGCGCAGTTCTCTCTTTCTCGCCTTCCGATCCCATCGAAAGCAGCCCCGCTCGTTTGTCGACCACGACGATATCATCGTCGAGATAAATGATTTTCAGGCCTTGGCGCTCGATCGACGCGGCGGGGATTTGCTTGCCCGCGGCGATAGTCACAACGTCGCCCGGCTCCAACTGGGTATCATGCCTGACGGCGGTCATTCGCTTTACGGTCACCGCCCGGAAGCGCAGAAGACCCTTCGCCTGTTTGCGCGACAGTCCCAGTGGCAGGCCGATCAGATACGGCAGCAGTTCGCATCGCGACGAGACGCTAAACTGATGGTCATGCGTAGGCATTGCGCTAACATGGTTGCCCACTATCGATGAAGCGGCAAGATGAGTAGCCCGAGTCAATATATCGCCGACAGGTTTCCGTGGCTTACGCCCGCGCGCGCGCTGGCCGGCGCCTTTGGAATCGCGCTGCTGGTTGTTTTCATCTGGCCGCATGCTCGGCTGGTGACCGATTTGGTTATCGTCACGGCTATTCCGGGGACGATCGGCGCGATTGTGTTCGGCTTGACGTTCTGGTCGAAGGCTCGGGTTCAGATTGGGCGGCGACGGCTTCGATATAAGGCGGTGCGACGAATCGCGGGCATCGTCGCCCTGGCCTGCCTGCCGTTCCTACTGATGCAGCGTGCCTCGATCTATCTTCGCAGTCCGCGCGAGGCGGTCTCCAAGGTTTCGGAAGCTTACCCGGACGTGAAGCACTGGCGAATCCAGGTCGTCGTCGCGATCGCGCACCTCGAGGGAGACGACAGCAAGCAACTCGAAGGGCGGTTGCGCGACGCGCTTGATAACTTCGACCGCCGCTTGCACATCACGCCAGTCATCTTGAATCGCACGATTGCGGTTTCGGGCCGTCCGCAAGGTATCGCGCATCTCGAGGCGCTCGGATCGGTAACCGATGCACGCGTCGCAGCGTTGATCTGGGGCGGCGCGAAGGGCGCCGCTCAGCCGGCTGTCGGCCCACTCTACGAAACTAGGTTCGGCAACGATGCGCAATTCGGCGGGGCGTATCTTCCGGCCGACTTCAAGCTGCCGGAACTGCCGATGGACGATCTGTGCACGGTGCTGCGCTTGATCGTCGCGACGCAAAGCGCCGAGTTGATGCAGCAGTGGAGTTTCAAATTTGGCGACGCGCTCGAGCCTTTGATCAAGCAGGTCCGCGCAATGGCCGACGATCCGCGCAAGACCGCGGGCTGGAGCGCCGATGCGCGAGCGCGAGTGAACCTGGCGGTCGGCATCGCGAGCAGCATCTCAGGTCTCGAACTCGACTCCGAGGATTCTTTACATACGGCAATCGTTTCCTTTCAGCGGACGCAAGCCGATTGGACGCGCGAACACGATCCGCTCGAATGGGCAATGGCGCAGCAAAATCTTGGTATGGCACAGAGATCGCTGGCCGAGCAGAATCTGCAGGTTGCGCCTCTGCAGGCGGCGGCTACGGCTTACCAGAACGCGCTGGCGGTATACCAGTCGCGTACCGATCGGCTTGATTCGGCGAATATGCAATACGCGCTCGGACTTACGTTCGAAAGAATCGGGCGCAATGAGGTGGGCCCGGAGAGCATGCGTAAGGCGGCGGATTATTATCGCGCAGCGGTGAACGGATTTAACGCGCGCTACTACCCGACTAGCTGGGGAGAAGCTCAACACAACCTTGGCAATACGCTCAGGGTGCTGGCCCACCGGGATGGGAACCCGAAAGAATTGGAGGAGGCGATCGCGGCCGACCGAGAAGAATTAAAGGTCTTTGACAAGCGGTCACAGCCACTATCGTGGGCGGCGGCCGAAGGCCAAATAGCGCAGAGCCTCGCCCAGCTAGGCGGGGCGACCTCGAATCGCGGCGATTTCAAGCAATCGATCGCATTGTCCCGGCAAATTCTCGAAGGATACCCGCGCGAGCGCGATCCGGTGGAATGGGCGAATATCCAGATTATTCTCGGCGGTGCGCTGATGGGGCTGTATGACCTTGACCACGATTCAGGGCGCCAGTGCCTGGAGCCAGCCGCGAAAGCATTTCGCGCCAGCCTGGAGGAGCTATCGCTCGAGCATCAACCGATGGATTGGGCATCCGCAAAAAATGGGCTCGGAACCGCTCTGGGAGAATTGGGCAGGAGCACGTCGGACACCTATTACCTCGAGCAGGCGGTCGACGCGTTCAAAGACACGCTCAAGGTCTATAAGCCGGATCGGCAACCGATAGAATGGGCAACGGCAAAGTACGACGTGGGCTACGCGCTGCTTGATCTCGGCGAGCGGAGCGCTGGAGTCAGGTATTTGGAGGAAGCAGTCGATACCTATCGTGAAGCGCTGACGGTGTTGTCGAAAGATAAGTCGCCGGAACTGTGGGGCAATATACAGGACGGCCTCAAGATTGCGCTCGACGACCTGCATCAGCGCGGCTGGAAGGGCAGTTGAAAAACTACTCGCGGCTCGGAGTGGCCCCGCCCAGCGCGGGCGCCTCTTCGTATTCGTCGAGAACGACCCTCTTGTAGGCAAGCGCGGGCCCCGCGAGCGCAGTCGTCGCCATCGCGATCAGCAGCATATCCAGACATCCCCTGGCGGCCGCCGCAAGGCCGGGCGGGTGATATCCGATAAGCGAGTCGAGAATTTGGCGGATGACGTAGTATGGAGCGGAAGAGAGAACGATGATCGCGGCGAGCCGCTCGATATTTCCCCTGGTTTGCTTCCATGCGGCCGATATTCCCGCATACTTCCGGATGGCGATCGCCGGAAAAACGAAGGCGAGCCGGACGAATCCGATCGCGAACAGAATAAGTCCTGCGACCATCAGCATTCCCGCCCACATCACGACCTCGTGGTCAAAGTTTCGCTGCCCATAGCGCACGAGTGCGACCGCGGGGCCGGCAATGATCACGAGCGAGATCACCATCACGGTAGTCGCCAGCAGGTATAGCCATTGAGTCCGCGAGTAGGCGAACGGAGGGTCGGTTGCGATAGCCGGACGGCCAAAGATCGCCAGCTTCGACCAGGTTACGGAAAACGGCGTGAACAGAACAAAATGCGCAACCATCAAGACGCCCGCTGCATACCTTGAAACATCCTCGCGCACCAGCAGAAAGCTGATCGCACTTACCACAAGCATCAGCAGAAATGGTACGCCGCCATACTTTACGAGTTCCGGCAGATACTTGAACGGCAACCCCAATGAATCCGCCACGATGGGGAAGACGGGCAGCTCGATCGCCGTGAATCGCCGCTGACTGTTTGTTTGCTTATTCACTTTTCACTTTTCACTTTTCGCTGTTCGCCAACGCATGACCAATCGATTCGATCGTGCACGAGTCTGGCAACGGGATCACGCACTGGCAAGCGAGCCCTTGCGATCGCCGATCGGCGGCGGCCCGGATACCTCTTGTCGATCAAGTGCGTGATCGGGCATTGCCCCCATGCCCTAACCGAGACATCGCCGCACCATCCATTCTCGCCGGTCGCATTCGATCCGTTGCATTGAGGCGTAGTACAATTGCCTGATGCCTAATTCACCTGGGCCGAGACTGGCTGGCGACGCGCAACTCTGCCGAACCTGAGGAACTTCTCGAATGACGCGACGACCGCCGAGCGGCACAGGGTCCGGGGCAGACGATGGGCCAACTGTCGTTACTCGCGACTCAGACTTGGACAGGCAGCCTTCCGCCCAGAGCTTGCGCGGACTCGACTGGCTCAACTTCCTGCTCGCCGACGTGCAAAGCGGCGTGGGGCCGTTCCTTGCGATCTACCTTGCCGGCTATGGCTGGAACGAGCAGCGCGTGGGCCTTGCACTGACGATCGGCGCAGTCGCCGGTATCGCATCACAAACGCCGGCGGGCGCTTTGGTGGACCGGCTCAAGTCGAAGAGAGCGCTGATTGCGGCGGGAGTGGTCGCTTTGGCTATCGGAGCTCTCTTCATTGCGTTCTTTCCGTCGTTCTGGCCGGTCGTGACAGCGCAAGCGCTTATCGGCGCAATGTCCAGTTTCTTCATGCCTGCCATCGCCGCCATCTCCCTGGGGATTGTGGGCCATAGACTCTTCAATCTCCGCCAAGGACGAAACCAGGCATTCAACTCGGCCGGCAACGTAGTCGCCGCCGTAGCGATGGGCGTGATCGGATATTTCATTTCGAACCGCGGCGTCTTTTTCTTTGTCGCGGCTCTCGCAGTCCCGACGATCCTGTCGCTATTGCTCATCCGCCCCGACGAGATCGATTACGAACTGGCCAGGGGAGCCAGGGACGGCGAGGATGATCGAACTCCGGCAAGTGTTTTGGATCTGATCGAGGATCGCCCGCTGATGATCTTCCTGTGCTGCGCGGTCATGTTTCATTTCGCCAACGCAGCGATGCTTCCGCTGCTCGGCGAGATGCTGGCGAAAGGCAAGGGTCGCACCTCGATGATGTTCATGTCCGCCTGTGTCGTGACTACCCAGTTCACGATCACACTTCTGGCGGCCTGGGCGGGCCGCGCGGCCGGCTCATGGGGCAGAAAGCCTATGCTGCTCATAGGATTCGCGGTGCTGCCGATCCGCGGCGTCCTTTACACCCTCACCCACAACCTCTACCTGCTGGTCGGCATCCAGCTGCTCGACGGCATCGGCGCCGGCATTTTCGGCGTCGTTTCCGTATTGGTGATCGCCGACCTGACGCGTGGCACCGGGCGGTTTAATCTTACGCTGGGCGCGATCGCGACGGCTGTGGGAATCGGCGCGGCTCTCAGTCAAACGATCGCCGGATCCATTGTTCACCACTTCAGTGACCGAGCCGGGTTTCTGTTTCTGGCGTCCGTGGCAGCTGCGGCCTTTCTGATCCTGTGGCTCTTCATGCCCGAAACCCTCGACTGGAAAGTCGGTGCTCACGCGCCGGCGTCGGTGGCGAAGCGTTGACGATTGCGAATGCCACTATCTGGGCAATCGCCGCGCTGAGCACTCTTGGCGTGATCGCGCGCCCTTGGAAGCTACCTGAGGCGACCTGGGCCGTGACCGGCGCGGTCATGCTGGTCGTGTTCGGTCTGCTGCCATGGAGCGACGCGCTGAAGGCGGTCGCTAAGGGGACCGATGTGTACCTGTTTCTGAGCGGCATGATGCTGCTGGCGGAGTTGGCGCGCAAAGAGGGTTTGTTCGACTTTCTGGCCGGGCGAGCCGCGCGCTTGGCGGGCGGCTCCGCGATAAAGCTGTTCACGCTGGTTTATGGCGTCGGCACATTGGTTACAGTTTTTATGTCGAACGACGCTAGTGCGGTCGTCCTCACGCCAGCCGTGTTCGCCGCGACCAAGGCCGCCAAGGTGAAGGACCCGCTGCCCTACCTGTTGATCTGCGCGTTCATAGCAAACGCGGCAAGCTTCGTCCTGCCGATCTCAAATCCAGCGAACCTGATCATCTTCCGCGACCACATGCCGCCGCTGCTGCAATGGCTCGGGCGGTTCGCGTTGCCATCGATCCTGTCGATCGCGGTTACCTATGCTGTCCTGCGGTTCACGCAGCGCGATTCGCTGCGGCAGGAGGTAATGGCCGCTGAGGTCGATGTACCTAATCTGTCCAGCGGCGGCCGCATGACCGCCGGCGGCATCGTGGGCACGGGAATCGTGCTGCTGCTTGTCTCCGGCTTCGGCGTTGACCTTGGACTGCCGACATTTGTCGCCGCTGTCGCGACTGCCGCGGTAGTGCTTTTTCTGGCGCGCGAGTCACCGTGGACCATTATGAAGGACGCTCCCTGGGAAATCTTGCCGCTGGTGGCCGGTCTGTTCGTGCTGGTAGAGGCGCTTGACCGCAGCGGCGTGCTCAAGGCGCTCATTCATGTTCTGCAGATGGGAGCAGATCGCTCCGTGACGGTGACGACTTGGGTATCGGGCGTGAGTCTGGCCCTGATTTGCAACCTGGTCAACAACCTGCCGGCCGGTCTGCTGGCAGGCTCCGTTGTGTCTGCTTCGCATGTACCGCGGCAGGTCGCCAGCGCAGTGCTCATCGGCGTGGACCTCGGACCGAATCTGTCCGTTACCGGATCGCTGGCAACCATCCTGTGGCTGACCGCCCTGCGGCGGGAAAATCAGAATGTGAGCGCCTGGAGCTTTCTGAAACTTGGCGCATTGGTGATGCCGCCGGCTTTGCTCCTCGCGATTGCGGGCCTGCTGGTCACCGGCTCCGTTCGTTAGTCCGTCTAACTGTGTCGATACGCATCAGCAGAGCAAGTCGGTGGTGCCATGAGCGACAGCGTCGGATCTAAGCGAATGACATTTTAAATTAACGAATCTAATAACTTTGCCATGGCTTCCACGAAGCCGCGCAGATGTTCACTTTGTTACGAAAGATGAACTCGAACCGGCACGTCGATTGCACGAATTCTTTTGCCGCCGTGAAAGATGAATTCGAATCGCCTTTAGCAAGCCCGGATTCGTTCGAAGCTCTAATCTCGAGGCTTGGTGAAATCCGCCGGTCGCTGATCGGGCACGAAAGCGAACTTCACAAGCGCGCATCGACTGTCCATCCCGCATATCGAAAAAGCGCGATCAATTTGATCCATTATCTCGCGCTTAGACGCCAGGATATTCGGACACTCCAAGACGAACTCGCGGCTCTCGGTCTCTCATCGCTCGGCAGGACAGAAGCTCATGTGATGAGCACGCTGGATGCCGTGCTCGTAGCTCTCCATCATATGGCAGGGCGGAAGATTGAAGCGCCGGCGCCATCGGAATGTCCGGGCTTTCGCGAGGGCAGGTCGATCCTCGCGGCGAATACCGAGGCGCTACTCGGTCCTGCGCCGGAGCATCGCGCGGTCCGCATCATGGTGACGATGTCGGCGGAGGCTGCAGATGACTATTCGTTGGTGCGCGAGCTCGTTTCCCACGGAATGAACTGCATGAGGATAAACTGCGCGCATGATACCCCGGAAATCTGGGGCCGAATGGTCAATCATTTGGAGCGCGCGCGGCAGGAATTGGGTTTGCCCTGCCGTATTCTAATGGATATTGCCGGGCCGAAGCTCCGAACCGGGCCGACAGAACCGGGCCCCCAGGTGGTCGTGTGGCATCCCAGGCGCGAGAGTTTTGGACGCGTGACGGAATCCGCGCGAATCTGGCTTACTCATGCGCAGCCGGGCCATCCTACTCCCCCAGGTGCCGACGCCGCATTGCCCGTGCCAGAGCAATGGCTTGATGAGCTCAAACCAGGAGAACGCATTCACTTCAAAGATGCACGCGGGAAACGACGAGTTCTCGAAGTGGTCGGCACCGGCGAGGCGGGGCGATGGGCTCAATGCAGCCAAACCTCATACGTGACTCCGGGAACAGTTTTGCTGCGCGTCGACGTGGGCAGCGACGCAAGGCGCGAAGCGCAGGTCGGAGATCTACCGCGCCGCGAGCAAGGAATCCTGCTTCGCAAAGGCGACTTCCTGCTGCTCACGAGTGAACCCATCGTGGGCAAGAGCGCTTCGATCGATTCGGACGGACGGACGCTCAGCCCGGCGACGATCTCGTGCACGCTGCCGGAGGTTTTCCCGATGGTTCGCGCGGGCGAGAAAGTTTGGTTCGACGACGGCAAGATAGGTGGAATCGTGAGCGAGGTCGAGCCTGGCGCGGTCCACATCGAGATTACCGAGGCCAAAGCAAGCGGGAGTCGCCTCGGCGTCGACAAGGGAATTAATCTGCCCGATACGAGCATCAACCTGCCCGCACTTACGCCGAAAGATCTCGAAGACCTTGAGTTTATCGTTCGACACGCGGACCTGGTCGGGATGTCATTCGTGCGCCATGAGCGCGACATCGTTCAACTTCAATCGCGACTGCGGGAGCTTGGCGGCGGTCATTTGGGAATCGTGCTGAAAATCGAGACGCGCCAAGCCTTCGAGCGTTTGCCTAACCTCATGCTCGCTGCGATGCGGCAGCAACCAGTGGGTATCATGATCGCACGCGGAGATCTGGCGGTAGAGTGCGGCTATGAACGGCTGGCGGAAGTTCAGGAGGAAATTCTTTGGATCTGCGAGGCGGCGCATTTGCCCGTCGTATGGGCAACGCAGGTGCTCGAGTCTCTCGCCAAAAAAGGTCAGGCATCTCGCGCGGAAATCACTGACGCGGCGATGGGAGAACGTGCGGAATGCGTGATGTTGAACAAGGGACCTCACATTGTCGCGGCGGTCAGCGCGCTCGACGACATCCTGCGCCGCATGCAGGACCACCAGTCCAAGAAGTCGTCGCGCCTGCGCTCGCTGCATTTGAGAGCGACGGAAGAATCCGAGAAATTGTAGCCTGACTCGGGCCAGGTAAATTGGCGAGCTTCATGTCGAGGCTCGCGGCCCGCGTTCTGATATTCTAAGCGACGGGGCGACGCACGAACGCGGTTGTTCGTCGTCCGCTTTTCGTTGCATCGCGTGCGCATTTTTATTGCGTAGCTTGCGCATCAGTCAGCCCGTGGCCGGGTCGTCCGGATCGAGAGGCAAGTTTTTTTGAACTTCGTATTTTTTCGCGCGCCTAAGAAGCCGGCAGCCTCTTTCGCGCATATCGACGAACCGATCCGTGCGGAACTGTTCAGTGTCGAGCGCCTGGAACAGCATGGTGAGACGCTGGCGGTTGCGCAGCGCGTCACGGCCTACCCCGGCCGTGGACGGCCGATGGCGGCGCGCGTGCGCGACAACGCACGAGTATTGCTCGCGGCGTATCGCGGCATCGCGGCCGCAATCCGCGAGGAACGCGCGATCACGCCCGGCGCGGAGTGGCTGGTCGATAACTTTCATGTCGTCGAAGAGCAGATTCGCGAAATTCGCGATGACCTGCCGCGCGGATTCTATCGGCAACTGCCCAAGCTCGCCGATGGCCCGCTGGAAGGCTATCCGCGCGTTTTCGGGATCGCGTGGGCCTACGTCGCGCATACCGACAGCCACTTCGATCCGCAGACGCTCGCCAAGTTCGTGCAGGCTTACCAGCGGGTGCAGCCGCTGACGATCGGCGAGCTATGGGCGGTCGCGATTACGCTTCGGATCGTGCTCGTCGAAAACCTGCGGCGCCTGGCTGAACAGATGGGCCACAGCCGTGCCGAACGCCGGCATGCCGACCTGCTGGCGAACAGGCTGCTGGGATCCAACGGCCGCGACGCGGAGCCTGTCGAGGCAGTGTTCAAAGATTTGGATAAGTCGCCGCTGTCGGCGGCCTTCGCGGTGGAGATGGTTCAGCGCCTGCGCGATCAGGATCCCAAGGTGACGCCGGCGCTGCGGTGGCTGGACCAGCGGCTGCTGGCGCAAGGAACCACGGCAGACGAGATCGTCCGTCAAGTGCATCAGGGGCAGGGCGCGATGAACGTTACCGTCCGCAACGTCATCACGAGCATGCGCCTGATGTCCGCGGTTGACTGGGCGGATTTTTTCGAGAGCGTGAGCGCGGTCGATGCGGTGCTGCGCGCTGCCAGCGACTTTGCCGCGATGGACTTTGCCACGCGCGATCGCTACCGGCACGCGATCGAAGAACTTGCACGAGGTTCGGGGCACACCGAAATCGAGGTTGCTCAAAGTGCGATTGATTCTGCGCGGGGTGCGGCGTCCGAAGTGCCAAACGGCGACGGCGCGAGGGCGCGTCGCGAGCACCATCCGGGCTACTACCTGATTTCAGAGGGGCGTCACTCTCTGGAAGCGCAACTGGGATTTCGCGCCCCGGTCCGCGACTGGGTAGCTCGCGCCAATGCGGCCGCCGGAATCGCGGGCTATCTCGGCACGATCGCGGTGGTTACCACGATCATCGTCGCAGGCGCCATGCTTGCCATTGCGGACGCGCAAATCGGTGAATGGACCCGGTTGATTCTCGCGATGCTCGCGATAATCCCCGCCACCGATGCGGCGGTCGCGATCGTCAATCGGGGAGTCACGACTTTCATCGGTCCAGCTATCATTCCCGCCCTCGAGCTTCACGATGGTGTGCCGCCGAGCCTGCGCACGATGGTCGTGATGCCGACTTTGTTGACCACGCGCGACGAGATCGACGAGCAGATCGAGCGTCTCGAGGTTCATTACCTGGCCAGTTCGGACGGCGAGCTGTACTTCGCGATCCTCTCGGACTGGACCGACTCCGCGACCGAAACCGCTCCCGGCGACGACGACCTGCTCGGCGCAGCCACTGCCGGGATTGCGCGCCTGAACCAACGTCACGGACCGGGGCCGGGCGGCAAGCGATTTCTATTGCTCCATCGCCGCCGCATCTGGGACGAAGCCGAAGGCGTATGGATGGGGTGGGAGCGCAAGCGCGGCAAGCTGCACGAGCTGAATCGGCTGCTGCGCGGCGCGACGGATACGACGTTTATCGCATCGGATCGACATCCGCCGGCGGTTCCCGACGGCGTCCGCTACGTGATCACGGTCGACGCCGACACCCGTATCCCGCGCGGCGCCGCCAAGCGGATGGTCGGCAAAATGGCGCATCCGCTGAACGCTCCACGATTCGACAAGCAATCCGGCCGCGTGGTCGAAGGTCACGCGGTTCTGCAGCCGCGAATCACGGCTGCATTGCCGACCCGCCGCGAGGGATCGGTTTTCCAGCGCGTCTTTTCCAGCACCAGGGGCATGGATCCGTACGCGTTCGCAGTTTCCGACGTTTACCAGGATCTTCTGGATGAAGGCTCTTACAGCGGCAAAGGAATTTACGATGTGGACATGTTCGAAGACGCGATGGCGGGGCGCGTCCCGGACAATACGCTTCTGAGCCACGATCTTTTCGAAGGAACTTTCGCGCGCTCGGGATTGGTGTCTGACATTGAACTGGTCGAGGAGTTTCCATCGCGCTACGACGTTGCTGCCGCAAGGCAGCATCGATGGGCTCGCGGCGACTGGCAATTGATCCCGTGGATTCTCGGCCATGGTTCCAGCGCCGCCGCGGCATCGACGGCCCCGCGCGACGCCCGGTCTTCGATCCCGCCGCTCGGGCGCTGGAAAATGATCGACAACCTGCGCCGCACGCTGTCGGCGCCGACGTTGTTGCTGGCATTGATGGCGGGATGGCGGCTCCCCGAATCCGCCGCTTTGATTTGGACCGGGTTCATTGTCGCGACCATCGCGACTGCGCCGATGCTTCCGTTCCTGACCGGAATTATCCCGCGGCGGCGCGATATCTCCAAGCGCAGCCATATCCGCGCGGTCGTCACCGATCTGGCGGTCGGGCTCGCGCAGCTCGCGATGATGCTGACCTTGCTCGCGCATCAGGCGTGGCTGATGAGCGACGCAATTTCGCGAACGCTCTACCGTTTGTACGTGAGTCATCGGTTGATGCTCGAGTGGACCACCGCGGCGCAGGCCAAGCGGACGAGTCGTCTCGACGTTCGCGGCTTTTACGCCATGATGGCCGGCGGCGCGGTGCTCGGCGCGGCGGCGGCTATCTTCGTCGCATTGGCAGGCCGGGGCGGCGGATTAATCGCTATTTCCTTCGTGATCCTGTGGATGCTGTCGCCGGCCGTCGCGCGATGGGCAAGCCTTCCGCCGCGAATCGAGGGCACCAAGCCGCTCTCGCTCGCCGACACGAAGGCGCTTCGACTGAGCGCGCGGCGCACGTGGCGTTTTTTCGAGAAGTTCGTGACGGCGGAAGACAACATGCTGCCGCCCGACAATTTTCAGGAAGACCCCAAGCCCGTGCTGGCTCATCGGACTTCGCCCACCAACCTTGGACTGTATCTGCTCTCGGTCATCGCGGCTCACGATTTCGGCTGGATCGGAACCCATGAAGCCGTCGACCGGCTGGGCACGACGCTCGACACGATGAAGCGCCTGGAGCAGTTCCGCGGGCATTTCTACAACTGGTACGCCACGCGCGATCTGCGGCCGCTGGACCCAAGGTACGTATCGTCGGTGGACAGCGGCAATCTCGCGGGGCATCTGATCGCGCTGGGCAACGCATGCCGCGAGATAATCGCGCGGCCGGTTGTGGGCAGGCAATGGCTCAAGGGAATCGAAGACTCGATCGCACTCGTTCGCGAGGCGCTTGGCCCGCTGGCCGCCGACCGGCGAAGCCTCACTGTCACTCCAAAGCAGCTCGAGGAAGCGCTCGACGCCATGGCGCCGCTTATCCTGTCGGAACCGCAATCCGTGGTGGAACTCACCGCGTGGCTGGCGGAACTCGAGATTCAGAGCGATTCGATCAGTGACATTGCGCGCGCGTTGACCTTGGAGCGCGCCGACTCCGCCGCCGCCGACGTGCTCGCATGGGCTGAAGCACTCCGAGCATCCATCCGCAGTCATCGACGCGACGTCGAATTGCTCAAGCCGTGGCCAACTCGCGGTGCTCACGACGCGACTTTCGACGATCCCGCATCCCAACTCCATTCGATACCGGCTTTGGGCGATCTGCCGGACCTGTACGATGAGGCGATCGGCGGCCTGAAGCGCCGGATCGACGAGCGCCCGGCTGATGCCGGCGCCGGCGCGATTGGCGCCGTGCCGGGATCAGCCGACCCGGCGCTCGATGCGCTTGCCAACGCCCGCGATTCGGCCAAATCGCTCGAGCGGCGACTGACCGGCATGGCCGCAACCGCGGGCAAGATGCTCGACGCGATGAAGTTCGACTTCCTGTTCGATCCCGCGCGCCAACTGCTGTCGATTGGCTACCGGGTCACGGACGGGAGCCTCGATCCCAACTGCTACGACTTGCTTGCTTCCGAGGCGCGGCTGGCGAGTTTTGTCGCAATCGCAAAGGGGGAAGTACCCGTCAAGCACTGGTTTCGGCTGGGGCGCGCCATGACACCGGTCGATCGCGGCTCGGCGTTGATTTCGTGGTCGGGATCGATGTTCGAGTACCTGATGCCGTCGCTGGTGATGCGCGCGCCGCCCGGGAGCCTGCTCGAGCAAACCAGTCGGCTGATTGTTCGCCGGCAGATGAAGTACGGCGCCGAGCTTGGAATGCCGTGGGGTATCTCGGAATCCGCGTACAACGCGCGCGACCTCGAGCTCACCTATCAGTACTCGAATTTCGGGGTGCCCGGACTCGGGCTGAAGCGCGGGCTTAGCGAGAACGCGGTGATAGCACCCTACGCTACGGCGCTGGCGGCGATGGTGGATCCGGAAGCCGCCGCGCATAATTTCTCGCGGCTGTTAGTCGCCGGCGGGCTTGGCCATTTCGGCTGGTACGAGGCGCTGGACTACACGCCGGCGCGCGTTCCCGAAGGTGAGAGCGTCGCCATCGTGCGTGCATACATGGCGCATCATCAGGGGATGACGCTGGTGGCGCTTGCCGACGCGCTGAACACCGGCGCGATGCGCAGACGGTTTCACACCGAACCCATGATCCAGGCCACTGAGCTGCTGCTGCAGGAGCGAACGCCGCGCGACGTCGCGGTGGCGCGCCCGCGTGCCGAAGAGGTCAAGGCGCAAGCCAACGTCCGCGAGAGCACTTCGCCGACGATTCGCCGCTTCCATTCGCCGCACGATCTGGTTCCGCGCACGCATCTGTTATCCAACGGCAGGTACACCGTGATGATCACCGCGGCCGGCTCGGGCTTCAGCCGCTGGCACGACATGGCGGTGACGCGATGGCATGAGGACGTGACCTGCGATTCGTGGGGAACCTATGTTTTCATCCGCGATGTGAACAGCGGCAAGGTCTGGTCGGCGGGTTTTCAACCAGCCGGCGTCGAGGCGGATAGCTACGAAGTCGAGTTCTCCGAGGATCGGGCGGAAATCGTGCGGCGCGACGGCAGCATCACGACGACGCTCGAAGTCGCAGTGTCGCCCGAAGATGACGCCGAAGTTCGGCGCGTGTCGATTTCCAATCTCGGCAATCGCGTCCGCGAGGTCGAGCTGACCTCGTACGCCGAAATCGTGCTGGCGCCCGAGGCGTCGGACACCGCGCATCCCGCCTTCTCCAAGATGTTCGTGCAGACGGAGTTCGATGCCGAGGTCGGCGCGCTGCTGGCGACGCGGCGGCCTCGCTCGCCCACGGACGCGCGGGTCTGGGCGGCGCATCTGGCGGTGGCCGAAGGAGAATCCGTAGGCCAGATACAGTTCGAGACCGACCGCGCGCGGTTTATTGGGCGCGGGCGGGATGTCCGCGATGCAATTTCGGTGATCGACGGGCGGCCGCTCTCGGACACGGTGGGCACCGTTCTCGATCCCATCTTCAGCGTTCGCCGGCGGCTGCGAATACAGCCGGGAGCGACGGCGCGCGTCGCATTCTGGACCATCATCGCGCCGACGCGGGCCGAGGCGCTCGACCTGGTGGACAAGCATCACGACTCGACCGCATTCGAGCGCGCGGTGACGCTGGCGTGGACGCAGGCGCAAGTGCAACTGCATCACCTGCGGGTTGACGCCGACGAAGCGCATCTCTTTCAGCGTATCGCCAATCGCGTGCTCTACTCGGATCCGACCCTGCGGCCTTCGTCCGACCTGCTCAAGCGCGGCGCCGGCGGACAATCCAAGCTGTGGCCCAGCGGGATTTCCGGCGACCTGCCCATCGTGCTGGTTCGGATCGACGAGGTAGGGGATTTGGAGATCGTGCGCGAGCTGGTGCGCGCCCATGAATATTGGCGGATGAAGCGGCTGGGCGTCGATTTGGTGATTCTGAATGAACGGCCCCCTTCATACGATCAAGAGTTGCAAATCGCGCTCGAGGCCATGGTTCGGTCCAATCCGGCGCGCTCGTCTTCCGACGGGCAAGGCGCATGCGGAAATGTGTTCGTGCTGCGCGCCGATCTGGTTTCGGTCGAGCTGCGAAACGTTCTGCAGACCGTGGCGCGAGCGGTGTTGCTCAGCCGGCGCGGGACGTTATCCGAGCAGGTCAAACGGCTGGAGATGTTTGCGCCGGCGGCGGCGCCGCCACCGCGGCGAACCCCTGCGGCAGGCCGGGCGGAGATCTCGGCGCCGCGGCGCGAGCTCGAATTTTTCAACGGTCTGGGCGGGTTTGCGGCCGACGGCCATGAATACGTCACGACTCTCGGCGAGAGACAATGGACGCCGGCGCCGTGGATCAACGTGATCGCAAATCCCTCGTTCGGCTTCCAGGTCTCGGTCGAGGGCGCGGGCTACACCTGGGCAATCAACAGCCAGCAGCATCAGATTACGCAGTGGTCAAACGATCCGGTGAGCGACCGTCCCGGCGAGGTGATCTACGTTCACGACCTGGATACCGATGAGCTGTGGGGACCGACCGCGATCCCGATTCGCGAGGATGTCGCGCCGTACGTCGTTCGCCACGGCCACGGCTACAGCGTCTTCGAGCACACCGCGCACGGAATTTCACTCGAGTTGACGCAGTACGTGCCGCTGGACGACTCGATCAAGATTTCGCGGCTGAAGATTCGAAATCTTTCGGCGCGCGCGCGGCGTTTGTCGATCACCGCATACGTGGAATGGGTGCTCGGCACTGCGCGCGGCGCATCCGCCCCGTACATCGTGACCGAGATCGAGCCCGAGACCCACGCGGTACTCGCGCGCAACTCCTTCAGCACCGAGTACGGAAACCGAATCGCATTCGCCGACTTGAACGGCCAACAGCAGTCGTGGACGGCGGACCGAACCGAGTTTCTCGGCCGCAACGGCACGCTGGACAATCCCGCGGCGCTCGCGGAAGGCAAGCCGCTGTACGCCAGAGCCGGAGCCGCGATCGATCCGTGCGCGGCGCTGCAAACCACCCTGTCGCTGAGATCCAACGCTGTGACCGAGGTCGTTTTCCTTCTCGGCGAAGCGGAGAACAGGGCGGAGGCGATTTCCTCGATTAAAAAATATCGCGGCGCGGACCTCAATTTGGTTTTGTCCGCCGCTGTGCATCTATGGGACGGCCTGCTGAACACGGTTCAGGTAAAGACTCCGGACCGTGCGATGGACGTCATGCTCAATCGATGGCTGCTATATCAGACTCTGGCATGCCGCGTCTGGGCTCGATCGGCCTTCTACCAGGCGGGCGGCGCGTACGGCTTTCGCGATCAGCTCCAGGACGTGATGGCGTTGACGGTGGCGCAGCCCGCGACGGCGCGGGAGCAACTGATCCGCACGGCGGCGCGCCAGTTTGTCGCCGGCGACGTGCAGCATTGGTGGCTTCCGCCCGCGGGCCAGGGAGTCCGCACCCGCATCGCCGACGATCGCGTCTGGCTGCCGTTCGCAGTGGCTCATTATATTGAGGTGACGGGCGACTTGGGCATTCTCGAGGAAACGGTCCCCTTCCTTGACGGTCCGGAGCTGCATGCCGGCCAGGATGAATCGTTCTTTCAGCCCACGGTCTCCGAGCAGCGCGGCACGATCTTCGAACACTGCGCGCGCGCGCTCGACTGTAGCCTCGCGGTTGGCATCCACGGAATCCCGCTGTTCGGGTCGGGCGACTGGAACGATGGCATGAACCACGTCGGCGAGGCGGGCAAGGGCGAGAGTACCTGGCTCGGGTGGTTCCTTTACACGACGCTGCTGGAGTTTGCGCCGCTGGCGGAAATCCGCCGCGAGGATGCGCGCGCTTCGACGTGGCGGCGCCGCGCAACCGCGCTTGCGGGATCGCTGGAGCGCGAAGGATGGGACGGCAACTGGTATCGGCGCGGTTACTTCGACGACGGCACGGCACTCGGCTCGGCCGGCAATCTCGAATGCCGAATCGATTCGATCGCGCAGTCGTGGAGCGTAATCTCCGCCGCCGGAAGTCCGGTCCGCGCTGCTGCCGCGATGGCGGCGGTTGACGAATACCTGGTCCGCCGCGAAGACGGCCTGGTGCTCCTGTTCACCCCGCCGTTCGATCACACTCCGCAGGACCCCGGATATATCAAGGGCTATCCGCCCGGCATCAGGGAAAACGGCGGCCAATACACGCACGCCGCGCTGTGGTCCGTGATCGCGTTTGCGATGCTCGGTGATGGCGACAAGGCGGGCGAACTGTTCTCGATATTGAACCCGATCAATCATGCGAACACGCGCGCCGGAATCCATCGCTACAAAGTCGAGCCGTACGTCGCGTGCGCCGACGTGTACTCGATGCCGCCGCACGTCGGGCGGGGAGGATGGACATGGTACACGGGCTCGGCGGGATGGATGTATCGGGCGGGTCTCGAGTGGATATTGGGCTTTCGTGTCCACGGCAAAGCGCTACTGATCGATCCGTGCATCCCGAGCAAGTGGCCGGGGTTCGAGATTGTCTATCGATACGGCTCGACCCGATATGAAATAGCGGTCAAAAACCCACGCAGCGTTAGTCGCGGAGTGAGCAGCGTGGAACTCGACGGCAAGGCGCTCGCCGGGCGCCCGGCGCAAATCGCGCTGGCCGATGACGGCATCACGCATCGAGTGCGGATTGTACTTGGCTGATTGTGCGACGACCGTCGATAGTAAAGTGAGTATTAGAAATATACTCAACTAGTTCGTTCCCTTGAGCACAGTATTCACGATACTAGTATTAATCATTTTGACATTTCGAATTACTAAATATATTATCAACTAGTCGGAATCGATATAGGATTCGAGGCCGACTCTGATCCAGCCCGACAGTGGCCTTTCCGCTCGCCTTCGACCACGTTCCGCTAGACCGTCGCAAATCGTCAAAGCATAAGGCTCGAGGAGATCCGCGCGGGGCGACCCGGTTTCACGGGATTCGTTGCCCATGGAAATAAAATTGATGAAAAACAAACTGAGAAAGACGATTACCTTGTCCGGCGCGATTCTGGCGCTCGCGTTCGCAGCGCCGGCGTTCGCGCAATACGGTCCCGGCTACGCAGGCCCGGGCTATTACGGAGGACCGGGAGAAGCCGGATGGGGCGCATACGACCAAAATCACACTTGGCGTGGCGCCCGATGGTGGCATCAGCACGACATCATGTGGTTCTACGCCAATCATCCGGAATGGGCCGTGATGGACGCGCTGTGGCTCATCCAGGATGGCGACTACGACAACTACGGCACCTGGCACGATGCCTACTGGTGGCATCAGAACAACCCGGATTTCTTCTACGCCAATCATCAGAATTGGATATCGTGGGATTCGCAGTGGCTTGTTCAGGACGGCGCCTACGACGCCCAGCACAACTGGCATTACGGCCAATGGTGGTACAACCAGAACCCGAGTTGGGTTTCCGCCAACCATCCCAACTGGATTAGCCAACACCAAAACTGGGTGAGTCACACTGAGCCGCAAAACCATCGAGCCGTGATGCGCACGGTGAACGAGGGAACTCAGCCGAGTCGCCAGCCGCAGGCCTCCAATCAGCAGAAGCAGGTGACTCAGCAGAAGGCTGCAACCGACCAACGCAACCAAGCGAATCGCCAGCAGCAGGCGTCGCGCGAACAGCAGACGCAGCCAGCGGCTCACCAGCAGGCGCAAGTCCAGCAGAAGGACCGTCAACAGCAGGCCACTCACCAGCAGCAGGCGCGTCCGCAGCAAGCTTCTCATCAAGAGAAGCAGGCGGCTCACCAGCAGCAGTCGTCTCATCAGCAGCAGTCGCGTCCGCAGCAAGCCGCACATCAACAGGCGGCTCACCAGCAGCAGTCGTCTCGTCAGCGGCCTGAAGAGAACAAGCAAGCGAACGCGGGTCACGAGAGCGGGCGCGAAGCGAAGAAATAATCGCGGGCGCGATACCGCCTGAACGGGCGTATCGCGCGATACTCAGATCGAATGGCCTCGCCGGTCCTTACGACGGCGAGGCCGATTCATGTCAGCTAAAAATCGATGATCGCCGCCGCCGGTCCACTCGTCGCGGCAATTGACCGGAGCGACCTATGTCACTTATGTCACTTAGCGGCGGGTGAGCTTGTCGACTTCGGCCAGCTGCTCGGCGGACAATTTCCAATTTCCCGCCTTCACATTCTGGGTGACCTGCTCGGGGCTGGTCGCGCCGGAAATTACGCTGGAAACCTCCGGCTGCGACGCGAGCCATCCCACGGCGAGCTCGACCATCGTGTGCTCGTGGCTGCTCGCGAATTTCTCGAGCCGTTCGAGCGTCGCGAAATTTTCGTCGGTGAGGGCCTGCTGCGCCATCCGTTGCACTAGAGAAAACCGCGTGCCCTTTGGCGGCTCGGCGCCGCGCCGGTATTTTCCGGTCAGAAATCCACTAGCCAGTGGAAAGTAAGGCAGCATACCTACTCCGAACTGGCGGCATGCGGGGACGAGCTCGCGCTCGATGCGGCGGTCGAGCAAGTTGTACTGGTTTTGCGCGGAGATGTACGAGGCAAGTCCGCGGCTGCGCGATATCCAGAGCGCATCGACGGTTTGCCACGCGGCGAAGTTGCTACATCCGATATAGCGGACCTTGCCGGCGCGAACGAGATCGTTCAGCGCCTCGAGAGTTTCCTGTTGCGGCGTCTCCGCGTCCGGGGCGTGAATCTGATAGAGATCGATATAGTCAGTGCCCAGCCGTTTAAGGCTCGCCTCGGCGGCTGCGATGATGTAGCGGTACGACGCGCCGCGCAGATAGGGACCGTCGCCCATCGCCATACCGAATTTGGTCGCGACGACGACCTCGCGACGGCGATCTTCGAGCGCCTTGCCAAGCAGCTCTTCGGAGCCGCCGCGATTGCCGTATATGTCGGCGGTGTCGAACAGCGTGATGCCGTCGTCGAGCGCCTGATGCACCACGGCGCGCGTCTGCTCCGCGTCGCATCGCATGCCAAAGTTGTTGCATCCCAGTCCGACGGCCGAAACCTTGAGTCCCGAGTTGCCGAGCTTGCGATATTCCACGATTGCTCCTTTCGGCGCGCGGCTTCAGCATCCCGCGAACGGCGGTCGCTTGCGACTATTCGATTCCGTAGCGCCGGCGCTTGCGCCACAGCGTCGTGACGTTGATGCCGAGCGTGTCGGCGGCTTCTTCGAGCGTGGCGCTGGCGGCGAGCACGCGCGCGATGTGCCCGCGCTCGACTTCATCGAGGCTGGCAGCGTTGGGGATGCCGGTGAGCGCCTCGGGCGAATCGTGAAACAGCGAATCGGGCAGGTCATCGGGGGCGATCGTCTCGCCGTGCATCAGGACGGTGCCGCGTTCGATCGCGTTGCGAAGTTCGCGCACATTTCCGGGCCATCGATAGTGCGTAAGCGCCGCGGTCGCTCCGGGTGAAAATGCCAGGCCGGGATGCGAATTGCGCACGGCGGCGACGTTCAGCAGCCATTGCGCGAGCGGCAGAATATCCTCGCGGCGTTCGCGCAACGGAGGCACGCGAAGGGTGATGACGTTGAGGCGGTAATAGAGATCCTCGCGAAAGTGATGCGCGGCGACTTCGGACTCGAGGTCGCGATTGGACGCGGCGATTATTCGCGCATCGACGTGAATCGTGCGTTCGCCGCCGACGCGCTCGAAGTTCTGATCCTGCAGGAAGCGCAGGAACTTGGTCTGCAGGGTCGGCGTCAAGTCGGCAATCTCGTCGAGGAAAACGGTCCCGCCGTTGGCCGCCTCGAGCCGCCCGGGCTTGTCCTTGACCGCGCCGGTGAACGCGCCGCGGACGTGCCCGAACAGCTCGCTCTCGAGAAGTTCTTCCGAAAGCGTGGTGCAATTGACGACGACAAACGGCTTGCTCTGGCGCCGGCTCCATCGATGGATCTGCCGGGCGATAATGTTCTTGCCGGTGCCGCTCTCGCCGCTGAGCAGAATAGTCGCGTCACTGGCGGCGGCCTGACGGGCAGTTTCGAGCAGGTGTTGCATCGCGGGGCTGCGCGAGTCGAGCAGCGGCTCCTCATCGATGGCGCTGCGCAGTGCGCGATTTTCCGCCTGAAGCACCCCGACGTGCAGCGCCCGATCGACGGTGTGCTGAATCTGTTCGAGCGAGAACGGCTTGGTGACATAATCGTAGGCGCCGGACTTCATCGCCTCGACGGCATTTTCAACGGTCGCATAAGCGGTCATCAGAATTACGAGGCACTCGGGGGCGCGTCGCTTGACCTCGCGCAGCAGTTCCAGCCCGCTCATCTCGGCCATCCGGTAGTCGGTCAGAACCAGATCGAACTGCGTCTCGGCAAGCAGAGCCACGGCCTGCGCGCCGTTCTCGGCCGCGCGAACCTCGTGGCCAAGCGACTCGAAAAACGAGACGAGACTTCGGCGGATATTGCGCTCGTCATCGACAATGAGCAGCTTGGCCATCAAATCTCCTGCGCAGCGGGAATTTCCACGATGAATCGGGAGCCGTGAGAGTTGGCGCTCTCGACGAAAATCCTGCCGCCATGGGCCTCGACGATTTCCTTGACGATCGACAGACCCAGCCCGGCCGATCCCTTTTCGAGCCCGTCAGAACCGTACTGCACGAAACGCTCGAAAATATAGTCTTTCAGCTCGGGCGGAATTCCGGGCCCCGAGTCGGTGACTTCCAGCCGCGTGGCCTGCTTGGCGCCGAGCGTCGAGACTTTGATAGTTCCACCAGCCGGGGTGTAGCGCAGCGCGTTGCCGAGCAAGTTTGAAATCACCCACGAGAGCTTGACCGGGTCACCAATAATCTCGGGCACCGATTCGATGTGCTCCTGGATCTCGACGTGCTTCTCGCGCGCCTGGATTGCGAAGCGCCTAGTCACGTCGGCAGCCAGCCGGGCAAGATCGAGGCGCTTTTGCTGGACGGCGATCGCGGGAATCTCGCCGCGCGCGAGGTTGAGCAGGTTGTCAGTAAGCTGACGCATCCGCGAGCATTCTTCGAGGATTACCTGCAGCAGTTCGCTGCTCTTCGGATTTAAATCCGGCGTATCGCGGCTCAGCAGCTCCGCCGACAGCGCCAGCGAGGTGAGCGGGGTCCTGAGTTCGTGCGACAGGGTGGCGACCAGGTTGGTGCGGGCGCGATCCTGATCGCGGATGTAGGTCACGTCCTGCAGAATAAGCAGCGTGCCGAGCGACTTGCCGACCGTATGATGAAGCGGGACAGCCTTCAGCACGTAGGAATGAGCGCGGCCGCGGACGTGAAGTTCGATTTCAGTGCGCTGTCCGTCCGGCCCGGCCCGCTGCAGTGTGCGCAGCGCATCGCGAACGCGGAGGTAATGAGGATGGTTACTGCTGAGATCGTCGAACGGACTGCCGAGTGCGTCCTGAAGATCGACGCCGAGGATCAGCGACGCGATCTCATTTATGTGCGCAACGATTCCTTCCGTGTCGATCAGCACAACCCCGTCTTCGAGGCTCTCGATGATCGCTTCGGTCTTGCTCTTTTCGTAAACCAGCCGCTCGACGTTGAGCTTGTCATACTGCTCGAGTCGCTCGGCCATCTGGTTGAACTCGCGCGCGACCGCTTCGAGCTCGGCCAGCGGCTGCGGGCCAAGCCGCACCTGCGACTTGCGCTGACTGATTCCGCGCAGCCGCTCGGCAAGTTCCGTCAGCGGGTTTGAGAGCCGCCATCCGAGACCCCACGAGACGGCGGCGCCCACCAGCAGCACCAGCGCAAGGCCGCCGGCGAATTCGTACGCGAGCCGCCGCCCCAGCTTTACCGAGCGGCTGTCCGCGCGGAACATGGCGGCCTTGTTCATCGCGATCAGATCGTCGAGGCGGCCGTTCAATTCGGCGAATTCGCGATCGTGAAACGCACCGGGCGGCGCGGCGGCCATGCCGGCGAACAGATGGTTGCCGCGCCGGGCGATATCGGCGGCGAGTTCAGGCTCGCCAATTTCAGTAAAGTCGTGATTCTCAACGTCGATCCACTGCAGGAAATTTTGCCGCGCACTGGGCAGGACGTCCCTGGCTTTGCCGTCGTGCTCCGCCACCTGCAGCGTCGTGAGCGCGGCGTGCATGTTCTGTGCGGCCTCGATGCTGATGTAGTTGCGATACAGGGTCTCGCGGATTGCGCCGCCAAGCGAGTAGACCCGCGGCAGCGTGTAGAGTCCCAGCACAACGACCAACGCCAGCATCAGCAAGGTACCGTTGCGAATTTGGCGTTGCAGCGAAGGCGCGCTCATCGCGATTCCTCCCGTTCTTCGGTCGCGACGATCTCCACGTCGAGGTCGCGTGCCTCCGCAACCAGCCGCGCCTGCACGTCGCCCTTGAGCCACCGGCGCCATCGCGGCTGATGAGTCCGGCCGATGATTAGCTTCGTCACGCCCTTGTCGTGCGCGAAGTCGATCAACGCCTTGACCACATCGTCGGACTTGAGCCACACGGTTTCCGCGCCGAGGTCGCTGGCGACATTGATGTTGTTGAGCAGCGCGACGAAATCGCTAGTGCCGATATTTTTCACCGACTCGGCGGGCGTCTCGATATGCACGGCGAACCATTCAGCGTTGAGCTGTCCCGCGATGCGCGAAGCCTTGCGCAGCAGCTGTCCGGTGTCGGCGGCGTTGGACGAGATTCCGACCATGATGCGCTCGATCACGTTCGCGTGGCGGCCGCCCTCGCGCTTGAGCGATTCGCGATCGGCGCGCTGGCGGTCCAGACTGCGCGCGACCTCGCGCAGCGCCAGTTCACGGAGCGAGGCAAGATTGCTCGGCTTGAAAAAATTCTTCAGCGCATTTTCGATCTGCTCTTGCGGGTAAATCTTCCCCTCCCGCAGTCGTTCGCGCAGCGCTTCCATGGGCATATCGATGTCAACGATTTGATCGGCGCGCGCGAGGAACGAATCGGGCACCGTCTCGCGCACGTCGATGCCGGTGATGCGACGCATCAGCGCGTTGAGACTTTCGACATGCTGGATGTTCATGGCGGTAATCACGTTGATGCCGGTCGTGACGATCTGCTCGACGTCCTGGTAGCGTTTTTCGTGGCTGGAGCCGGGAACGTTGGTATGCGCGAGCTCATCGACGATCACAACCTCGGGCTTGCGCGCGATGATCGCATCCACGTCCATCTCTTCCAGCGTAACGTCGCGGTAGGAAATCTTGCGGCGCGCAACGATCTCGAGATTGCCAATCCGCTCTTCCGTCTCGCGGCGGTTGTGCGTTTCAATGAAGCCAAGCACGACATCCACGCCCCGATCGCGGAGTTGATCCGCCTCCTCGAGCATCCTGTATGTCTTGCCTACGCCCGCGGCGGCGCCGATATAGATTTTGAGCCGTCCCCGTTGAGTTTGGGGCACAAGATCAAGAAAAGTTTCGGGCTCAGGCCTTTTTTCATCGTCCATTCAAGTCCCGGGAGTTGCTCCGCCATGACTTCCCGCGACGCGATCGAGGGCGAGGTTCAGCAGCAGGACGTTTACGCCCGGCTCACCGAAGATTCCCGCCGATCGCGGCCGCGTGTTCTCGGCAATCAACTGCCGGACCTGATCTTCGCTTATGCCGCGCGCGTGGGCAACACGCACCACCTGAAGGCCGGCGGCGGCGGGACTTATCTCGGGATCGAGGCCGCTGCCTGAAGCCGTCACCAGGTCTACCGGAACCTGGCGCGGATTGGCGGCGGGATTGCTCTCGATGAAGCTCTTCAGCCGCAACTTGACCGCGTCGATCAGCGCCTTGTTGGTGGGCCCGAGATTCGAGCCGCTCGAGTTGGCGGCGTCGTAGCCCTTGTCACCCGCGGCGGAAGGCCGGCCCTGAAAATAGCGGGGCGACGAAAAATTCTGGCCGATGAGGCTCGAGCCGACGACCTTGTTGCCCGCAACGATCAGGCTGCCGCCTGCCTGGGCCGGGAAAATCGTCTGCGCAATGCCCCATACTGCCAGCGGATAGACGATGCCGGTGAGCACGGTAAGCACGGTAGTCGCAACGAGTGCCGTTATGAAGTTTCGCACGGATTTGACCTCAGGCGAGATGGAGCGCCGTGATTATGATGTCGATGGCCTTGATAAAGATGAACGGAATGATCACGCCACCGACGCCATAGATAAAAAGGTTGCGGGTTAGAATCGCGGCCGCGCCGACCGGACGGTAGCGCACACCGCGCAGCGCCAGCGGAATCAGCGCGACGATGATCAGCGCGTTGAAAATTACCGCCGACAGAATCGCGCTCTGCGGCGTCGCCAGATGCATCACGTTGAGCCGCTGCAGCTGCGGATATTCCACGATGAACAGCGCCGGGATGATCGCGAAGTACTTGGCGACGTCGTTGGCGATCGAAAACGTCGTCAAGGCGCCGCGCGTCATCAGGAGTTGCTTGCCGATCTCGACGACTTCCATCACCTTGGTCGGATTCGAGTCGAGGTCGATCATGTTGCCGGCCTCGCGCGCGGCCTGGGTGCCCGCGTTCATCGCGATGCCGACGTCGGCCTGCGCGAGCGCGGGTGCGTCGTTGGTGCCGTCGCCAATCATGGCCACCAGTTTGCCCTGGTTCTGCTCCTCGCGAATCAGGCGCAGCTTGGTTTCGGGAGTGGCTTCGGCCAGGAAGTCGTCCACCCCCGATTCCTTGGCTATCGCCGCGGCGGTCAGCGGGTTGTCGCCGGTAATCATGACGGTGCGCAAACCCATCGCACGCAGCCGCTCGAAGCGCTCGCGGATTCCTTCCTTGACCATGTCTTTGAGATAAATCACGCCGAGCGCCTTCGACTCGTCCGCGACGACCAATGGAGTCCCACCGCTGCGCGCGATGCGCTCGACGATTGCCTGCAAGTCCGTCGGCGGCGTGCCGCGATTTTCCTGGACGAAACGTATGATTTGGTCGGCTGCGCCTTTGCGGATTCGACGCCCGCCGATGTCGACGCCGCTCATCCTGGTCTGCGCGGAAAACGGTATGAAGGTGGCGCCGACCTCGCCGAGTTCGCGGCCGCGCAGATTGTATTCGCGTTTGGCCAGCACGACGATCGAGCGTCCTTCGGGAGTCTCGTCGGCCAGCGACGCGAGTTGCGCGGCCTCGGCGAGTTCGCGCTTATCCACGCCCTGCACCGGGATGAACTCCGCCGCCATCCTGTTTCCGAGTGTGATGGTTCCGGTCTTGTCGAGCAGCAGGGTATCGACGTCGCCGGCTGCTTCAACCGAGCGGCCCGACATCGCGAGCACGTTGTGCTGCACCAGGCGATCCATCCCGGCGATTCCGATCGCCGAGAGCAATCCGCCGATGGTGGTCGGAATCAGGCATACCAGCAGCGCCACCAGCACCGGCAGCGCCAGCCGCGTGCCGCCATACAGCCCGAACGGGTAGAGCGTAACGACGACAAGCAGGAAAACGATCGTGAGGCCGGAGAGCAGAATGCTGAGTGCGATTTCGTTGGGCGTTTTCTGACGCTGCGCGCCCTCGACCAGCGCGATCATGCGGTCCAGGAAGGTCTCGCCCGGGTTGGCGGTGATCTTCACCTTGATCCAGTCGGAGATCACCGTGGTCCCGCCCGTGACGCCGCTGCGATCGCCGCCGCTCTCGCGAATCACGGGTGCGGATTCGCCGGTGATGGCGGCCTCGTTGACCGCGGCGATGCCCTCGATGATTTCGCCGTCGCCCGGAATGACGTCGTTGGCGGCGACCATTACGACGTCACCGCGCCGGAGCTGCGCGGCCGGCACGAGTTTCGTCTGGCCGCCTTCGATGATCAATTTGGCCTGGGTTTCGGTGCGAGTCTTGCGCAGGTTGTCGGCCTGCGCCTTGCCGCGGCCTTCCGCCATTGCTTCGGCGAAATTTGCGAACAGCACGGTGAACCACAGCCACAGGGCGATTTGAAATTCGAACCCGGCCAGCGCCATCCGATGAGCCAGCGTGTCGCGAAGCAGCGTGAACATCACCAGCACGCTGGTGACCTCGACGACGAACATCACCGGATTCCTGATCATCAGGCGCGGATCGAGCTTGACGAACGATTCGATCGCCGCGCGCGAGACGATTTCGCGATTCCAAAGTGCGGGAGCCTTGCGATCACTCATGGTTGAAACACCAGACCTAGAAGAGTTTCCCGGACATCATCAGCAGTTGCTCGACGATCGGTCCGAGCGCGACGGCGCAGAAGAATGTCAAGGCGCCGACGATAACGATTACGCCAATCAGCAGGAACACGAACGGGATGCCGTCGGTCGGGAAAGTCCCGGCGCTGGCGGCAGTGGATTTCTTGGCCGCGACCGACCCCGCGATCGCAAGCGCCGGGATCGCCATCATGAACCTGCCGAGCAGCATCACGATCGCGATTGACACGTTATAAAAAGGCACGTTCGCGTTGATCCCGCCGAATGCGGAGCCGTTGTTCGCGCCCGCTTCGGTGTATGCGTACAGGATTTGCGAGAAGCCGTGAGGCCCCGGATTGGAAATGCCCGACAGGCCCGCGGGCAAGACGGTCGCGAGCGCAGTCGGTATCAGGATGACGGTGGGAAAGATGAGCACGTAGAGCATCGCGAGCTTCATTTCCCGCGCCTCGATTTTCTTGCCCAGGTACTCGGGCGTCCGCCCCACCATCAGACCCGCGATGAACACCGCCAGCACGGCCATCACGATGATTCCGTAAAGGCCCGAGCCGGCACCGCCGAAGATCACCTCCCCGAGCTGCATGTTGACCATCGGCACCATCCCGCCAAGTGGCGTAAAGCTGTCGTGCATCGCGTTGACGGCGCCGCACGAGGTGTCGGTGGTGACGGTCGCAAACAGCGCGGAATCGGTGATTCCGAAGCGGACTTCCTTGCCCTCCATGTTGCCGCCGCTTTGCGTTGCGGAGGCATGTTGATCGATTCCAATCGCGCTGAATTGCGGATTGCCGCGTTGCTCGGCCCAGATGGCTGGGGTCGCGCCGGCGAAAAACAGAATCGACATCACCGCGAACAGCGCCCATCCCTGGCGCCGGTCACCGACCATCTTGCCGAAGGTGTGGGTCAGGCCCGCGCCAATCGAGAAGATCGCCAGCATCTCGATGAGGTTCGTCAGCGGCGTCGGATTCTCGTAGGGATGCGCCGAGTTGGCGCTCATGAAGCCGCCGCCGTTGGTGCCAAGTTCCTTGATTATTTCCTGAGACGCCACCGGCCCTTCGGCGATCGTCTGCGAAGCGCCCTCGATCGTCTTCGCATTTACGTACGGACTGAAGTTGTCCGGCACACCCTGCCAAACGAGAATCACCGCGAAGATGAGAGAGATCGGAATCAGCACCCACAACGTCGCGCGGGTGAGATCGACCCAGAAGTTACCGATCGTCTTTGCGCTGCGGCGCGCGAATCCGCGAATCACCGCCGCCGCCATCGCGATTCCAGCCGCCGCCGAGAGAAAGTTATGCGACGTCAGCCCGACCATCTGCGTCAGATAACTCAGCGTCTGCTCGCCCGAGTATGCTTGCCAGTTGGTATTGGTCACAAAGCTTGCGGCGGTGTTGAAGGCAAGTCCCGGCGGCACCCCGGCGAGACCCTGCGGATTCAGCGGCAGGTAGTACTGGAGCCGCTGCAGCGCGTAAAGGAAGATCATCGAGATCAGGCTGAACGCGAGCATCGACACCGCGTATCCCGCCCAGCCCATCTCGATGCCGGGGTTTATCCCGCAGAGCTTGTAAATCAATTTCTCGATTGGCGAGAGCACCGGGTCCAGAAAGGTGCGCTCGTTCGAGAACACTCGCGCCATGTACAAACCCAATGGCACGCTGATCGCCGTGACGATCAAGAAAAAAGCAATTAGCTGAATAACCGAATTGGATAGCATGTAGGTATGTACCGGTTAGCGAGGTTCAGAATCGTTCGGGACGCAGCAATGCGTAAATCAGGTAAACACCCAACAAGACGGCGCACACCCCGCCGAGAACGGTTTCAACCGGGCTCATAAATTGTCGCACCCCCGAACGTAGGCGATTGCGATCGCAAAAAACGCGATGCCGCTGAGAATTGAAATCAAATCCCACATAATGTTTCTCGACTTAGTAAAGTTTAATGCGGCTTGTTAGTGCGGACACAATTCGGAGCGACGAGAGTGTTCCCGCGGTAACCAAGCAGCATGGCCGTCCGGTCCGTCCAGTATTTTGATCGCAAAGATATGGCGCATCGTCGCTGCTACGGTCTGTTTCATTTCAACGGCCATCCCTCCGTCGCGTCTGTTGCGACGCAACTATCAGCACCGCACGTGCCAACGCGGAAACTCAGATTCCACAAGGCTTATTGCATCATTCAATCGTGCGACACTTCAAATTGCATCGTGCTTTTCAATGCAAATTTCATCGAAATTGCCGAAACGCGTCGATACGTAATCCAGCGTTCTCTCAAGGCTCGCTTCCTGCTGTCACGGATGACTGCCCGCTCGTTGGGGCATGAACAGAATGCAGGCGAACATGAAAATCGCGATGATTAATGAAGAGCTGATGCGGCTGAGATTGAAGCCGCCATCCACATGCGGCTTGGTCAGGAGATCGCCGAGCGTCGCGCCGAGCGGCCGGGTCAGAATAAACGCCATCCAAAACAACAATGTGTGCGACGCCGTGGTATAGAAGTAGGCGGCTGCGACCAGCACCAGCGCGCCGGCAAAAACCAGCGCCCCTCCTCCGAATCCGAGTCCGGAATCATCGGCTAGAAAGTCGCCAAGGGCGGTACCCAGCGTGTTGGAGAATAGAATCGCCGTCCAGTAGAACATCTCCACCCTGGCCGACGTGATGTTGTTGACGGACACAGAGCCCATGGTGAACCGCCATATTCCAAGAACCAGCATCAACATGGTGAAGAGGGTCAGCGAACCCCCGAGGTAACCGATCCCGAGAGAACGATCCGCATAGTCCGCCATCGTCGTGCCCGCGGTGGTAGTTGCGACGATAACGGCCCAATACAGAAATGGATGGAAGGATTTCGAGGTGACCTGAACTGCGACAGCGACAATGAAGAAGGTGAAGAAAATGGCGGTGCCGATCACGTACCCCAGATGCATCGTCATCGACACCGCATCGGCGGCTGTTTCACCCATAGTAGTTGCGGCGATCTTGATGATCCAGAAAGCCAGAGTAACTTCCGGCACCTTATTCAAACTGATCTCAGTAACCCTGCTCATGCTATCGTCTCTCCACGCAGCGGCTGGTAGTCAGGCCCCGCGAGCCACGCGATGCGCAAGCTTTTCTATTTGCTTTTTCAGGTGATTACCACTCGGCCGCCCCCCCCGGTCCTCAGTTGTGATTATGGACGTAGTATGCTGGACGTAGTATACTTGATGTAGTGATCAAATCGTTCCGCTCAAAGGACACAAAAGCGCTGTTTGACGGCAAGCGGGTGTTGCGCTTTCAGAGCTTTGAGCGGGCAGCGGTGCGAAAACTTGAGATGATTGACGGCGCGACCACCCTGGCGGACTTGCAGGCAGTTCCCGGGAATCGGGTGGAGCTGCTTCGAGGTAACAGAGAGGGCCAACACAGCATCCGGATCAACCAGCAATGGCGCATCTGTTTCGTGTGGGCCGAGGGTAGCGCCAACGAAGTAGAGATCGTCGACTATCATTAGAGAGAACACCACTATGGCACGACAAAAGAGAGAAATTCCGCCCGTTCATCCCGGCGAGATCCTGAGCGAGGAGTTCCTGAAGCCGCTCGGTCTCAGCATGAATCAGCTTGCGTTGGCGCTGCGTGTGCCCGGCAATCGGATCAACGCGATCGTCGCGGGCCAGCGCGCAATCACCGCCGACACCGCGCTCAGGCTTGGCCGATACTTCGGAACTTCGCCGCAGTTCTGGATCAATCTGCAGGCGCGTTACGATTTGGAGAGCACTAAGGACAAGCTGGCGGAGCGCATCGATCGCGAGGTCCGCCCGCGCGAGCGAGCAGCCTGAAAGAAGCGCCACCTCAGCGCGAGATCAGAGATTTATCTGCTGGTTTTTGTGCCGCTTGACGTACCAGCACGGGTTGTAACCCAGGTGCGGGAATATCGAGTTAACGCAGGTCTGAGTCTCAGGCTCGCCCGGTTCGAACTCGGTCTTGCCGCTTTTCTGGGGTACCGCGTAATACTTATTGATCTGCACGGTTCCGAAAGGCTCGCGGCTCGCGGGAATCCTATACTTAACCGAGATAAATTCGCCGAAGTATAGGACACATACTAACACGACGACGACTGTAACTATTCGTTTGAGTAATAGTTCCACAAAGGCCCGGGATTCTTCGCTCTGCTCAGAATGACAAAGTGAGATCCGGGATTCTTCGCTTCGCTCAGTATGACAACGCGGCTAGCCGATCTGGCTGCCGACCACCGACACAAAGCTGACGCATCGGCCCGGCGCGCCGCCTAAATTGTGCGTCAGTCCGACTTTCGGATTCTTGATCTGACGCGGTCCAGCCTCACCGCGCATCTGCAGCCACATCTCGTACATCATGCGCAGGCCCGACGCGCCGATCGGATGGCCGAACGACTTGAGACCGCCGTCCGGATTGACCGGCAGCTTGCCTTCGAGATCGAAAAACCCGTCCATCACGTCCTGCCATGCGGTACCGCGCGGGCTGAAGCCGAGATCCTCATAGAGCACGAGTTCGGTGGGCGTGAAGCAGTCGTGGACCTCGGCCATGCTGATTTGTTCGCGAGGATTGGTGATGCCCGCCTGCGCGTATGCGTCTTTGGCGGTGGCGACGACTTCGCGGAACGTAGTGAAATCGTAGTCCTGCGACAGCGGTCCTTCCGCCGGCCCCGCGATGAGCGAGAGCGCCTTTATGTAGATGGGATTCTTGCAGTACTTGTGCGCGTCTTCGGCGCGGACGACGATCGCTGCCGCGGAGCCGTCGGACACGCCCGAGCAATCCATGATTCCGAGCGGGTCGGCAATCTTGGGCGAGTTCTTGATTGCCTCGAGCGACACTTCCTTCTGGAACTGCGCCTTGGGATTTTTCGCGCCGTTCTTGTGATTCTTCCACGCGATGCGCGTCAGCACGTCCTTGCCCTTGTCGGGGTCGAGTCCGTACTTCTTGAAATAGGCAGGCGCCAGCAGCGAGAACGACGCGGGCGCTGTCATGCTGCCGTGGGTGCCGTCGTTGGGCGGATTGTTGATCACCAATCCCGAGTAGCCCGAGTCCTTGAGCTTCTCGACGCCGATCGCCATCGCAATGTCGAACGCGCCCGACGCAACCGCGTAGCACGCCTGCCGCAGCGCCTCCGATCCCGTCGCGCACATGTTCTCAACGCGAGTGACCGGCTTGTACTGAATCTTGAGCGGCTCGGAGAGCGTCAGACCCGAGATTCCGGACGCCATGGTGCCAAGCCAGTACGCGTCGATGTCGTTGGGCTCGACGCCCGCCGATTCATAGGCCTGGTACGCGGCATCCACCAGCAGGTCTTCGGTCCCCTTGTCCCAATGCTCGCCGAACTTGGTGCATCCCATCCCGACGATCGCGACGCGGTCCTTGATTCCCTTGCTTGCCATTGATGGTTCTCCTCGGCGTTAACGCCTGGGGCGCGCTTTCCAGAAATAGTTGTTGACGCCATCGGCGGTAAAGAGCCGGCGAAACGTCATTTCGACTTCGTCGCCGATCGCGACCTTGTCGGGTTCGCAGTCGGTCATCTCGCACAGGAAGCGGCCGCCGCCGGCGAAGTCAATCACGACGTTAACAGTCGGCGGATTCAGAGAATAGGCGAGGCGATCGATGGCGTAGGTGGCGATTTTCGCGGTGCGGTCGGCGAATCCATAGGGTTCCATCTTGCCGCGCTGATGGCATTTCACGCAGACCAGCTGCGGCGGAAGCTGCGGGGTCCCGCAGTTGGTGCATCGCGAACCGATAAAACCGAACTTCCACTTCTCCGAGCGCATCATCGGTGGTCCTGCCGGCCGGTCGGGATCCGGGCGCCGCGGCGGCTCGGTGGGCAGAATCTCACGCCACTTGAGATAGTTGGCGTAAGACACGTCGCCCTTGGACTCGATCATGCGGCCGACAGAATGCACCGGCTTGAAACCGGCGTTGGCCGGCGTGACGCGCAGCAAAATCGCATCGGCGCCGTCGGCCACCGTCGCGACGAGTATCCTGTCGCCCGGCTTTGCCGATGGCAGCGCGGCCGCGAGCATCAGGCCCGCGTGCGCGGCGCCGGTTTGCCCCACGGTTAAAGCAAATGAATCTGAGAATTTGGCGGGATCGATTTTGAGCGCTCGCGCGATTTCCTCGGCCGCGCGGGCGTTGGGCGCGTCGAGGATTACCTTCGACAGATCGCCCGGCGCGACTTTCGCCTTCTCCAGCACGTTCTTGATCACCGTACCGAGCAGCGGAGAATGCGCCTGCGTCAGCGTGAAGCGCTCTTCCCACGAATGCGAAAAACGCTCGCCCTGCGCGCGCCAACTGTCCAAGAACTCGCGCGTCAGCGAGGCGCTGGCCTCGATTTCGGCGATCACGCGCTGCGCACCGAGCACAAAAGCGACCGCACCGTCGCCGGTCGTCTGCTCGGCCTTGCCCTCGGGCGCTGCCAGCCGGCAATCACCGATGGCGACGAGCGCGCGCAAGGCGCCGCCGCCGATCGCATCGGCGCCTTGCAGCAACGCAGACAATCCGGCGCGGACCGAGCCGGTCATATCCGATGCGCGAATTTCCGCCGGCAGCATCGCGGCTGCGCCGATCACCGCGGCGCTGAGTTTTTCCGCGTAGGGCGGCGTCGTGGTTGCAAAGATGAGCGCCTGCACGTCTTCGGGCGGCGCGGCTTTCAGCGCATCGCGAGCCGCCTCGACCGCCATCGATACGCTGTCTTCGTCGAAGCTCGCGATTGCGCGCTCGCCCTTGCCGGCGGGCGTGCCCAGGACGGCAGCGATCGCGGAGCGCTTGAGGCGTCGGTACGGAACGTATGAACCGTAAGAAACAATTCCAGTCATGACGGGCATTAAAGGCCGAGTCGGGCCACGCCGTCAACTCAAGCCGGCGCTTCGGCGTCGGGCGGCTATGAGCTGCACTTGCGCATTGCTCGACTTGAACCGGCACGTACGCCGTGGGAGCCATCGCGAGGCCACTGCGTCCGTAACGCGTTGGTAACAATAGCTGCAGTTTTAACGACGTGATCGCGCTGCATGCAGACGCTCGGCCGCTTCTCATCGATGAGCCGGCTTGAGCGACGGTCTCTATGCAAATGGCCGAGGTTTCGCGACTCGCTGCTAACTTTTTGCGAATCGCAAATGATAAAGACTCTGTCTGTCGAAAATAATCCAATGAAATGAACGCTTGGGTCTTTGGCATCAGCCTTGCTCTACCCCTGCTGACAGCGAATTTTACGGGAGGTGAGGAAAATGGCTGCTACCACGGTTAATCAGAGATTCGCAGGCTTTCAGCAGATAAGGGAGCAGACCGAGACTGTCGCTGCCGATCGTATTGCGCAAAACAGTCTGCTCAGCGAATTGCCCGGTGCGGCGTTCGCATTCCTGACGCTGGCGTACATCGTTCTCTCGTTTGTGGGCCTCTAAATCGACGCATCGCATACCACGCACGGGAGGGATTCGGTCGAGCGAATCGCCTTCGATCGGCTTCCCGAAGCGTTCTTGAGTTACGTCCTCGACAGATGCACGCGTTGCGGCACGAACGCATGAGCGATTCGCACGTGCGGCTCGGCAAGGCGAAGGACAATCGACCTGAAATCGCGCGCTGTCGGATCGATCGCGAGATCCGCGCGCGCGAAAGCGAGTTCAGAACATGGTCATGATGATGGAAGCAGTATCTTTGCTGGCGGGAGTGGTAGTTGCGATTGTGATAATGGCAGGCCCCGCCAAGCCCTTATACAAGAGACCAAAGGCCGAGCGGTAACTCCGGTCGGCCACACCTGCATCCGGCGCTGACGCCGCAAGCGACTTTCCCCATCTGCGGGGCGGAGTGCGAATTGTTTTCGTGGGTCCGCCCCGCTCTCGTTTTTTTTCGCGCCGCAATCTAAACTCGCGCCTGCCCGGGGAGGTACGAGATGAAGCGAATTACGCTCAACCTGATTGCTTTCGCGTGCGCGATTGCGGCGCCGCATCTCGCCTGCGCGCAGGTGACTTGTCCTCCCACCCTCGCCGTCGAACAGAAAACGTCGGCGCCGGCTCCGAACTGGACCGTTACTTTCTCCGGCTACAATACCGCGATTGCGGGCGTTACTATCTTCGAGGGTCCACCCGCCGAGCAGGCATCGCTCATGCCCGACAGCGAGCAAACCACCGATGCCATGGTCTTCCAAACCTGGAAATTGGCGAAAAGTGACCGCGGTTACTGGCTGCAGTGCGAGTATGCGAACACCACGGCACAGATCTACCAGCGCTTGCCGGTGAATGTCTCGCGATGCGATGTAGCCTACGAGCGCAACATTCGCTTCGGCGGCGAGGGCCGCCGTGTAGTCAAGAGCGTCGGCTGCGAATAGCCAATCACCAATTGACTGACAATCTTATTACTCTCTCAATAGTATATCGTGATACATGCGCTAATGACGCGCATGCTCCATTGAGTAATCCTTTCTATAGTTTCCGTCCGGCTACTGCCTAATCTTTACTTCTCGAACGCGGTCTTTTCCGCGGATTTTTTTTCATCCGCCGAATTTGCGCGCGCGGTGACCAGCGCCGCCATCGCGGCGAAGCGCTCCTGCCCGACTGCGATGAACAGTCCCTCGGCTTCTGCCGTCAGCAGACCGTTCGCTGACAACGTTCCGTGGGTGAATATCTTGCGCCCCTCGACGCGATCGACGAACGCCTCGAAGGTAAGCTCGGTCAGCAACGGCGTCGGCCGCCGGTAACGAATCGTAAGCGTCCCCGTCATGCCGGGATTGCCCGTCAGCGACTGCGCCATTCCCAGCACTTCGTCAAACGCGGCGGCCAGAAATCCTCCGTGCACGTGTCCCGGCGGACCTTCATATGCAACGCCGAACGTCCCGCGCCCCTCGACCTTGTCGCCGAGCACGGCCAGCCGAATCGGCGGCGCGAGCGGATTTGCGATTCCAATCAGCGGGCTGTGATCGAAGAACGCACGCGGGTCGCCGGCGTTGGCGCTCTCGGCAAACCCCTCGTAACTGCGCGAGATCGGATATTTCGACAACCGCCGGGCGTAGCGCTCCAACGCGTCGGCGGCGGCTGACAAGTCTTCCTCAGGTGCGGCGACTTGCACCAGATGGTCGATCACCCGCCGCATCGCGTCGGCCAATCGATGTGCCTGGGCGCGGCGTCCGGTCGCGGGCGCCTGGCTGATCGCCCACGCTGCTTCGAAATTCGAATTTTGATCGCTCATCTTCCTCGGCCCGCATTGATCGGAAACTGCTGCGAACTTTTCCCGATGGTAGCTGTCGCCTCGCGGTCAATCTACGGCGCAATCGCCGAAACGCGACAGCACGACTTCGAGTACAATATATGGGAACGATCGATGCGGACCCGTACTTTTATATTATGCGCGCTCGCCTGCGGACTGGCTTGCGTTGGGATTCGATCCTCTCGCGCGCAAACAACCCTCGAGGTCCCCGGACCCGCGCAGCAGACTCAGCCGTATACTCCACCGCGTCCGGCGCCGCCGTCGACCACGTGGGCACCTTCCGGCGCTGATAACGGTGACACGATTCAACTGCTGCCGCAGGAATTGTGGAGGCCTGCGCCCGCGCCGCTCCAACCCGCCCCATCTCCGTCGCCTGCTGCGGTGAACGTTGCGCCGATGACGGCGCAAGCGCTTCCTGCTCTGCCGGCCGTGTTCCGCGGATGTTGGGATGGACGGGTGAATCAACTCGATTGGATCAGGCGCGAACCGGGCGCGCACAAAATCGGTTTCTGGACTCCGAAGACCTACCGGTTGTGCTACAAACGCGTCGGCGATCAGCCGTTCACGCTCACGTTCACCGAAACCGGCGTCGCGCCAAGCGAGAAGATCGTCAATCCGCATGGCAACGTGGCGCCGATCACGACCGACGGCCGCGCTTACGCCGTGATGCGTTCGCGCTTGTATTTCGACGAATACAAAACTCGCGCCGACGGCTGGTCACCGTCACCGACGTTCGCGGTTGACGAAACCACCAACCTCGACTGTCGCATCGCCGGCGACGACATGATGGTCAACGCCGACGTGTACGGCACGCGCGACGGCGAGCCATGGTTCCGAGCGCATTGGCGCGCGGACTTTCACCGTTTCGAGAATTAGCCCCGCGCGCATTGGCGCTTGCCTATCCGCCCCGCGTACCTTAAGTATCTCGCTGAACTCTGGATCGTCGCGGGTCACTGTCGATCACGCGCGGCCCGAGGAGATTTTGCATGGCAAGCAACCTCGATCCCCAGATGAAAACCATACTCGACGCGTTCAACGCGGCCGGCCCGATGTTCCTGCGCGCGGAAACTGCCGAGCAGGCGCGGGCCAAGCTGCGCGCACTGGTCGAGGCGAATCTGGTCCCGCCGCCTGCCATCTATCGCGTCGAGGATCGCCACATTCCAAGCGCCGACGGTGAAATCGCGGCGCGCGTTTACACCCCCGAGGGCAGTCCGCCGATGGGCGTGCTGATCTATTTCCATGGCGGCGGATGGGTGCTCGGAGATTTGGAGAGTCACGACCACGTCTGCCGCGCGCTGGCCAACGGTGCGGGATGCGTGGTGGTGTCGGTCGATTACCGGCTCGCGCCCGAGCACGCTTTTCCGGCCGGCGCCGAGGATTGCTACGCGGCCACGAAGTGGGTAGCCGAAAACGCGGCCGCGCTTGGCGCGGACGCGTCGCGCCTCGCGGTCGGCGGCGACAGCGCGGGTGGAAATCTGGCCGCGGTGGTCTCGATGATGGCGCGCGATCGCGGCGGTCCCGCGATCAACTTCCAGTTGCTCCTTTATCCGGCCACCGATTGCGCGCTCGACACGCCGTCGCAGAAGGAATTCGCCGCCGACGGCTACGCGCTGTCGCGCGCCGACATGGAATGGTTCTGGAAAAATTACCTCGACCCCAGCGTCGAAAAAAACAATCCCTACGCCTGCCCGCTGCGTGCGAAAAACTTGAAGGGTCTGCCGCCCGCGCTCGTCCTCACTGCCAGCCACGATCCATTGCGCGACGAAGGCGAGCGATTCGCCGAGCGCCTCATCGCCGCCGGCGTCAAAGTCACTTGTACGCGCTACGAAGGCGTGACCCACGCCTTCATCAGCTTCGCCGACGCGCTCGACAAAGGCAAAGAGGGCCTGCGGCAAGCCGCCGACGCCTTGAGGGCGGCCTTCGCGCGCTAGCCACCGCGCCCGCTCATCTCGCCCCTTGCTGTCCTGATACCCCCGCCTTTTGCAAGGTGTTCGTGCGCGGGACATGGAGCGCGCTCGACTTTTACGACATGTCGGAGTAGGCACAGGCCAGGTCGCCGAAGATCGGTACGATTAACGCGTAGATGATCTCGGCCCGCTCGCATCGACAGGAGGTATGACCTATGGACACCTTGGTCACACTCGGCGCTATCGCTGCAATCGGCATCAGCTACGTCCTTTTACCCGTCGGGCTGAGCGTCTTCGCGGACTTCAAAAAGCCCAAGGAGGTAACCTGCCCTGACAATGGCGAGCCCGCTCGGGTCACGGTGGATGCCACTTACGCTGCGATGACGTCGGCGGTTGGGATGAACCGACTCCGCGTGGACGGATGCTCCCGGTGGCCTGAACGCGGCGCCTGTAACCGAAGCTGCCTGAGCCAATTGGCGCACTAGCGTCTGCCGCCCCGGCTTGGGCGATCCGATTGACCAGGCTGTCGGTCGCGGTCGCATGCGCCACAGCCGAAGGAGACGCAGATGGCATTTCAGGACATCATCTACGAGAAGCAGGACGGGATCGCCACCGTCACAATGAATCGTCCGGAGGTCCGCAACGCGTTCCGCGGTCAGACCGTGGACGAGATGGTGGAGGCCTTCAGGGACGCCTGGCGAGACCACTCGATCGGGGTGGTGATTCTGACCGGCGCCGGCGACCGCGCCTTCAGCTCGGGCGGTGACCAAGCCGCGCGCAGTGGCGGCGGCTATCGCGGCGGGATGAACGTCGAAGCGTTGCACGAAATCATCCGCGACATTCCCAAGCCGGTTATCGCCGCGGTCAACGGCTACGCAATCGGTGGAGGACACGTCCTCCACATAATCTGCGACCTTTCTATCGCGGCCGATACCGCCCGCTTCGGCCAGGTCGGCCCGCGGGTTGGCAGCGTCGATCCCGGCTTCGGTACCGCCTACCTGACGCGCCTGGTCGGCGAGAAAAAGGCGCGCGAGATTTGGTTCCTGTGCCGCCAGTATTCGGCGGATGAAGCTCTGGAGATGGGCCTGGTAAACAAGGTGGTGCCTGCCGCCCAGTTGATGGACGAGGCGCGCGCCTGGGGGCGCGAGATGCTTGCCTTGAGCCCGACCGCGATCAGGATCGCCAAGGCATCCTTCAACGCCGAGACCGATCACATCAAGGGAATCGGCGCGATGGGCGCAATCTCGCTGGGGCTCTACTACCGCACCGAAGAATCCATGGAAGGACGCAACGCATTCATGGAGCGGCGCACGCCGGATTTTCGCAAGTTCCAGAAATAGCCGCTGCGCGGAGAATCCGGCGCTTCGATGGACAGCCTGGACCCGCGCGAGTAACTTTTGAATCGACAGCGGCGCCGCGATGCTGCAAATTTCTGGCGCCTTGCCGCAGCAGGAGACCCCGGCCATGATCGACTACTCCCAATTCGAGAGCGCAATCGGACTTAACTGGTACGATATCGACCCCAACCTGCAACTTCAGATGCGCCGGTTGCTCGAGCCCGCCGATTTCGACTGGCTCGAGCCGGAGCTGCGCAAAGTCGGAGCGCTGTGCGGCGGTCCGGTCGCTGCGCGCGCTGAGATCACCGACAAGCATTCACCCGAACTCGTCAAGTTCGACCGCTGGGGCGATCCGCTCGACGAAGTGCGCCACCATCCCGGCGCGCTCGACACCAAGCGCGACCTCTGGGAAGCCGGCGTAAGCGGCCCACGTCTCTACACTGAAGCGCATCGTCGCGGCCGCCACCTGCCCGAGGTGATCACGACCGCGCTCAACTACATGCTGTCGCAGGCCGAGATTGGGATGCTCTGCTCGGTCGGCATGACCAGCGGGGTGATCGGCCTGGTGCGCCGCTTCGCGCCGCCGGAGGTGCAGCGCGAGTTCATGCCGCATCTCACCGCCGAGCACTTCGACGACGCGTGGGACGGCGCGATGTTCATGACCGAGAAAACCGGCGGCTCCGACCTCGCCACGCTCACCACCACCGCGCGCCGCGAAGGCGATCGCTGGATCCTCAACGGCGCCAAGTGGTTCTGCTCAAATGTCGACGCCAGCGCGATCGCGACGCTCGCCCGCCCCGAGGGCGGCGCCGACGGCCTGCGCGGCGTCGCGCTGTTTCTGGTGCCGCGCCTGCGCCGCGATGGCTCCCGCAACGGCATCTCCATTCGCCGCCTCAAGGACAAGCTCGGCACCCGCGCGGTGCCCACCGCCGAAGTCGACTTCGTCGAGGCCGAAGCGTCTCTGCTCGCCGGCAGCGGCGGCACGGCGAGCGACGGCCAGGGGATCAACCGCATGATGGAGATGGTCAACGACTCGCGACGCGGCATCGCCGTGATGGGCCTGGGCATCATGCGCCGCTCGTTCCTCGAGTCCGCGATCTTCTCCTGGCATCGCAGCGCGTTTGGCCATGCGCTGCGCGATCTGCCGATGATGCGCGAGATGCTGGTGGGCATGATGGTCGAGCTGGAGGCCGCCGCAGCGCTGGTTTTCGCCTCCACCTCGGACGATAGCGCGCTCGCGCGCCTGCTCGTGCCGGTCGCGAAGTTGCGCGCCAGCCGACGCGGGATCGAGTTCGCCTCGCAGGCCGTCGAAGTTCACGGCGGCAACGGATATGTCGAGAACTGGCCGGTCGCGCGCCAGTTGCGCGATGCGCAGAGCAACACCATCTGGGAAGGCACCGAGAACATCATCTGCCTCGACATCCTGCGCGCCCTGCGCAGCGAGCAGGTGATGCAGGCCGCGTTCGGCGCGCTCGGCGAACGCGTCGAGACCGCAGGCGCCCTGCTTGCCGCCACGCGTGAGACGGTGGTTCGCTCGCTCGGCGAAGTGCGTGAGGCGCTCGCGCATCTCTCACGTGTCGATCGCGAGGTCGCGCAGTTGCGCGCGCGGGCCTTCGGCAACTATCTCGCTGACGTCGCCTCCGCCGCCTTGCTGCTCGAGGAGGCCGCCTTCGAGCTCAGCACTTCCGGCAGCGCGCGCAAGGCGGTGATCGCCCATCTGTTCACTGAAGCGCATCTCGGGCGCCATCCGATGCGCGGGTTGCTGTCCGACGATCGCACCGTGCTCGATCTGTTCGATCCGATCGTCTGCTACGGCGCGATCGAGCCGACCCGCGCCGCAGTGGCGCTTCGCAGAGGCTAGCGGAGTCTTTTGCCAGCCGCGGCGCTTTGCTAAGCGGCGGACCGGGCAGGTTGGTAGTTGCACCACGGGTCAGTCGCGAGAAAGTCGCCGGTCAGCGCATAGGCGCGCGAGCGCGAGCCGCCACAGAAGCTGCGATACTCGCACCGCCCGCACCTGCCGCGCAGGGCGGCGGGGTCACGCAGCGTGCGGAAAAGTTCAGAGTCACGATAAATCTCCGCCAAGCTTTGCGATCGCACGTTTCCGGCAGAAATCGGCAGGAATCCGCTCGGATAGACGTCGCCCTTGTGGGACACGAAGACAAAGCCCTTGCCGGCATTGACGCCGTGAGGCGCAAGCCCAACGGTGTGCCCCGGCCCTTCCGACCGCCGAAGCATGTCCGGCATCGCCGCCGCGCCGGGGTGGCCCGGATGCTGCTGGCCGCTGGTTTCCGCCTCGTGTTGCGCGACATAGCGCCGATAGTGGGGCGCCTCGGTCACCTTCACGACGAAGTGCGACTTTTTCTGAACCTCGTATAAGATCGCGAAGAGTTCCTCACACTGGTTTGCCGCGACGCCGTCCAGGTCCTCGCCGCGTCCGACCGGGACCAGGAAGAACACCTCCCAGAAGACCGCTCCAAGACGTTCGACCATCTCAGCCATCTCGGACAGAAACGGCGCCGAACCAGCCCACAACGTCGAGTTGATCTGTAGCGGCAGACCACATTGGCGCGCCCATTCGGCTGCCGCCATCGTCTTGTTGAAGGCCCCTGTTACTCCGCGGAAACCGTCGTGAAGGTCCGCGCGCGGATAATCGAGGCTTAGCGCCATCTGGTCCAGGCCCGCCTCCTTCAACTGGCGCACCACGGTCTGAGTAAGTGATGGAGTTGCGGCGGGAATGGTTCCCATGCGCAGACCGAGGCGCTTGCCCTCGCGCACGAGGTCCATCAGGTCGGGACGTTTGAGCGGGTCGCCACCGCTCAGGATAAACACCGGAGTGCCCATCGCAGCGGTCTCGGCAAGCAGCGCGAAGCCTTGCTCGGTGGTCAGTTCGTCGCAATTGCGCAACGGTTGAGCCGAGGCGCGGCAATGGCTGCAGGCGAGGTCGCACGCCTGGGTCGTTTCCCAGATAACCAGAAAAGGCGCTTTCGCGAAGTCGATTGAGGGCATCATGGACACTTCACCTATCGATCTGAGTATATGCGTTCCCGCTCGCGCGGAACAAGTTTTGACACGGCAGCCGCGGCCCGGGCGGCGCCAAAGCCGGGCTCGATTTACAACGTCACGATTCTTTCCCCGCGACTAAACGTGCTCCGTCCGGGCCACCCTTTGCGGCTGGATTCGCACAGATCAGTTTTTAGGAGGCGCCGCCGTGCGCTGATGCGCGAGAAAGCGCGCGATGTCCTCGATTTCGATGTGCGTTAGCTTGCCTTTGGGCTCGAGGAATGACGGCATCTGGGACTTCGAGTAGAGCGCAACGGGATCCTCGATGTAGCGGTGGATGAACGAAACCGACCGCACCAGCCCAACTCCGCTCAGATCCGGCCCCTTGGTGCCGCCGTGGCCTGCCACTATGTGGCACTTGCCGCAGTTTCGGTAGAACAGCCGGGACGCCTTTTCACTATAGGGGCCACCACCCTGCAACTCCTCGATGTAGTCGAACAGGTCCGCGCTTTCTTCCGGCAACAATCCGGTCATTGCGACGCGCTGGCCGGGTCGCACCACTTCGCCGGGCCGCTCAAGATGGGAGGTTATCCAAGTCTTGTCGTGCTTGAGAGGATCCAGCATCAGGTCGGGTCCGATCTTGCTCCCGCGGCCATTGACGCTGTGGCAGTACGCGCAATTGAGGGTGTGAAAGAGCCGGTGACCTTCCTCAACGGTCGGCCGCTCCGGCACGTACGGGTTGAGCAGTGGCGACTCCGCGCCGATCACGGTCAACGCTATCACGCCGGTCAGCGCCGAAATCGCGAAGCCGGTGGCGATCGGGCGGTCCAGCGGATGCTGGCGCATCCGCCGATCGAAGAAGGGCACTGCCAGAAGCACGGTCAACGCAAGCCCCGGCACCATGACTGCCGCGACCGCTTCCATGCTGCCGGGAAAATACTTGAGCGCCTGGAACAGGAACAGGAAGTACCAGTCCGGGCGCGGGTTGTAGCTGGTGCTGGCGGGGTCGGCGATCTCGCCGATCTCGGTCGGATACAAAAAGACCAAAATCACGATCACCGCAAGCGCCAGCAGCACGGCGACGGCGTCCTTGGCCAGATAAAACGGATAGAAGGACTCGCCCGCCTCTTTCTCGTGATGATATTCGTCGACCGCCCGGCTGCGCTGAGCGTCGACACTGATCTGGGTGCCGACTCCGACCCCGGGGTCGATACCGAGCTGGGCGTTGATACCGTGGCGGCCGTATTCGGGATGGCGCTTGGGGGGCGCCGAGATGCCCTGCCGCACCACCAGGAAAAGATGCACCGCCACGAAAACCAGCAGCGCCGCCGGCAGCATCAGCACGTGCATCGCGTAGAATCGCGACAGCGTCTGCGGGCCGACCTCGCTGCCGCCGCGGAAGAAGCGCACGATGTAGTCCCCGATGTAGGGGGTCGAGCCCGCGATGTTGGTGCCGACCACAGTCGCCCAGTACGCCTTCTGGTTCCACGGCAGCAGATATCCGGTGAATCCGAACAACATCACGATCAGGAACAGGAAGACGCCGGTAATCCAGGTCGACTCGCGCGGATATTTGTAGCTGCCCGAGAGAAACGTGGTCAGCATGTGGGCGCCGATCACCACCACCATCGCGGTTGCACCCCACGAATGAAGCCCGCGGATGAACCAGCCAAAGGGAGCGTGCAGCGAGATGTAACGCGCGGCGTCGAAGGCGTGATCGGGGCTGGCCACGTAGTTCATCGCCAGCATCATCCCGGTCAATGCTTGCAGGATAAAAAAGAACAGCAGCACGCTGCCGAGCGTGTAGATCCACTCGACCAGCGGGCTGCTCTTCGGAATGTGGCGATCGAAGAGCGCCACCCGAATCGCGCGCGTGCCGAGGCGCTCGTCAAACCACTTGCTTAGTTGGAGTCGGGACCACATAAAGGGCGCCCTCGCGGACCTCATACGCGTAAATGTCCAGCGGACGCGGGGGAGGGCCGCTGACCACCTTTCCAGTCAGGCTGAATACGCCGGCATGGCAGGGACAGAAGAACTGTTTGGCCTCCTCGACCCATCGATAGGCGCATCCCAGGTGCGTGCAATGCGGATCGAAAACGTAGATTTTGTCCGGCGCCCGCACCACCCAGGCCGTCACCGCCGAATCCTCCGTCACCCATCCCTCGGCCACGCGCCGTGCGACCTCGATCCGCTGGGGAACGTTGAGCGGAAGGTCGTCAACCTTTCCCATCCGCACCCAATCTTTGGGCCCGCTCGGCCGCAACAGCGGGGCAATCAGATAGGAAACGATGGGCGCACCGATACCGACGCTGACAACTCCCATCGCGCCCCAGAACAGACGCGTCAGGAACCGCCGTCGCGGTTCGTTCTCGATAACTTCGCCAGCTTCCGAGACTGCAAATTGTGCGCGATTACCGTCGGGCACGGCTCGCCGCACTCACTTTTTGCAGAAGGTGCGCACGTAGGCGACCAGCCCGTGAATCTCGTCGTCGTCGTAGGCCTTGCCGAAATCGGCCATATCCTTGCTCTTGCCCACCGACTTGCCGCCATTTTTGATGACGTTGAAGAGATAATCGTCGGTCAACTTCGACATCTCCGCGCAATTGGTATAGTCGGCGGGCTTTTTCTTCAGGTCGGCCGCCTTTTTACCGTCGCCTTTGCCCGTCTCACCATGGCAGTCCGCGCAGGAGTCCGAAAAATTACTGGTCGCGGCCTTCATATCGAGTTCGGCGGCGCGGGTCGGGGTTGGGGTCAACGCCGGCGCTAAAAACATCGCTACTGCCGCCGCCACGGGCATCCAGCTCCATCCCTTTGATCGAATCCTGGCCGGTGAATTTTCTGACATGACCATTCTACTTCTCTACTCCTTTTATTTAGAACTTTTCGCTTCGTTATCAAGCATCGTGACGAAAGCCCACAAGTGTATACGGTCGATACTCTATTGTTGGGGAATCGAGGATAGCATCTTCCGGTTTCCCCAGGACATTAGACTCCCTTCACCCGCTTGTATTGAAGCATCAGCAATCAACATTATATTCGAACTGTTTGTCAACCGTAATCGGGTTTCCCCGGCCCGCGACCTCCTGCCCTCGTCCTTCATGCTCCCCGGCCACTTGCCAAGATCTCCACGCGAGCGCGGCATTTGCCGGCCGCGCTGCTGCGTGCAGCCGTCGAAATCAGTGCCAGGGCTGCAACCACTGCGCGCCACCTGCCCGCGGCAGCGTGGTGACCTCCGCTTACTTCGGCTTGTCGCCCCCGCTTGCAAACTTGCGAAATGGCTCGAGCAGATCGATCGGGAGGGGAAACACGGTGGTCGAATTGTGCTCGGTCGCGATCTCGGCCAGCGTCTGCAGGTAGCGAAGCTGGAGCGTGATCGGGCTTTTGCCCATGATTTCCGCCGCCTCGGACAGGCGCTGCGCGGCCTGAAATTCGCCCTCGGCCGCGATAACCTTGGCGCGCCGTTCGCGCTCGGCCTCGGCCTGCGCGGCGATCGCGCGCTGCATGTCCTGCGGCAGGTCAATGTTCTTCAACTCGACGAGAATGACCTTAATTCCCCACGGCTCGGTGTGGGCATCGACGATCGACTGGATGCGCGCGTTGACTTTGTCGCGCTGGCTCAAGAGTTCGTCCAGTTCGGCCTGTCCGCCTACGGAGCGCAGCGTGGTCTGCGCGAGCTGCATGGTGGCGAACAGGTAATTTGCCACCTCGGTAACCGCGCGCGACGGATCGCTCACCCGGAAATAGAGCACCGCGCTCACCTTGACGGTCACGTTGTCCTTGGTGATTACGTCCTGCGGCGAGACGTCGAGCACGACCGTACGCAGATCGATCCGGACCATCCGCTCAATGAAGGGGATCACGTAAATTATACCTGGGCCGCGGTACCGCATGAGCCGCCCGAGGCGGAAGACTACGGCGCGCTGGTATTCGTTAAGGATTTTGACGCCGCTCAAAATGAAGATTGCGGCGATGAGGATGATTACACCGGATACCATTGCGATTCTCCTTGTGCGATAGCGGCGTTCATGTTCTGGTGCTCCAGTTCAATTGGATGCTGTAATTTAATGCGCGTGAACATACGGCGAGCAGGCAACAAAAACAAGCCCGCGCGGGCCGTGACACAAAAATTATAAGGGGCGGGCATGCGGCTACTCGGTCCAAAAGGCGATCCAGGTAAGCGCGAGCAAGACAAAGCCGATGCCGACCGCAATAACCGCGATCAAGCGGGAGAAATTCTTGAGCCAAAGGGGAGGCGGGTCGCTGCGCAACGTTTCGAGGGCGCCGGACTCGTCAAGCCGCGAATAATCCAGGGGGCGCTCGTGCTGGTAGTCGCCACCGCTGACGCGGCCGGTAAATATCACAGGGTCGAGCGGAAATTTCTCTGGACGCAGGTGGGAATTAAAAAAGTGGATAATGAAGATGAACCAGACGGCCAGCAGAGCTTCCTCACCGTGAATCAGGAGCGCGATATTGAGTAGGTAGCCGGGCACGAAGCGGGCAAAGAAAGGTCCAAACCACATCATGTAGCCGGTGGCGCCGATAATCGCCATTCCCCAGAACACCGCCCAATAGTCGAACTTCTCCCAGTAGGCAAAGTGGTCGAATTTGGGCTGCGGACCCATCCAAAGAAACCAGCGCAGCATCTCAAAAAGGTCCACCGCATCCTTGGGCTGCGGAGTCATCGAGTATGGCCCCAAAAAAAGGCCTCGCTCCTTCTTTATCATCGCCCGGTACAGGATATCTCCAACATGGTAGAGGAAGCCGGCTGATATAAGCACCGCACAGAGCTTATGCAGAGATAGAATCGCAGTGAATCCGCCCGCGATTTCCGCCAGCGACTTTGCCCAACCCCGCTCGCTGAACCGCAGAGTCATTCCGGTGGCGGCAAGACCCAAAAAGGTTGTGATCACCAAGCCGTGCAGGTAGCGCTGCCCCAGCGAGAAGCGAAAATAATATTGTTCTGAATCGTTACTGTTCACCGCTCGCTCCATTGTCCTTCCCCCGCGACCCGTTCCCCAGCGACCGCGCAAGCCATAGCGCTGTGTGCAGGCCGAAGAAGAGGAAAACCCCCACCAGCAGCAGGTTCATGAAGAGGGCCGCGTAATATAACGCCGGGTTCTGCCGCCGGTCGTGCACATTGGGATGTGGCTCGTAGCTGACAAAACTCGCGGTTGCGCCGTGGTGGCACTTGCCGCAGGTCGTTGGGAGGTTGGCCGGCGCGACCTTGGAATTGGGATCGGAGGCCTTAAGAATTATGTGAGCGCCATGGCAACTCCAGCATCGCGCCGTCGCGACGAAACCGAGTTCGGTCACTTGGCCGTGGAAAGTATCGCGGTAGCTCTTAAGCCTCGCCTTGTGACAGTTGCCGCAGGTGGCGACGGTTTTGAGTTGCCAGTTCACGACGTCCACTTGGGCAATCTGATGCGCGGTATGGCAATTGGTGCATACCGGAGCATTCGAGCGCCCGGCGATCATCGCCTGGCCGTGCGCTCCGGCAAGGTAGTCTACTTCGATGCCGGCATGGCACCCGCCACAGGTGGCGGGCACATTTCTAGGGAAGGTCCGGCTCTTCGGGTCCTTTCTGCTCAGGATATCGTGCGCCCCATGGCAACTGGCGCAGGTGGCGGCCACCAACAGCCCGTCGGAGGTCAGCGCGAAGCCGTGAATCGAATCCATGTACAGCGCGTACACATCCGGAAAGCCATATTTCTTGGCGAGCTCGGGGTTTCCGTGGCAGGTGCCACAGGTGCGCGGCAGGTTCAGCGGATAGACTCGCGACTTCGGGTCAGTCTTGGCGCGGATGCCGTGCGGGTTGCCGTGACAGTTGAGACAGGCCGGAAAGCGGCTCTTCTTCTCCCGCTCAGCGATAGCATGAACGCTGTCCGCATAGGCCGAAGTCTCGCTCGCGTGGCAGCCGGCGCAGGAAACCGGCTTGACCGAATCGGGATGTGGAAAGGCATGGATGTCAGAATGGCAGGCGACACAACCCACCTTCGAATGGACCGAGGGCTGGTAAATCTCCGCATTGACGTACACGCTAACCGGCCGCGCCTGCAACTTGGCGCTGGCCTTCAGATTGTGGCATCCCAGGCAATCCTTATCGGTGAGCACCTTGGCCGCAGTGGCCTTGGTCGTCGCGCCGGCCTCGGTCGCAGTGGCCTTGGTCGTCGCAGCGGCCTTCACCGTCGCTGCGGCATGGCCCATCGCGACCGCACACAGCAGCATTGCCGCAATAGCGCACGCGATGCGCCCGAAGCCGCTAACCATCCGTCTTGATCCGTGCGCCATTTGTCTCTCTCGCCCGCGCCGATTCGCTTACAGCACGCCTCCCGTATGACAGGCGCTGCAAGTCGTGTCGCCCACATCAACTGGATGCTTGAACTGGGCGACACTGGTAGGAGTTGCAAGGACCGAGTGACAGGTATCGCAATCCTGGGGTATCACCCGGCCATCGGAGCTGACGTGCTGCCCATCGTGACAGCGGAAACATCCCGGGTAATAGAGGTGGCCGATGTTGTCGGGATGAGTGCGCCAGTCAACCCGCATAAAGGGAAACATGTTCTTTTTGTAGATCTGCTGCACGGCGGCGATGGCTGCGCGGATTTGCGGCCACTTCACGGTATAAATCTCGGAATAGCGATTGCGGTAAAAGGTATCGAGGGAGGTTGCAATTCCCTCGGCCGCCTCTTCCGACGAGCTGTAGTGCTTAATCAGAGCCTTGACCGCCTGCCGCTTCAGGAAGGGCAGCGAAGGGTCGAGCTGACCCGCCTCGAACGACGCATCGACCGCCTGATCGGGCGGAAGAAACTTATGCGACGGGCGGGCATGGCAGCTCACGCAGTCCATCTGCTGGATGGGCATCGCTTCGATCTGCTTTGGGGTCAGCGTACTGCCCTTGGCAAGGTATTCCGTGGTCCTTCCGTCAGGCGTCCTTACTTTTACCCAGGGAATCACCTGGGACTGCTTGTCAGTAGCCGCGAACCATACTTCGTTGGCGATGTTCATGTGCCAGTGGATTCCAGTGGCGTGGCCGAATTCGGCAGTTCCTCCTCCGGTCTTGATCAGCATCTGGATGCGCATGGGCGTGTTCTTCTCGTCGTATCCATAATGCGGGAAAACCTTGAGTTGCGCGCCGTAGAACTTCTGCGGCCAATGGCATTGCTCGCAGGCTGCGCGAATCGGGCGCAACTCCTTGATAGGAGTTTCGATAGGTCTGGGGTACTTGTTGAACATTACCGCATAGACCTGGTAGGCGCCCGACAGCTTGGAGCGAACAAACCAGGTGGCGCCGGGTCCGACGTGGCAGCCCGCGCATGCGACCCGTGCGTGCGGCGAATCCTGGTAGGCGTCGAATTCCGGCTTCATCGGGACGTGACAGGTCTGCCCGCAGAACATCACCGAGTCCGTGAATTGGTAGCCCTGGTAGCTCGCCACCATGCTGAGAGCCACGAAAAAGAACGCAAAGCCGACCGCGCCGAGAAAGCCGCGCCGAACCGAAGGCTGGTTGAGATCGAGCTTGGGAAAGGGCGGCAGCTCACCGGGCAAAAACTTCCGGCGCCGCCGGCGTTCGAGCAGCATCCCGGCCGGAATGAGCAATAGGCCTACTATCATGACGGCCGGACCGATCAGGTAGGCAAAAATGCCGACGTAGGGGTTCAACTGCACCCCCAGCATCGTCATGCCGGCCAGGGAAAGCATGTCCGCCAGGATGATGACGGCAATGATCAGACCAGCGATACTCAGCCGGTTACGAGCCAAACTTGGCAATTGGCGTTCGGCTGCGCCGCCAGTTTGCCGTTCCGGGCGCTCGACTTCCGGCGCGCCCGGCTCATCTCCGCTCGTTTGCATATTCCACCTGCGTTGCTTCTTTTCGGAATCTGGGGAAGCGACGCCCGGTTTCCGAGCGGCAAGCGGTCCGATCCCTGGGATCGGACTCGCTTGCCATAGGTCGCTCAATGGTGAGATTTAGCCGGTTACCCGTGCGAGGCCATTCACTTGGCTGCTTTGGGTGGTCAGAGCGAACGCGAGTACAACTGCTGCGCGAGGCCGCCGGCGAACTGTAAGCCGGCGGCCGTCTAAGTCTGCTCGCTTTCAATCCCGCGCGCCTCGACTCATTCTCGAGCCTGGCGCGCTTCGCTACTTCTTGCACAAGGTTCTGACGTACGCAACCATCGCCTTGATCTCGTCGTCCTCCATCGCATCGCCATAGGGCGTCATGAACTTGCTCTTGCCCACCGACACGCCGCCCTCCTTCAGCTCCTTGAACATGTCGTCGTCAGTGACCTTGGCCATCTTGGCGCAATCGGACAAATCTCCGCAGGCGACCGCCTTGCCGTCCTTGTCTTTCAGTTCGGCCGCTTTAGGGCCGTCGCCTTTGCCGGCCGGACCGTGGCACTTGGCGCACGTATCGGTATAACTGCTGGCCGCGGACGTGAGATCGGCTGCGCGGGCGGTGGTTGAGATCAACGCCAGCGCTGCAACTGCCGGTATGGCCGCCGCGGTGCAAATCCATAGTCTCGATCGAATTTTACTGCTCAAGCTCTTCGACATGGCTTATCTCCTTCCTTCGGTGAAAGTGGGTTCTCCAAACTTGCTGAAGTAGTAGCCGACGTTGATCGCGATGTTATCGCGCAGAATCGTACATGTACTAAAACATCAACCCATGGAACTGAGTGCCCGTATTGGGATGGCCGGTCGCCGAGGTGGTGCGCGCCGCTACTTTTTGCACAAGGTTCTGACGTACGCAACCATCGCCTTGATCTCGTCATCCTCCATCGCATCGCCATAGGGAGTCATGAACTTGCTTTTGCCCACCGACGCGCCGCCTTCTTTCAGCTCCTTGAACAAGTCGTCATCGGTAACCTTGCTCATCTTGGCGCAATCGGACAAATCTCCGATGGCGACCGCCTTGCCGTCCTTGTCTTTCAGTTCGGCCGCTTTGGGCCCGTCGCCCTTGCCGGCCGGGCCGTGGCACTTGGCGCACGTATCTGTGTAACTGCTGGCCGCGGACGTGAGATCGGCTGCGCGGGCGGTGGTTGAGATCAACGCCAGCGCTGCAACGGCCGGTATAACCGTCGCGGTCCAAATCCACATTCTCGATCGAACCTTAGTTGTCAAACTCTCGGTCATGTCTTCTCTCCTTCCTTCCATTCCATTTCCGCCGTTTGATTTGCGGGCCGGGCCGCGGCGGAAGATAGGTCATTCGTTGTTTGTCCCGGACTCTCGCTGCTCGTACTCCAATAGCCTCGGGTTAAAATTTGTATTTAACAGTTATAAATCCGACATTGGCGTTGTAGGGAGACATGTCGGAGTTGCCGAGGAATGTCGAGTTTTTGCTGGCGTTGGGCATGTAGTTCGCCACCTGGTCCACCATGGAATTGTGTTCGCCGAAATTGTTGAAGTAGTACCCGATGTTGATCGCGAGGTTGTCGCGCAAATCGTACTCGTACTGAACCATCAACTCTTCCATCTGGGTGCCGGCATTGGGATAGTCGATCGCCTCCGACGCCGAGCCGGCCGCGGTAGCCCCCGATTGATGGGTGAGGTTGCTGCCTACCGTGTAGGTGTACTGGATTTTCAGGTGCGACGGCCGCCCCAGGATGCGATTCTGCGGTATCGCGACGTCCATGCCGAGATCGAAATTGCTGCCCTGGTTACGGCCATCGGCCGTCCAAACCCACGATTTTCCCGGCACACCCGGCTTTACGCCGGTGCCCCCGTAAAGCGACCTCAGGTTCCAATCGTACGCCTGCCATGCGTAGTCGCCGAAAAAATGCATGCTTGGAAGCGGATCGTAACTGGCCCCCACCGACGGCGAATAGCTCGACGTATGCTGCAGGCCGAAGTCGGTCGAGGGGTAGTTATAGTCGTCGTAGTTGAAGGCGGTGAACAGGCTGACTTTTTCGATCGGCTGCACGGAGGCATAGAGCGAAGTCTGGTTCACATCGACCGTGGCCTCGTCGAACCGCCGCAGGTCCTGAACCTCCTCGATCCCTCCCGGGATCCCGCCAAGCACCTCGACCAGGTCGGCGCGGTTGTTGTTGTATCCCGGCGAGTCGCGGTGCGCGTGCTGGTAATCCGCCCGGAAAGTCAGCCACGGATATGGGTTCCAATCGAGCGCGGGCCCATAGCTGAGTTGATCCTGCTGCAGCACCTCCAGCCCCTCGTTGTGGTTGGTCTGCCACTTCATAGTAAAGTGCGCGGCTATAGTATCAGTCACGTGGTAGGTCGGCTCGAGGCTGACGTCCTGCTCCGAAAATGAAAAGGGATAAGCGCTGAAAAGCATCTGCGGGTCCGAGATGTCATTGAGCGACTTAACGCCTTTGAAGGTGATCGCCGGCGTCAGGTTGTCGTAATCGAAATAGGAATAGGTCGCTTTGATATCCAGCGGCTCGATCGGATTGCTGTCGATCGTGAAGTTGGCGAAGAAAGGTTGCACGTCGCCGCCGAGGCTATTGGGCGCCCCGACCGAACTTAATGACTGCTTCAGCGTGCTGTTGCTCGTAAGCGGGATGAAGGGAGAGTTCTGGAGCCAGAATCCGTACTCGAGGCTGCCCATCACGTGCGTGTTGAATGGAAGCTGACCCGCTCCATTCACGATGAAGTTGTGAGCCTGGTTGTTCGGATACATCGCTGCCCGTCCCTCGCATGGGCCGGTAAGCGACGCGGAACTGAAGGCGGTGGAATCAACGCAATTGCTGCCTACTCCGCTGGTATTGAGCGGGTTGTCCCAGGTCAGGGTCGAGTAGTCATCGACGAAGAAGGATCCCTGATACTGGAACCCCACCAGCCATCCGTTTTTCGCGTATTCCATGCCGGTGCCGAAGTTATAGGTGTAGTACTGAATTGGCGCCCAGAGTTCGTTCACTTTGTAATTGCCCGGATTGGCGCCAAACATGAAGCTGCCACCGAATGGCTGTTGGCCGGTGGGGTTCTGGTAATCCAGGTTCGCGCTGAAGCTCAGCGACGGCGACGGCGTATAGCGCACGTTGATGTCCGCGATACCTTCGAGCAGGCTCATGTCGAACGGTTTGTCGTTCGCTTCCTGCCAGGATTGGAGGGCGGGACCGGTACCAGTGGGCTTCGAGGTTAGAGTGAAGTTGCCGCCGTTTTCGTTGTATGGCGTGCTCGCGACGCCGTCGCTGAAGGCGTGTGGAATCTCGAGGAATTTTGCCTGAACATCGAGCAGGCCGTACTCGCCGAAGCGCAGCGAATACATCTGGTTCTTTTGTGCGACGTTAACCGCGTCGAACTGGACGTAGTAGTTCTCCGCCTTGTCGCCCAGGATCAACTGGAGTTTCGGGACGATGAACTGCTGCGCCAGATCGCGGTACTCCTGATACTTCGCCGCAGAGTCGTCATAGGGGACAGGCTGGGGGATGGCGCCCGCCTCGACCGATCCCTGCACCGTGTATTTCCCGAGATCGACCTGTGCCAGTGCCGGCGACAGCATCGACAACACGAGCGCCATCGTTCCACATCCGGCTAACAACCGATTGAGGTCCATGACTTTCCTCCCGGGCCGGCTGCAAAACGCGGTGCGGCCCAGCGATCCGGTGCTTTCCTGTGCGTCCCGCTTCAACGCGTGAAATATCTTCCGCCCGGCGAGTTCGAGCCGTGTATCTGTGAATGGCAATTGGCGCATTGCTGGTTGATCACGAAAATTTGCCCTCTCTTATGAGGTTGACTCGGATGACTACTTCCGATGTGGCAGCGCTGGCAGAGCACCGGCATGTTGATCACCAGCATGTGCTGGTTAACGCTGCCGTGCGGGACATGGCAATTCATGCAGTTCATCGCCACCGGCGCGTGCATCCACAGGAACGGCCCGCGCTTTTCGGCATGGCAGCGGTAGCAGACCTCATTGACCATCGCCGCCCGCAATTGCTTCTGATACGGTCCGCCATGCGGGTTGTGGCAGTCGGTGCACGTCATCAACCCCTCGCGCAGCGGCATGTGTGACGGCAGATTGATCTCCATCTTTTTGTCGAGATGGCAGCGCAGGCAGACCTGGGTTTCGGGGCGCGTCACGATGAATGGATTGACGAATTCCGTGCCAAGCGGCGACTTCTTGAGTTGCGCCTGCGGCAGCGCGCTCGCCGTCACCGGACACATCACGGCGTGGCAATCGACGCATCGAATGCCGCGCTCGGCGTGGGTGCTGGCCCGCCAGAAGCCACGCTCGCCGTTTTGGTGGCATTCGAGGCACCGCTCGTTCTCAATCTTGATGTTCTTGAAGGAGGTCTCGCGAAAACTCACAAATCCCGGCGACGGCTTGCTCGGATGGCGTAGGTGCTCGCGGCCGGGACCATGACAGGCCTGGCACGCGAGGCTTTCTCGGTCGTCGCGCGGCCGGGCCATCATAAGATGGCCCATCATTGTGTTGCGGAAGGCCTTGACCTGTACATCATGGCAACTGACGCAGGTGTCATTGTGGACGTAGCCGGGCGGCAGGATAGTCCCCGATCCCGTGGCTTGGGAAAGCAGGGTGCCTTCCGCGCCGATTGCGGGGGGCGATGAAATCACGAAGGCGATTCCAAACGCGACCAGCGCCACCAAAAGACCTGCCCAAAACTTTCGCGAGCTGCGTTCCCCCTCCATATTGCCGTCTCCATTTCGGGCGCCCGCCATCGGCAAACGCGCCCTTTAGCGGCTTACCGCCGTCGGTTACACATTGCCCCCAAGACAGGACAACTGTGTCCAAAAGACAACGCGATCGTATCCGGAAGAACCATCCAACTTTTGGACCCTTCGGTGGCGGCCTTGTGCGCCTTGGGAAAATACCCTCTCATTAATATTTCTAAAGACGTCAGCCTGCCAAGTAAGCAATTTTTATACCGGTCCCAATTCTCCCGGTCGCATTTACTCTCTGATTTCAAGTCGCTTTGTAGTCCAAACGGCCCCCCCGCGCAAGATTTTTCCAGGCGCGGTTCTGTTCCGCGCGGCACCTTCAGCGCCGAGTCTAAAAGGCAGGATTCGAACTTCCAGCGCCGCGAGCAATGGTGGATGGCGCTTTCCGGCTGTCTCGGGTTCGGATGGAATTTTTGGCACGGACAATGCCCCACGACAGCATCATCGCCCCGGATGAGGTTTTGAGGAGGGACACCCGTCGGTATCCCTTATGTCAGGTATAGAACTTTAGATGTCGCAACGTCATATCGGCGCCATTCCGCTGAATGAAGTCCGGGCGGCGTTGCCGAGGGACATTGATTGAGGCGACGCCACCATCCATGGCGTGAGCTGATCATCGCCAATATCGTTCTCGCCAATGCCCTGCCACGATGGCCGGACGGGCGTTTCGTTCTATTGCGGCGGGATCGTTCCCGCCCGATCGCACCGCCTATTTACCGGTGCCGGCCAGACTCACATTGTGCGGGCTTAGCAGGTCGGGGCTCGCCGTGACACTGAGCGTCGCCGAGCGCGCGCCAGTCGCCCCCGGCGTGAAAGTCACGATGTAGGTGCATTTCGCCTTGGCCGCCAGCGTGCCGATGCACGTCCCGCCCGTCACCGTGAAGTCGCTCGCGTTGGTCCCGGTGATGATCTGACTAAGCGTCACCGCCACCGGCTGCGCGTTCTTCACCTTCACCGTCTTGCTCTTCTTTTTGGTTAACTTCACCTTGCCGTAAGCGATGCGGTCGGGCGATACCGTCACATCGGGCTCCCCCGTCCCCGACAGCGCCACGTTCTGCGTGCCCGTGCCCGCGTTGTCAGTCAGCGTCAGCGTCGCGCTACGCGCGCCAAGCACGCTCGGCGTGAATCCGATCGCGATCGTGCACTTGCCCTTGGGCGCAAGCCCGCCCGCCGAACAGGTCGAGGCGCCCGGCGCGAAATCGCCGGCGTTGGCCCCGCTCACGCTCGCGCTGTCAATAAACAAGTCCGCCTTCCCCGTGTTCTTCACGTCGAGGTTCTTGGACACCGTGTTGCCCAGCGTCGATTTGCCCACGTCCAGCTTCTTCGGCACCGATATCGAGGTCGTCGCCACCGCGGTTGGAGTGGCCGTCACAGTCGGCGTGGTAGTCGCCGTTGCCGTCGGTGTCGGTGTCGGCGCGACAGCCGGCTGGACGGCGATGAACTGAGGCTCCCCCAGTTCTGTGAGCGGACCGCTTATGGTGGCGGTGGGCGTCACGCTGTACGTCGCCGGCGTGCCGGCGACCCATCCGGTGCCTCCCAGCGCGGGATAGGTAAACACGCTGTTGGCGGAAAAGTCCGCTACATAGATGTTGCCGCTG
>PLDK01000025.1:213696-228032 GCA_003135135.1 Deltaproteobacteria bacterium
AATCTAACGCGATGCCGTACGGGTAGCACAGACCGGTGTTGCCACCACTAATGGTGGCGCTGGGGGCGGCATTGCCGTTGCTCCCGAGCGGATAGACATACACGCTCTCGGTGCCATCGCAAGATCCGTCACCGTCGTCCGCCACGTAGATGTTGAGGCTGGAATCCACCACGATGCCTTCCGGGGTGTCCAACTCGGTGTTGCTCCCGCTAATCGTGGTGGTGGGGGCGACGTTGCCCTTGCTCCCCGCCGAATAGACAAACACGCTGACGGCGCCTTCGTCCGCCACATAGATGTTGCTGCTGGAATCCAGCGCGATGCCTTGTGGGTAGCTCAGGCCGGTGTTGGTCCCGCTGATGGTGGCGGTGGGAGCGGCATTGGCCTTGCTCCCGGCCGGATAGACAAACACGCTGCCGGGGCCACTGGCTCCAGGTCCGTCATCCGCCACATAGATTTTGCCGGTGGAATCCAGCGCGATGCCTTGTGGCCATCCCAGGCCGGTGGTCATGGTCGTGCTGATGGTGGCCGAGCTGGGAGCGGCATTGCCCTTACTCCCCGCCGGATAGACGAACACGCTGCTGGTATCCGCCACATAAATGTCGTCGCTGGAATCCAGCGCGATGCCTTGTGGGTAGCTCAGGCCGGTCTTGCTCCCGGTGACGGTGACGAGGGGGACCTCGTTGGGCAGCCCGACGCTCTTTCCCAGCGCCGGATAGACAAACACGCTGGTGGCGAGCGCGTCCGCCACATAGATGTTGCCGGTGGTGGAATCCAACGCGATGCCGTATGGGCTGATCAGGCCGGTATCGCTCCCGCTGATGGTCGCGGTGGGGGCCTCGTTGAGCAACCCGGTGCTGCTTGCCAGCGGCGGATAGACATACACGCTGGAGGCGCTTTCATCCGCCACATAGATGTTGAGGCTGGAATCCAGCGCGATGCCTTCCGGGCTGCTCAGGCCGGTGTCGAGCCCGCTGATGGTGGCGGTGGGGGCCTCGTTGAGCGGCCCGGTGCTGCTTCCCAACGCCGGATAGACATACACGCTGGTGGCGCCTTCATCCGCCACATAGATGTTGCCGCTGGTGGAATCCACCGCGATGCCTTGTGGGTAGGTCAGGCCGGTGTTGCTCCCGCTGATGGTGGCGATGGGGGCCTCGTTGAGCAGCCCGGTGCTGCTTCCCAGTGGCTGATAGACAGACACGCCTGGGGCGCCTGCATTCGCCACATAGATGTTGAGGTTGGAATCCAGCGCGATGCCTGCTGGGTCGCTCAGGCCGGTGTTGGGCCCGCCGATGATGGCGATGGGAGCGGCGTCGCCTTTGCTCCCCGCGGCGTAAATGGTGATGGTGTTGGTGCAGGCGTTGGTGGCGTAAATGTTTCCACTCGCGTCAATGGTCACAAATTGCGGTGCGGAAAGTCCGGTAGGGACAGGGGTCAGCGGGGAGACGTCGCCGTTGCTCGCGGCAGAATAAGCCGTGACGGCGTAGGAGCAAACGTCCGAAACCAGGAGGGTCGGGGTGGGGTCCCCGCTATAGGCGCGGCCTGAAGAACGATGAAGGCCGACAATCGCAAACGCGAGCCCACAAAAGATCGCGATCACGCCGATCCGTACTTTTCCTGCGTACTTCTTCATTTGCTTCTCCCCCGTGTTGACGGGGAAAACAACCGGACCACTGGAACACGGGTTAAGCGAGCCTAATAATTCCGTTGGGAGGATTAGGCAATAATTATATCGGCGCCTCTAGCTACTCTAAGTTAACCTGATTGCTCTCTTAACTGCTCCAATGTTCAGCGATGCCACTTTTGACTCGGCACATTGAAGTGTGAGGAAAATTTCATCGCGACTTGCTGGCAGCAGTGCCCTTCGCCATTTCATTTGAATCTATTCGCGCCAACAGCACATCGATCCTGGTGCGAGCAGCGTCTCCAGGTGCAAGAGAACGCGCGCGCGACAATGCCTCACGTGCATTGGGGTTATCATTGAGCATCAGGTACGCCACCCCAAGGTTAAACTGAGCTGGAAAGGACCTCGGCGCCAGCGCGAGCGCCGCAGAGTAGCGCGCGATCGCCTCGTGCGAGTTTTGCTGGGCCATATACATCGTGCCGAGATCGGTGAGTACCTGCACGTCTTTCGGTTTAAGCCGCAGGTAGTGCTGGTACGCCGCGATCGCTTTGTCGAGTTGTCGTTGATCGAAACATACGTTTCCGAGCCCGCGCAGAGCGTCGAGATTGTCGGGGTCGAGTTCCAGCACGTGAGCGAACGCTTCACGCGCGTGGTCATAATTCGCGGGGTCGAACGCCGCGGATCGGAAGGCCACGTCGCCGAGGCGGTTCCAAGCTGCGATGTCGTTGGGACTGGCCTTGGCCTGTTTCTCCGCCTTGGCGATAAGCGTGCCGACGGCGTGGGCCGGACCACCAGCCATCGGATGCCCAGCGGGTAAGGAGGACGTCGAATGTCCGGGCGGCATGACGCCAGATATATGGTCGTTCAAAGTCGATGCACGCCCCTGGGTAGTTGGCTGCATGGCGACTTGCGAACGGTCGTGTTTCCCGGCAGGCATAAGCAACCAGGTCAGGGCTCCGCCGAGCAAAAATGCAGCACTGACTCCGGCAATCCATGAAGCTGATAAGCCACCACGACCAGGCCGGCCGTCGCTTGGCCGCCGGAGTTCGTCCGCGCCAGCCGCATCGACGCGATTGCCGCACGCAGCGCAGAACTTCGCGCCTATCGGGAACGGTGTCTCACATTGCGAACAATCGGCCATCGGTCACTCGTCGCCCTACCGCAGCGCCGTACCATCCTGCGACGAGCGCCCCACTTCCATGCTCCCGGCCGCGGTAAACTTGCCGGTTTTGGGATTGTACAGCTCAGCCGTGCTGAGCGTATTGCCGTTGTTGTCGATCCCGCCGGCGATCAGGACGGAGCCCTTCTTGGGTCCCGAGGTAATCAGCACAGCCGTATGAAGCGCGCGAGCGGTGGTCATGGAGCCAACCGACGCAAAGGTTGCGGAAGCAGAATCGTATACCTCGGCGGTCGCCAGCACGGCTCCGGTTCCGTCTTCGCCACCGGTGATGAGGATGTTCCCGGTACTAAGCTGGGTCGCAGTATGCAGATAGCGGGCATGGGTCATGCTGCCGGTTAGGGCAAAAGTGCCGGCCGTCGGACTGTAGAGCTCGGCGGTTTGCAGCACGTTGCCCCCAGCGTCGAGGCCGCCGGCGATGAGCGCGTCGCCCGCATTAGGCCCGGTTACGATCGAGGTGGCGGTGTGGTTTTCGCGGCTGTCGGTCATGTTACCGGTGGTCGCGCTAAAGCCATACGACCAAACGTATACCTCCGCCGTGTTAGTGATCGAACCAGTGTTACCGCCCGCGATCAGCACGTTGCCATTCTTTAACAGCGTTGCGGTGTGGAGGAAGCGCTTTTGGGTCATCTTGTCTGTGCAGTAGCTGGTAGTAGCCGAGACTCCTCCAAGCCCTGAGCAGTCGAATTTGCCGGCCGTCGGATCGTACATATCCGCGGTACTAACAGTGCCTCCGGTTTGATCTTTTCCGCCGGTGATTAGAACGTAGCCATTCGGGAGCACGGTGGTGGTCTGCTCGTAGCAATGAGCGTCAGTCATGCTACCGGTTGCGGTAAACTTACCGGTCGTCGGACTGTAAGTCTCCGCGGAGTTGAGGCATGTCACGCCGACGTTGTTGCCGCCCGCAATCAGCACTTTGCCGCCGGGTAGCGGCGCCACCGACGCAAAGAAACGGGCCTGCGCTAAGGTGTTCTTGCACGCTCCGGTAACAGAATTTACTCCTCCTAAAAACTTGCAGGAGAAGGCTGCCGTCTTAAAGTTGTAAAACTCCGCGGTGGTCATCGGGCCATTGAGCTGATCCAGGCCTCCCGCAAGCAGCATGCCTTCGTCGCTCGAGGCAGCTTGCGCGCCTGCCGCAGGCAGCACCGCAAGGAGCCCAAAGAACAACAGCGACAACGACCACATGGCAGGCGCCCGGTTGCGCTTACTTCGCTTCGATGCTCCAGTCATCATGGCCTTGCGACCGCGGCCTTCAGCCGCGTCCCTTCCTCATAGCTGGCTTCTTTATAGTTGGTATCTTTACCGCTCGCTCCGTAAACCGCCTGTATCTCGCGCCACAGCGCTAGCTGGTCCGAGGTCGCGTTCAGTTCATGTGCTGATACCGCTTCCGAGGAGGACGAAAACGGCGGCAGGCTCCACCAATCGCTGTGTTGGCCGGTCATGAAAGGGATATAAGCCAAAGCGGAGGCGGCGTTGAACCCCGAATGGCAGGTGTATTGAGTTAGGGAACCCTGTGCGCCGCACGAGTACGGTAAGTTTTCGGCGACCTTCCAGTCATGGAACCGCTCCGTAAGCCCCGCCGGAGTTCCGAGCGAATCGGTCGTGGTGCCGGTATTAATGGCAAATGGGGCCATGTGACAATCGATACACGAGACACCCGAAGCGTACATTACCTGAAAGACCGAATTCGACGCCGCGTTATGCGGATCCTGTTCGTGACAGGTCAGGCAGAAGTCGCTTTCATACGAAACGCCATTGGGGTCGAAACCCGGGAGTATCGGAATCCACGAGGCTGCCAGCGCCGGATTCGCGCCGCGGACGAGCGTTGCCGTTACGCCACCCGATACCAGAGTAACACCGGGATATCGCGCAATAATCGCTGCGCCGAGGCTGCTGCTCGGATGGCACGAACTGCACCACACGCCTGTAAAGCCTATAGCGCTAGCAGCGATCGTACCTGTAGCAGTGCTCAAAACTGTGACCGGGTTTTGCACCTGGCCGCTGAACACCACGCTCGTCCTGGTAGTATCTCCGAGAGTGCCGCCTGTGCCGGTGGCAAGGCCAGTGCTAGCCGCTGTGAACGTAATTTCCGCCGCGAATGCGCCGGTGGGGTCAGCCGTGACACCGGTCACTGTCCATCCCCCTATCCCTGGGGCCGGACCTGGGGGTGGCAAGGTTGCAGTGTTGTTGTAGCCAGCGATGTTGCCAGTGATGAAAATGGTGTCACCGACTCCGATGTCCGCAATCGGAATTCCTGGCGCCGCGGGCGTCACTGTCGCCGTCGTCCCCACTTCCGAAATTGATCCGATCCCGTACACGCTGGCCTGAAGCGGGGAGTGGCAGTTGGCGCAGAAAGTATTGTCGTTCTCGCCGTATGTCCCGCCGGGCTGTGTCCAGCCAAGTGTAGACGTCGGATTCGACCAGCCGTTCTCTGACTGGGCGTGCCGCGAATCCCACCAGCCATGGCCCGTTCGCACCCACTGGTTCGGGCAAGTGCCTGTTCCTGGCCCTGTACAGCACGGTATTGGATCTCCACTACCCGCACACGCAGCGTTGCCATACTGAACACCGGCGGCGCGCGATGTGTGGTTGGGACTTCCATCAGCAGCCGTAAAGTGGCAGCTCATACACGTAACGCCGGCGTAATTATAGTCGGGACGGTCCAGGAACGTGGGGAGGGGCGTTGCGTATGAACTCTGAGCATTCCACGCGAGGATCAACGCACAGAGGATCGCAGCGATCCGAGCCAGTCTCGGGATTGGCAACTGCCCGCAGAGCCCAGCCGGACGAGCAAAAGCCTCCGGAGGTAGCTGCGTTGGTCGCCTCGATGTGGCGGGGTTGATATTCATCATCTTCCTACTGCGCTCACATGGCGTCAATTTTCGATATCTCTCTCTCTAGTGTCTTGAACTCCACGAGCGTAGGCGCCCCGTGTGCCGGCACTACGGCCTGTACCACCCCATTGAACGGCGGCAGGCTCCACCAATCGCCGCCGACGCCGCCGGTTAGGCCGACGCCGTGCTGCTCTTTAATGAATGGGATAAGGTTCTGCGCGTCGGCTACAGTGAACGTGGAATGTGAGCTGACATGACAAAGCGACACTGATCCTACCGCGCCGCAGGAGTAAGGAAGGTCCGCGCCAACGTTCCAGTCGTGAAACACTTCCGTGAGGCCACTACTCCCGATGATGTACCGGTACTCCGACATGTGGCAATCGATGCACCTGACCGGACCGCCGCCAGGGATCAGATGATTGTACGTGGTCGTCATCATAGCCCACATGGCCGAGTTGTCGGTGTCGTGACGCTGCTCATGGCAGTTGAGGCAGAGCAGGTCTTCTTTCGAAGTGCCGTCGGAGTTCACTCCGGTGCTCAGAGTCTGATAGGAGGCGGGATTGTTGTAGCCCTTCCAGAGATAGATTGCGATCCCGGCTACAGAACCCGGATTCAACACGCCGATCTGCGCGCTGATGTTGTACGGAGGATGACACGTTCCGCAGGTTACGGCTTGGAACCGCTGCTGCGGAACTGGGGGAGCATTGACAACGGCTCCACTGCTGAAGCTTGCGGGAGCGTAAGCTTGAAGGGGCGAATGACACTTTGCGCAAAACCCGTTCTCGGTCGTGGCATAATCGGACTGCGAGTGCCGCGAGGCGAGCCATCCGCTACCCGTCAATTGCCACGTGTCCCCGCAAGTGCCTGTCCCGTTCCCTGTACAGCACGCATATGGAGTTCCACCAACTGTGGAGCTGGTGGGGCCGGCCGTGCAGGAAGCGTTGACAGCGGCGGCGGGCTGAAGCCAAACGCCAAATACACGCGACGTGTGGTCGAGGGCGGGTAAGTCCCCTTCCGCTAGCGATATATAATGGCACCCGGTGCACGTCTCGGCCGCCGCATAGTCGTAGGTCGGCGCCGTCAGGGCGGTATTGGGGAGCAAAGGATAGAGTACGCCGGGCGCGGGCGTCGCCATCGGCGCGGCCCACGCCGGCGCCGCGAGCAGCAGCACTACCAGTGCACCTGACATCAACGAACGAACGCATTCGCCCACCATCTGCCGTCGGTTCGTGTGGCTAGCCAGTACCATTAGGTGGCTCCTGAGCGGCAAACCCATCAACTCTTTGGTCTGATCGGCGGTAACCCTGTCCATCTTGCCGTCTCCGTTTCAGGCGCCTGCCGTCGTTAAAAACGTCCGTTCAGCGGCTCAATGCCGGTGGTTGCACATTGTCCCGAGGGCGCAACTGTGTCCAAAAGGCGATGCGACCGTATCCGAAAGAGCCATCATGCTTTTGGACCCTTCGGCGACGTCCTTGTAAACCTTAGGAAAATGTCCTCTCATTAATCTTTCTAAAATCATCACTCTGTTACTTAAGCAATTTTTATGCCGACCGCAATTCTCGCAATCACAATCTGCGCTCTGATTTCAACTTTCTGATTACAAATGTCCTTGTAATCCCGACAGCCGCCCTGTGCAAGATTTTCCAGTCCAATTTGGTTCTGCAGGGCACCTTCAGGTCCGTGAGGTCCACCGATCCTCCGGGCGGCGAATACGGTGATGGCGGTCATTGCGATCAGCGCGAACAAAATTGGATTTGATCGCGGGCGCGCGGACAGTCTGCCGCACTCGCTGGTGCGGCGCGCCGGGATCGTCTTGAGGTCGGGCGCATGGCGCATCCAATCAGGCCATGCCCACGCTGCTGGCGGATCGAAAGGATCGATGACGCGCGTTGCGAACGCGCGTTATCGCAGGCTCATTAAGTGAATGTCAGGGAAAGTTAGCGGAGCGCGGCGGATCAGGAAATCTTGTCGGGCTTTACAACTTCGGTGGCCTTCGCCTCGTCGGGCTTGGCTACCGTCTTGGCCGCATCGTCGGGCTCGTTCATCGCGCGTTTGAAATCGCGAATCGCTTTGCCCATCGCGCCGCCGACATCGCCGAGCTTGCTGGGCCCGAAGATGACCAGAATGATCAGCAGAATGATCAGCAGGTGAGTTGGCGCAAATAGATCCATATTTTTCTCCGCGCCGGCTGCCGTCCAGTCGGTCTACCGAAAAGTCTATATCCTTGACTGCCGGATTGCCACGCCTATTGCCATCCCCTCACGCCGAGCGCGCAGGCTCGTGATTTACGGGGCTGTCGCCGTCGAGGTGGTAGCGCTGAACCTTGCGATAGAGCGTCGAGAGGTGAATGCCGAGCACCTGCGCGGCCCTCACCTTGTCGTTTTCCACCTTGTCGAGCACGCGTTTGATATGCTCGCGCTCGAGCTCCTCGAGCGTGAGCCCCGAGTTCTCGATACTCGCCATCACCGGCGACGTGCTGCGCAGCTTGTCGGGTAAATCGTGCGAATGGATGACGTCGGTCTCGGCCAGAATCGCGGCGCGCTCGACGGCGTTTTCGAGTTCGCGGACGTTGCCCGGCCATGCGTAGTTGATCAGCAGGCGCATCGCGCCTTTGGAAAAGCGCATCGCGGTTCGCGGCAACGACTTTTCGTACTTGCGCAGGAAATGGTTGGCGAGCAGGGGAATATCGTCCTGGCGCTCGCGCAAACCGGGCAGGTTGATGTTGATGACGTTGATTCGGTAGAGCAGCTCCTCGCGGAAGCGGCCGGCCTTGACCTCAGTTTCGAGGTTGCGATTGGTGGCGCACAGCACGCGCACGTCGAACGCCACCGGATCGTTGGCGCCCAGCGGGTAGACCTCGCGCTCCTGGAGCGCGCGCAGCAGTTTGACCTGCAGCGCGAGCGGCAACTCGCCAATCTCGTCGAGCAGGATGGTGCCCTTGTCGGCGGCCTTGAGCAGACCCACTTTGTCCTGCCCGGCGCCCGTGAATGCGCCGCGTTTGTAGCCGAACAGTTCGCTCTCGAGCAGGTTCTCGGGCAGCGCGCCGCAATTGATTGGCAGGAAGCGGTTGCTGGCGCGGTCGGAGCTGAAATGAATCGCGCGGGCGACCAGTTCCTTGCCGGTGCCGGACTCACCGGTGATCAACACGCTGGTGTCGGTGCGCGCGACTTTTTCCATGACGCGGAACACGCTTTCGATAGCGTCGCTTTTGCCGATGATGCTCTCGAAGCGATACTTCTCGCGCAATTCCTGGCGCAGAAAACGGTTCTCCCTGAACAGCGCCTTGCCCTCGAGCGCGTTGCGCATCACCTTTTTCAGATGATCGTTGGCAAACGGCTTGGTGATGTAATCGTAAGCGCCCTGGTGCAGCGCCTCGACGGCTGACTCGACGCTGGCGTAGGCGGTGACGATTATTCCCATCACCTCGGGGTCGAGTTCGCGCATCTTGCGCAGCAGATCGAGTCCACTGCCGCCGCTGGTCAGGTTAAGGTCGAGAATCGCGAGATCGATTTTTTCTTTTTCGAAGATCTGCAGCGCGACCGCGGCGGCCGGCGCCTCCATCACCTCGTAGCCTTCGCTGCGCGCGAGCTGAACGATGATCGAGCGCATCAAGGGTTCGTCCTCGACGATCAGCAGCCGGTAAGGTCCACGCTCCTGTGCGGTCCATGAAGTGTCGTTGTTCATCGCATTTCGATTCTCAAGACGCGGCCATGCTCGCTGCCTGCTCCGCGCGGACCGAATCTTCTGCGGCCGCCAGCGTGATGGTGATGGCGGTGCCGCCGCCAACCTCGCTGTCAACCCGAATGGTACCCTGATTGGACAGGATCATACGCTGGCATAGCGACAGCCCGAGTCCAACGCCGGCGCCCGCGGGCTTGGTGGTGAAGAATGGATCGAACACGCGCTCCAGATGTTCGCGCGGGATTCCGATGCCGTTGTCGACCACCTTGATAACCACCCGGCGCGATTTGTCCGCGCCCTGTCCGGCGCCCTGGTTGTCGGTGATCACCTTGATCACGCCGCCCTGGGCAGGGGAAGCGTCGGCGGCGTTGATGAGCAGATTGAGCAGCACCTGCTGAATTTCATTGTCGTCGGCGAACGCGCGGCGCAGATCGGAAGCAAGCGTGGGCTCAACCCGGATGCCGCTGAAGCGTGTGTTGTAGCTGATCAGCCGCAGCGTCTCGGCGATCAACCCGTTGACGTCGACCGGCTTGCGTTGCGCCGTGGTTGGTCGCGCGAAGTTCACCAGATCCTTGAGCGTGCTCGAGATGCGCGTGATCTGGGACAGGATGGTGTGCAGCGTGACCCGCCGCTGGGGGTCGTTCTCGCCGGTCAGGATCGATTGAACCAGCGATGAGATCGACGCCAGCGGGTTGTTCACCTCATGCGCCACACCCGCCGCGAAGGTGCCCGCCGCGGCCAGTCGCTCAGCCTTTATCAGCGAGTCGAGCATGTCGTGCCGCTGCGTAACGTCGCGCAGGATCATCTGCACGAATTGCTTCTTGCCGTAGGTGATGAGCGCGGAGTTTACGTCGAAGAAAAACGGCCCGATCGGAAATTCCGAAGTCTTCGTCGATCCCTGGCGCAAAACCATCTCCTCCCCCGCCTCCAGGCTCTCGATCACTCTTGCCCTTATCTCCGGCGGTACGGAATCCGGCAGCGGATGTCCGATAATCTCCGGCGCTTCGTGCCCTTGGTCGGCTACCATCCGATGGAGCTGCTGGGCAGCCGCATTCATCCCGATCACGATCCAGGTGTGCGGTTCGATCTCATACATTGGATCGGGCGCGTGGTCGATCGTGTTGCGGTACTTCTCTTCGGATTCGCGCAGCAACCGTTCGCGCGATTCGATGTAGAACTGCGAGACCATCAGCCGCCGCTCGTCGATCGCCGCGACCACCAAGTCGCGCACCAGTTCCATCGCGGGACCGGTCATTGAGGATTTTACGTGATTGAGAATTATTTGCTTGAGCGCGATGTGGATAGTGTTGAACTGAGAGGGTTTGGCCCGCGCGAGCATCCCCTCCTGGCAATGCTTGCGCAGATAAACGTACGTGCAAATGTCGTCGGGATCGCGCAGATGATCGCCCAGCCGGATAAGCGCATTGATCAAACTGGCTCTGCGCGCCTTTTCATCGTATTCAGAGCGGCTGTCGGTGATGGCGGCGATCGCATCTACCCACTGGTCGACGATGCCGTCGAAGTGCCGGTCGATCAGATCCGCCGCCTCGGCGCGTACCTGGATGCACTCGGGCGTGCGGCTCCAAATTGTCGGACCCCATAGGCGCGAGAGCGATTGCTCGATCTCAGCGAGCTGCTGCCTTATTGCCTGAAGTTCTTCGGGGCTGGCCTCAATCGGCGCGTCGGTCGTTTCACGGTGTCGTTTGAACTTTGATGGCTTACAGCATCCACAAGCGAGCAGTAGTTTCATTGCAGTAAAACCCGGTGGGACGATTCCAACGTTGATGTGCCAACCAACTGACGTATAACATTCGCAAAATAACCAATCTAGCGTGTCTATTAGGAGGCACCCTGCCTGATTTTGCACCCTGCGAACTGTTCGCTCCGACTTCGTGCCCGAGGCGCAAATCGTACAGGGCTCATCCCAATTGGTTGGTGCGAGGTGGGTGTTTGCCGGAAAAGCCCTATAATCGCTGGAGTTTTCCGGTGGCATGGCTTTGGCACTTGGGTCCTCATCGAGAGGGCGCCTACATCAGATGCTTACCAATTCCGCTCCGGTCCAACGCGTCACCCCACACGGCAAGTTCCTTTCCCGTGCAGGACAGAAGTTCTTTTTCAAGGCGATGCGCCTCGCTGACGTCAGCGCGACACTCGATTTTGCTCACAAACTCAAACTAAGAAAGCGGCTCGACGACCTCAGAGGCGCGCACACGACCGGCGTGGTGCTGATCGAGGCGCAGGCGCAGCCCTGCCTGGACATCGCGGCCCAGTCGGGACTGGTCGCGATGGTCGAGTTGAGAATCACGGCGGACGAACTGACGAGCCGCCGCGGATGGAAATCCGTGGTCTCGCGGATCGCGCATACAACAAACATTTTCGCCACGCATCCGGCCCTGGCCGGTTACATCCTCAATTGCGAAATCGGCCAGGACGCGCTGCGCGCGGGCGGACTCGAAAACGCGCGGCGGCGCCTGCGCGGCGTGGTGAAGACGATCAAGGGACGCGCGCCCGACGCGATGGTCGGAATAAAGGTGCGGCCGGAAACGCGCGCCCTTTCAATACTCGAAGAAGATTTTCTTTACGCGGAAATTCCGGCGCTCGAGCCGGTCGAGATTCGCGATTTCGTCGTCGCCTTGCACAACCTCGCGGAGGCGCGGCCGGTGGTGATCGAATTCAGACAGGCATCGCCGGGGCAGGACGAGGCGGTAGCAGTGGCGTTTGGCACGGGTGCGGCTGGCGTGGTTGCTCCTCCCGTTCCTGCTCCGGTTTCTCACGACTGGCTTGGCGTGCGCATGATGCGCGCATCGGATGTGATGCCGTTCGTGACGCTCAATGGCACCTGCCCGCCGCGGCCGCCGAAGACCCCGATGGTGTCGGTGGTGATTTGCGCGTACGACGCCGAGCGCACCATGCGCGATTGCCTGGAGTCGCTGCGGCGCCTCGACTACCCGAATTTCGAGGTGGTCATTGTCGATGACGGCTCGCGCGATCGCACCGCTGACATCTCGATGGACTTTCCGGAGTTCCGTCTCATTCGCCAGCCCAACAAGGGACTGAGCGTCGCGCGCAACGTCGGGATGCAGGCGGCGCGCGGCGAAATAATCGCCTATACCGATTCGGACTGCGTCGTCGATCCGCATTGGCTGACGCTGATGGTCCGCTCGATGATCGAAAACAACTTCGACGGATGCGGCGGACCGAACTACGCGCCGCACGAAGACGGCTGGATCGAAGCCAGTTGCGCCGCATCGCCGGGCGCCCCGTGCCACGTGCTGGTCGCCGAGGATCGCGCGGAGCATCTGGCAGGCTGCAACATGCTCTTCTCCAAGGCGGCGCTCGCGAAGATTGGCGGATTCGATCCGCAGTTCACCTCCGCCGGCGACGACGTTGACATTTGCTGGCGATTGCTCGACGCGGGCTTCAAGCTCGGCTTCTCGCCGGCCGCCTTCGTCTGGCACTTCCGGCGCAACACGGTCAAGGCTTACTACGGACAGCAGCGCGGCTATGGACGCGCCGAGGCGATGCTGTATCCGCGCTATCCCGAGCGCTTCAACGTGATGGGCCAAATCGCGTGGCGCGGCACCATTCCCGGTCTCGCGCGCACTATTCCCGGCGGCAGCCGCAAACGCGTGCTGTGGACTGCAACCGCAGGCGCGCAGACGCTGTTCGATCCCGGACTTACGCTGGCCAGGGTTCTCCCGCAGACGCTCGAATGGACCGTCCTCTCGGCGATCGCGATGGCCGCGTCGATCGTGCTTGGGGTGTCGCTGATTCCCGCCGCGGCGATGCTCGCGCTCGGCCCGATTTGGGCGCTCTACTATGCGTGGCATGCGCCGCTCGAAAAATCTCACGAAAGTTTTACCGCGCGACTCCTGATCGCGTATCTCGCTTACACGGGGCCGATGGTGCGAACGATGACGCGCTACAAGACGCGGGCGAAAGCCCTGACCGGACTCGCGGGCACGGGCGGCGTGCGCCAACGCCCAACCATCAACTGGCTCAGGCGTACGATCCGGCTGAACTATTGGAACGACGAAAGCATCACGCGCGACCGCCTGATGGACCGGATGCTGAAGCTGTTCGCGCGCAGCGGCCATGGCGCCGTCGTCGATGCGGGATGGAACGACTACGACCTCGAACTGCGGCCCAATCCGTGGACCCGAATCGAGCTCAAGACCGCCGACGAAGAGCACGAGGCGGGCAAGGTCACCAACCGCGTACTGGTGCGGATAAAATCAACTCGAATCACCAAGCTGGCTCTGGCGGCGGGTGTGATCAGCGCGGCAGTTGCGGCGATCGCGGGACTGCCTGAGATCGCGCTTGGCTTAGGCGCGCTCACGATGGCTGGCGCGGTGTGCATAATTGCCGAGATGGTCGAGGCGGGACGCGTCGCGCATCGCGCGACTGAGCAATGCGCCACCGAACTGAATCTCGCGCCTCTGGGGGTTCTGCTCCGTCCACCTTCCGTTGCAAAAGATGCTGCCGCCGCGCGCAACCCCGCCCGCGCCCAACTGGCCCCCCAAGAACGCACCGCCGACTAGTTTTTTCCAGCCTCCGTCTCTTTTGCCTCGCCCTGTCAGGGCGAGGCCGACGCAAGTCATCGAGCGTCGGGAGCGGGTCCAAATTCCAAGATGCCCTTCCTTCTGCGCTTTTTCTTGTGTCATCCCGACCGAAGCGGAGGGACCCCGTCTAATCCCCCGATCGGCGCGATACTCTGCTACGCGATGGCGGCGCTGGAGATCGTCACCGGCGCCCAACGCCTGCTGTTCGCCCTCCGACTGCTGCGCCCGGAGTGAGGGTGCAAGCTATCCCGCAAAAAGAACAACGTCCACGCGAAGGATCTTCCCCAGGTTGACCACCGGCGTCACGCGCTGCGCCCGCATCAGCGCCCAATCTTTTGAATGGCGAGGTCGCGTAACTGGTCTGGACTGACGGGCGCTTCTTTGATGCCCAGCCAACCGTAGAGTAGTCGAGCGAGATCCTGCTTTATCATGTAGAAGACCTGGCCTGCACCCCGAAAACT
>PLDK01000028.1 GCA_003135135.1 Deltaproteobacteria bacterium
CGCCTGTCCGCAACCCACAACCTCAGTGTAGTTCCAGGCACTCGGAAATAGAGTGTAACTGACCGGCGGCAATCGATCCGACAATCCGGCCCATCAACTCCAGCAAAGCTCCAGCATCGAGGTCACATTGTCTATTTTGGGAACCATTGGTGTCCAGGTCGATTGTAAAGTAGCGTCAATCTGCCGCGCTTTGCATTTTGACGCTGGCGTAACCCCCGGAGCATTCATCGATGGACAACAATCTCGCGCGCGCGATGGCCTGCCTCACCACCGGAATATACGTTTTGACCACGCAGGAGAATGGGCGATGCCACGGGATGTCGTCGTCGTGGGTAGCGCAGGTCTCGGGCGAGCCGGTGAGGTTGATGGCGGCGGTCGATAACGCGCACTTCAGCAACGGCGCAATCGCGAGAACCGGCGCATTTGGCCTGAACATCGTGGGACGCCGCGGCCGCGAGCTCGAAGATTATTTTTACTCGTCACGCGCGCGCCGTGGCGACAATCTCGATGGAATCGAGTTTGAACTGTCCCCGATGCTCGCGGTGCCATGGCTGAAACTCGCCATGATCGCTCTGGAAGCCCGCGTGGTGGATAGCCGGGTCGCGGGCGACCATACGATTTTCGTCGCCGCGCCGGTCGCTGTGCGTCCAAATGCGAATGACCGGCCTTTGACGTCGCTCGATCTCGATTACGTTTACCTCGGCGGGAGGCAAGTGGTCGCGCGCGATCGGTCGGGATGGGACTGACGCGGCTGCGCGCTTGGCCCGCTCGAACCCTTAAACAGGGACGAGATTCGGCTCCCGCGGCGGTGCCGATTTCTCTTTTCTTAATACTGGGTGCAGGGGTCACCCCTGCCTTTGACGGTCGGCAAAATCGTCTGATAGCATCCGCGCGCGGAGAGATTTGGATGGCGATCGAAAAGAACGAACTGCGGCGCGTGATGGGTCATTTCGCGACCGGGGTTACCGTGGTCACGTCGCGTCGCAGCTCGGGCGAGCTGCACGGCCTGACTGCCAACGCGTTTACCTCGGTCTCGCTGGTTCCTCCGCTGGCGCTGGTTTGCGTGGACAAGAAGGCCGAGAGCTATCCCTGCTTCGAGGAGAGCAAAATCTTCACCGTCAATGTGCTGGCCCGCGACCAGGAAGCGTTGTCGCGCAAGTTCGCGGTCAGCGGCGGCAACAAATTCGAGGGCGTCAGTCACAAAATCGGCGCGAACGGCGCTCCGATCCTCGACGGTGTGATCGCTTATCTCGAGTGCAAAGTGACCACCGCGATCGATGGCGGCGACCATACGATTTACATCGCCGAGGTCGAACAGGCTGAAACGCCCCACGAGGGCAAGCCGCTGCTGTTTTTCCGCGGCGGATACCGTGAGCTCGGCGACTAGGCCGCCCATGCCAACGTGAGTTCCCCAATCCGCATCCCCGCAATCAGCGTTTTCCTGCCGTCGCACAACGAGGAAGGCAACGTCGAGCGCGTCGTGCGCTCATACCTGGCCGAATTGCCGCGGGTCGCCGACGACTTCGAGATAATCGTGGTTGACGACGGCAGCCGCGATCGCACCGGCGAAATCGCCGAGCGCCTCGCCGCGGAGGATTCGCACGTCAAGGTCGTGCGCCATCCCGTCAACAGGGGCTACGGCGGTGCGGTGATCTCCGGAATCCGGGCCGCGACCAAGCAGTATGTGCTGCTATGCGACGGCGACGGGCAATTCGATCCTGCAGATCTCGAGCGTTTGACCCCGTTTGTCCCCGAATACGACGTTGTTGCCGGGCGGCGAGTGCGTCGTGCCGATCATCTGATTCGCAGGATCAACGGCAAGGCGTGGACGGTTCTGGTTCGTGTTCTACTTGGCATCACGATCAGCGATATCGATTGCGGATTCAAATTGTTCAAGCGCGAGAAGCTCGAGGGGATGGATTTGCGGGCGCATGGCGCGACGATCTCGACCGAGCTGATGGCGCGGCTGGCGGGCCGCAGCGCAAAGGTAAAAGAGGTGGACGTGAAGCACCTGCCCCGGCTGACCGGCGAGCAGTCGGGCGCCAATCTCAAAGTGGTCGCGCGGGCATTTAAGGAGCTGATAGCGCTATATCGAGAGCTCAGGGATGAGCGCCGGGCCCGCGGCTAGGGGGCGGGGGGACGGTGAAGGGAGACAAACGCAGACGCAAAGCGGATAGACGATAGACCGATTGCGTCATCGGGAAACGTCGGCCCGGCGAAATTACCTTGTCGATCCATGGAGATCTTGCCGTCACCCGATGGCACGGGTATAGCAATAGCCCTAATAGTCACATTGCGGCCCATTAAGGGCCGCCCAGATCAAGGAGATCCAAGAGTATGAAGCGCACCCTTTCAGTCCTTTCCGCAGCTTTCTTCGCCGCCGCGTTGGCGATGCCGGCTTTTGCCCAGGATGCCCCACCCGCAGCTCCCGCGGCTGAGGCGGCAGCACCGGCCGCGGCAGCGTCGGCGGCGACGGCCAAGAAGAAACATCATCGCCACAAGAAGGCGGTTGAAGCAGGCGCGGCGGCTGGTGCTTCGGCAGGCGAAGCGGCAGGCGCAAAGGCCGGCGCAGCGGCTGGTGGCGCGGCGGCTCCGGCGCCAGCTACTCCGTAATTTCGCTCAGGCTTGATGACCACGAGGGCGGTTGCATTGGCAGCCGCCCTCGTTCGAATCGCTTAAGGACTTCGATCCACCCAGGATCGGGGGGCAAAGATGGCTTTGCCTCCGGCGTCCGGTCGGCCGCGCGACCCCGGATTTATCCGGCCCACGGCCGGCACGACGCCTTTTTTACCTCATTTCGGCTATTTCGTTTTTTTTCCGCTCGCGGCGTCAAAAGCACACTGCGCGTTTTTTTGTAGCGAAAATTCCTGCTAACATCAGATTTCTTCCTGCGGGGACGCGGGAGATAATAAGTTGTTGAGTTGTCGCCGTTCGAGCATTGGTCTTCTGGTTCTGATCGCGCTGGTACTCCAGTCGCCGATCAGCGCGCGGGCCAGCGCCAAAAGCAGTTCTTACGACGAGCAAGTTTGCGATCCGCTGGCTGATTACTTTCTGGGGATGGAAGATTATCCGGAAGCAATCCGCCGCCATCGGATCGTTATCAACGACGATCCCACCAACGCGCTCGCGCACTACCATCTGGGTTTCGCATACGGCGTCGTCGGACAGCATCGCCAGGAACTCGCCGAGTATCAGAAGGCGATCGGTCTCGGCCTCGATGACTGGCAGTTGTTCCTGAACCTCGGCCTGCTCTACCTCGAAAACGGGCAGACTCGCGACGCGACTCAGGTGCTGCGGCTGGCGGCGCTGCTCGGACCGGAACGGCCCGAGACGCATTTCAACCTCGCACTCGCGTACGAGCGGCGCGGAGCGCTCGCACAAGCCGAGCAGGAAGCGCTACTGTCGCTGCGAATAGATCCGAGTCAGCCGGACGCGCGCAACACGCTCGGCGCAATCTACGCCGAGGAAGGCAACTACGTCCGAGCGAGCCAGGAATGGAACGAACTGGTTGGTGAGATTCCCGATTACGCGCCAGCGCGGACCAACCTCGCGATTTTGCAACACGTCAAAAGCAGCGGCTCGAAGGGCGCGCCCGAAACAAGCGGTTTCATACGCATTCCTTGAACGGGGCGAATCGGATTACGGCAGGGGACAAAACGGTGGTGGAATTGGGCAGGTGGAGACGGGCAATCGTTAATTTAAAATCCGCAGTCTTGTTCGGCTCGGCGGTGATGTTGAGCGTGGCCGTCGTGTTTGCGGCGCCGCCCGCGGGCGCGACCGCGCAATGGCGCCGGCTGCATAAGGCAGTTCATTCGAAGCGGACGGCAAGCGCGACGGGCGGCCCACTCTACAAGGGCGCGCTGCTCGAGGATGCCGACAGCGGCCGCGTGCTGATGGCGTACAACGCCGACATGGAATGGCCGCCGGCCTCGATGGCCAAGATGATGCTCCTGCTGGTCGCGCAGGAGCAGATCAACGCCGGTCGTTTCAAGCCCGATGAGTTGGTCAGAATTTCCGAACGCTCCGCGCATACCGGTGGCTCGCGCGTCGGCCTCAAGGAGGGCGACGTCTATCCGTTGCGCGAGTTGATGAAGGCGGCGCTGGTCAAATCGGCAAATGACGCCGCGGTTGCAGTCGCCGAAAAGATCGGCGGATCGGTCGAGGCGATGGTCCGCATGATGAACGAGCGGGCGCGCGAACTCGGGATGATGCATACGGAATATCAGACCGTCGATGGACTGCCGCCGCGCCCGACCCATGATGCCGATCGCACTGACGCGTACGATCTCGCCATGGTGGGCCGCGCGATAATCCGCGAGACCAACCTGCTGAGCTGGTCCAGCCAGCAGGAGATGGATTTCGACAACGGCGTCTGCATGCTGCGCAATACCAACCATCTGATCGGCCATTTCGAAGGATGCGACGGGCTCAAGACCGGATTCACGTTTCGGGCGGGGTTCAACGTCACGACCACGGCCAAGCGCGGCGGCATGCGGTTGATCGCGGTGATCCTTGGCGCGCCGTCGAATACGCAGCGCTTTGCGCAGGCGGCGAAAGTGATGGAGTGGGGCTTCGAGCAATTCACTTCGGTGCCGCTGCTCAAGTCCGGCCAGCCGCTTCCGGTCCAGGTGCAGGTCAGTTCGGGCCCGCTGATTCAACCGGTCGCGGCGAGCGATCTCAAAGTTGTGGTGCCGAAGGCCGATGCCTCGGCAGTCACGCTGGTGTACGATGTACCGCCGGCAATCAACGGACCGGTTACGTCGGGAGAAACGCTCGGACGAGTGCTCGCGCAGGACCAGGGGCAGGCGATGACGGAAGTGATGGCGATAAGCCCGGTCGCGTTCGCCGCCCCACAGACAGGACCGGGCGAGGGGTACAACGCATCTGCGCCGCCGTCGTATAATCCGAACCAGGAGAACCAATGAAGGTAGCCTCGAAGCAGCGAAATCGGCGCAATCGCAAACTTGCGCGCAAGAAGAAGAGCGATCCGCATCAGGCGAAGTCACGGCTGCGCAAGATGCGCCGCACGCGAATTCGCGGCAAGTAGTTCGCACGCGCATCGCGATGTCTTTTCGATGGGCGGCCCTTAGCGGGCCGCCCGTTTATTTGTGACGGCGGAATGCTTCCGGGCGCAGGCCGCACCCTCACCCGCGCCGGAGGCGCGGCCTCTCCCGCAACAGAGCGGGCGAGGCGGGTAACAAGTCGCGCTGGACGCGGCACCCTAACCCGGCGCAAGTGTTGGCGATCGAGCCGGTGCTGGTTCAGTTTGTCGACCCGAAGACTGTGACGGGCCCGATTCTGACTGATCAAATAGAGCTGGAAAGGGCAAATTCTACCAACCGTAGTGGTTTTGGGACGGCTCCGCTCTATGGCTAGCTTTGTTCCGTCAAAAACTATTTCTGCCGGACGCAGGGGTCGTCTGATTTCGGGCGAGGCGAGTGAGTGCAGGACATCCTGGCGGCTGACCATAGAGTACGCATAGCACGCTGCATCAGCCGGGGTCAGGCTGAACTAGTTCATCCCCATTGACAGGCCGTAGGTTTTGGCAGCGGGCCGCCCGTTTATTTGTGACGGCGGAAAACCCGTGAAAGCTGCACCCTCACCTACCGGCCGCAGGGCGGCCGGCCTCCTCTCCCGTAAAGTAACGGGCGAGGTAGCAGAGAGGCGCGTAGCAAGTCGCGCGGGACGCGGCACCCTAACTCGGGCGAGGTAGCAGCGAGGCGGGTAACAAGTCGTGCGGGACGCGGCAGCCTAACTCGGGCGAGGTATCAGAGAAGCGGGCAGGCGAGGGTTATGGATCGATCGCCATTTCACATCACCCGCAAAACGTGAGATCGTCCACCGATGACCGACCTCGTGCCGCCACGATTGATTCCGAAGAAACCGCTCACTCGTTCGCGCGCGCTCCGTCGCAATTCCACCGAAGCTGAGAAGCAGCTCTGGTCGGTATTACAGAACCGAAAGCTCGACGGATGGAAATTCCGCCGACAAGCGGCGATCGGCTCATTCGTTGTCGATTTCTGCTGCATCCAAGCGCAGCTGATCGTCGAACTTGACGGGGAACAGCACGCAGACGCGCGGAAGCGCTACGACGATGCACGAACTCTCGAGCTGCAAGCGCGCGGGTTCAGAGTACTCAGATTTTGGAACAGCGAGGTTTCGCAGGGTGCTGAAGGTGTTGCCGAGGAAATCAGTCGCATACTCAAAGAGGATAAATCGGTTACGGCGGTAGTCTCGCGGCACAATGTACCGCAGAACCCTCACCTACCGGCCGCAGGGCGGCCGGCCTCCTCTCCCGTGAAATAACGGGCGAGGTAAGAAGCCGAGGTGTGGGCAATCGAACCGCGCGAAATTGACAAATGCCGCGGCGGGCGGCTACCAATGTATGTGCCCCTCGGATCGACAACCTCGAACAGCGGAGAAAGTTTCTGGCCGACGTCTCAGTGATCGCCGTTGTACCGGCGCGGTACGCGTCTTCCCGCCTGCCCGCAAAGGCGCTGGCGGAGATCGCGGGAGTGCCGATGGTGGTCCGAGTTTGGCGGCAGGCGTCGAAGGCAAAGTCGGTGGCGCGCGTGATCGTTGCGACCGACGATGAACGAATCGCGGCACCCGTGCGCGCGGCGGGCGGCGAGGCGATCATGACCTCGCCGGCGCATCAGAGCGGCACCGATCGAATCGCCGAGGTCGCATCGAAGATTATCGCCGACGTGTATCTCAGCGTGCAGGGCGATCAACCGTTTATTGCTCCGGCGGATCTCGATGCGCTGGCGGCGGCGATGCGCTCCGACGCGTCGATTCAAATGGCGACGCTGGCGACGCCGATCGAAGACCCGGCCGAATGGACGAATCCGAACAAGGTGAAGGTCGTGTGCGGCGCGGACGGGAACGCGCTATACTTTTCACGAAGCCCGATTCCACACGCGCGTGACGGCGGGATGCCCAAAGAGGCGCTCCGCCATATCGGTGTTTATGCTTACCGGCGCGAGTTCCTCATGAAATTTGCCGCCCTTCCGATGGGTGTGCTGGAGAGCCTGGAAAAGCTCGAGCAGTTGCGTGCGCTCGAGCATGGCTACACGATCAGAGTGGTTAAGTCGGTGGCGCCTTCGATTGAAGTGGACAGCGCGGACGATCTTGCGCGCGCCCGCGCGGCGGCGGCGGCGGAATCAACTCGTTGAGGATGGGGAGGGATTCAACGTGGAGCGGGGAAAGACAAAATTTATTTTCGTAACCGGCGGCGTGGTTTCGTCGCTTGGCAAGGGCTTGGCCGCGGCGTCACTGGGCGCGCTGCTCGAGGCGCGCGGGCTCAAGGTCACGCTGCTGAAGATGGATCCCTATATCAACGTGGATCCCGGCACGATGAGTCCCACCCAGCACGGCGAAGTGTTCGTAACCGACGACGGCACCGAGAGCGATCTCGACCTGGGGCATTACGAGCGCTTCGTGCAGACGCCGATGGCGCGGCGCAACAACTGCACCACCGGCCAGATCTACGACACGGTTATTCAGAAGGAACGGCGCGGCGACTACCTGGGCGCGACCGTGCAGGTGATTCCGCATATCACCGACGAGATCAAACGGCGCATCCTGAGCGCGGCCGAGGGCGCGGATCTGATCATCGTGGAAATCGGCGGGACGGTTGGCGATATCGAAAGCCTGCCGTTCCTGGAAGCGGTGCGCGAGTTCCGCTGGGACCTCGGCCGCGAAAATGTCCTGTACGTGCACCTGACGCTGGTCCCGTATATCCCCACCGCGGGCGAGCTCAAGACCAAGCCCACGCAGCACAGCGTCAAAGAGTTGACCGGCCTGGGGATTCAGCCCGACATCCTGCTGTGCCGATGCGATCGCCAACTCGAACAAAAGCTCAAAGCGAAGATCGCCCACTTCTGCAACGTCGAGGAGAACTGCGTGATCTCGGCGCCGGACGTGCCGACGATCTACGAGGTGCCGCTGCGTTTTCACGACGAGGGCTTCGATCAGCGCGTGTGCGAGAAGCTCAACATCTGGACCGGTGCGCCGAACCTCTCCAAGTGGCGGCGAATCGTCAAGACGGCGCAGAATCCCAAAGTTACCGTCAACGTCGCGGTGGTCGGCAAGTACGTCAACTTGCAGGATGCGTACAAGAGCCTGCACGAAGCGATCGCGCACGGCGCGATCAGCAATGAGGCCCGGGTCACCATCGACTATGTCGATTCCGAGCAGCTCGAAAAGCAAAACGTCGAGGAGCGGCTGGGGCATGCCCACGCGATAATCGTTCCCGGTGGCTTCGGCGAGCGCGGCACCGAGGGCATGATTCGCGCCGTCCGCTATGCCCGCGAAAACGGCGTGCCGATTCTCGGCATCTGCTACGGCCTGCACATGATGGTGATCGAGGCGGCGCGAGACCTGCTCGCCCTCAAGCGCGCCAACACCTCCGAGAACGCGCCCGACTCGCCCGACCCCGTCATCGCCATCATGGAGTCGCAGCGCGACGTCTCGAAAAAGGGCGGCACGATGCGCCTGGGCGCGTACCCGTGCAAGCTGAAGTCGGGCTCGCTGGCGGCGTCGCTGTACCGCAAGGCGCGCATCTCCGAGCGCCATCGCCATCGCTTCGAAGTAAACAACGCATATCGCGAGAGGCTCGAGAAAGTCGGCCTCATCGCCACCGGCACCTCACCCGACGACAGCCTGGTCGAGATAATGGAGTTGAAGGGGCATCCGTGGTTTCTCGGCTGCCAGTTCCATCCCGAGCTGAAGTCGCGTCCGCTCGATTGTCATCCGCTGTTTCGCGGCTTGATTCGCGCGGCCGTACAACGCCGCTCGGAGCTTGTAGTGAAGCGCCCGAAGGTGCGGGAGCTGAGATCGGTTTCGTGAGCGTGGCCCAGGTCAAAGCCGGTGACGCCGTTTTTGGCGGGCCGGAACTTGTGCTGATTGCGGGTCCGTGCGTGATCGAGAGCTACGAATCATGCATCCGCCACGCGACGCGGCTGGCTGATATCGCTCGTCGCGCGAAGCTGCCGTTGGTATTCAAATCTTCGTTCGACAAGGCCAATCGCACCAGTCACAGCTCGTTTCGCGGCCCCGGCTTGATCGGCGGGCTCGAGATTCTGGCGCGCGTGAAACGCGAGGCGGGCGTGGCCGTGCTGACCGACATCCACGAGCCGTCGCAAGCCGCGGCCGCGGCCGAGGTCGTCGACGTGATTCAGATTCCCGCGCTGCTCTCCCGCCAGACGGATCTTATCGCCGCGGCCGCGAAAACCGGATGCGCCGTTAACATCAAGAAGGGCCAGTTCCTCGCCCCGTGGGACATGAAGGCAGTGGTCGCGAAGGCCGAGGCGGCAGGGACGCGGCGAATCATTCTGACCGAGCGCGGATTTTCGTTTGGCTACAATAATCTCGTCTCCGACATGCGTTCGCTGGTGATAATGCGCGGCTTGGGCTACCCCGTGGTCTTCGATGCGACCCATTCGGCGCAGCTTCCGGGCGCGGGCGCTGGTGGCGAACGGTCGGGTGGCCAGCGCGAGTTCGTAGCGCCGCTGGCGCGCGCGGCGGCTGCGGCCGGAATCGACGGAATTTTCATGGAAGTGCATGAGGACCCCGACCGCGCACTCAGCGATGGTCCCAATTCATATCGGCTCGACGACCTGCCGGCGTTGCTCGACACGCTCAAGCGAATCCATCACCTGTCCCGCGAGGCCGGCTGATTTGCGCAAACCGTGTTTGTGTGAGGTTACGCGCGGTGATTGCAGAGTAATGAGCGCAGGTTCGGGGGTTTTGCAAGTATGGTGCCGAAGCGCCGCTCGGTTTACTTGGAAAAAAGCACTTGATACCGTGAAAGCTCGGAGAGATTGAAGTTGAGTCCCAAGAAAATCGCCAGGGCGCTGGCGGGTTTCGGCGCGGCCGCGCTGATTATCCTGCTGATTGCGACCGTTTGGATCGTGCGCCATCGCTCCGCCGCTCAAGTCCTGGAGACAGCGGCCGGGCTGGTCCCCGGAACTCTCCTTCGTGCGCATAATTTTCACTGGACGCAGATGAAAGCCGGCGAGCGGCAGTGGGTGCTGACCGCCGGCGAGGCAGACTACACGGCTGACAAGACCACCCTGAAGCTGATCGACGCTGTCGTGACGATGGTCTCGTCGGACGGCAAGCCGGTGGTCGTCAACGCACCGCATGCGGATTTGACCTTGAACGGGAATCATGTGACGCGCGCGTATTTGACCGGAGGCACGGTCATCCACTTCGGCGATTATGTGCTCAGCACTGATTCCGCGACCTTCATGCCCGATGATGACAAGGTCGAAGCGCCGGGTCTCGTGACGGTCGTCGGCGACGGACTGAAAGTGACCGGGGTGGGGTTGATCGGTCACCCCAAAACGCGTGTCTTCCAGCTTAATACGCAGGTAGAGACCGTAGTCACACCGAAGAAAGATAGTGAAAAATCCAAGCAAAGTTAGTCGGGCGTCGCGTATCGTCGCGACTGCGATAGTCGCAATTGCGCTCGCATCGCCGACATGGGCTCAGGATGGCGTCAGCGCGCCGATGTCGTCGCCCGCGGGTGGTTCGGGGACGGTCGGTGATTCGATTCGCAACGAACCCGCGAATTCGGCGCCGCCAGCCGCGTCCGTTCCTCAGCCCGCCAGCAGCGACGATTCAAGCGGCGATTCGATCAGCGTGACCGGCGGAGTGCCGGGCGCGCCGCCATCTGTGCCCGCCGTTGCGACTGCTCCGGCAGAAGCGCCGGCTTCGGTACCGGCCGTGCCGGTGACCGCAGCATACGTTGCACCTGCCGCGGCGCCGTCAATTGCGGTGACTACCACGACCGCTCCTGCAGCGGCTGTCCCGGAATCAACGCCAGTGACGACCGCCGCGACAGCTCCACCGGCTGGCGCGATCGCGCCGCCGATGACGCTCGCGCCGGTGGCGGCTGATGTGCCCGCATCCGAACCTCCGGCTTCTGCGGCGAGCGCTCCCGCATCCGCGACTCCCCCAGCCAGCGCCACCACCGCACCGGCCGAGGCTGTCGCGCGGCACAAGGCGCCCAAGGCGGCCGCCGGCGGCGAGACCAAGCTCGCGTCAAATCAGCCGCAACAAGGCGGAGCGTTTGGGGGGATGCAATTCGGCAACAACAAGGCCCCGATCGATATAAAGTCCGAGTCGATGTCGCTCGATTACCAGAATCATTCGGTCTTGTGGGTCGGAAATGTGCACGCTACCCAGGCGGATGCGCAACTTACCAGCGACCAGCTGCGGGTAAACTATCTCGACAAAGACTTCAAGCAGATGAAGGACATGGTCGCGGACGGGAACGTTCGGCTCAGTCAGGGCACGCGATGGGCCACTGGCAAGCACGGCGTAATGGACCAGATCAAGCACACCGTAGTCCTGACCGGCAGTCCGGTCGCGCATGACGGCAACGATCAGATCACCGGCTGCAAGATCACGGTATATCTCAACACCAGCCAGAGCGTGGTCGATTGCGCTCATGCCGTACTGTTCCCGCATTCGGACGCGTCTCCGGGTGCGGGCGCGACGCCGGCCACTGCGACGGATTAGCAAGCAGTTCTTCGATGGCGCTGGAAGTAAAACTCGGACAGGATCTGCGGCTTCGCCAGCAACTGGTGATGACGCCGCAGCTCCAGCAGGCGATCAAAATCCTGCAGCTTTCGCTCCCTGAACTCGAAGCGATCGTGCAGTCGGAACTCGAACAGAATCCGATGCTCGAGCCGCTCGATCAGAGTCCCGCCGAAGCCGCTTCCGAATCCGCGGCGTCCGATCCCGAAGCCGCCGCCCAAGCCGACGGCGAACCGCTGCCGCCCGAGGCCGAGGACGCCGCCAGCGCAAATTCCGATGACGACTGGGAAACCGGTTCGCGCGAGGAAAAACCCGCGCCCAGCGTCGAGACCGAAGCGCGTGACGCCGCACTCGAACTCAAGGAGCTGAACAATCTCGAAAAGCTCGACTGGCGCGAATATCTCGAGACCTATTCGAACAACTGGCAGGAAAGCACGCCCCCTGATTCCGACGACGACCATCGAAGCGCGCTCGAAAACACGCCCCTGCGCCGAAGTTCTCTCGAAGACCACATGATGTGGCAGCTGAGGCTGTCGAACCTGACCGAATCCGACCAGCAGATCGGCGCGACCATCATCTACAATCTCAACGAAGACGGATATCTGGAGACTCCCCTCGATGAGCTGGCGGCGCAACTCGAAGTTGCGCCTGCCGAAGTCGAGCGCGTGCTGGCGTGCGTGCAGCGTTTCGATCCGCCCGGTGTCGCCGCCCGCGATCTTCGTGAATGTCTGCTCACGCAGCTGCAGAACCTGGGGATGGAAGAATCGCTGGCGGCGCGAATCGTCAGCAATCACCTGGGTTTGCTCGAGAAGCATCGCTACGCCGAAATCGCCAAGGTTCTCGGCGTGCCGGTGGAAACAGTCGGGCAGTCGGCCAAAATAATCTCGGTGCTTGAGCCCAAACCGGGACGCGACTACGGCGGCGACGAGCCAACTTACGTCGTGCCCGACGTTTATATCCACAAGGTCGGCGAGGATTACGTCGTCACGCTCAATCGCGACGCGGTGCCGCGCCTGCGCCTGGCAGGTTACTACCAGCGCGTGCTCAATGACGTGGACGTTGCGCCCGAGACGCGGGAGTATCTGCAGGAACGGCTGCGCTCGGCCCGCTGGCTGGTCAAGTCGATCTACCAGCGCCAGCAGACGATCTTCAAGGTCGCAACCTCGATCGTGAAATTTCAGCGCGCGTTCTTCGATCACGGCATCAGCCTGCTCAAACCGCTGGTGCTCAAGGATGTCGCCGAAGATATCGGGATGCATGAATCCACGATCAGCCGCGCGACCGCCAACAAGTATGCGCATACTCCGCAGGGAATCTACGAGTTGAAGTTTTTCTTCACCTCGGGGGTGAAGGGCGCCAGCGGCGAGGACGTGAGCGCCGAGACCGTCAAGGAACAGATCCGCGGGATGGTGACGGCGGAGACTCCGCAAAATCCGCTGTCGGATCAGGCGATCGCGGAGATGCTGCGGGTCAGGCAGATCAATATCGCGCGGCGCACGGTGGCCAAGTATCGACAGGCGCTGGGAATCCCTCCGTCGGCAAACCGCAAACAGATCGGATGACCGGTCCGTGCGCGGGCAGTGAAAAACGAAAAACGAAGAGATGAAACAAGCAAGATGAGCAAAATCGACAAACAGGGAAAGCGCGGCCGGGCGATAGCCCGAAAGGTGCGGCGCGCGGCGCGGATCGCGGGCGCTCCGGCGACTCAAGTAACGGTGACGTTTCGTCACGTCGAGCCAACCGATGCGCTCCGGCTGTACGCGGAACGAAAATTCGCGCACGTCGGCAAGTTGATCAAACGGGCCTGTCAGGCTCACCTGATTCTCACGGTTGACAAATACCGGCAGCACGGCGAAGTTACTGTCCAATCCGGGCGCCTGTCAGTGAGCGCGCAGGAAGAAACCAAGGATCTTTACTCGGTGATCGATCTGCTCGCCGACAACGTCGGACGCCAACTGAAGAAGCACCTGGAAAAATCCAAGGCGAAGAAAGTCAGATCGCCCTCGACCGGCGAGGTCCTTAGCTCCGGCGAGGAAACTTGATTCGCGGCAGTCTCGCGCTTCGCCAATGCGCTGCGGCGAGCTGTATTTGCAATCGGGAGCGGCAACCGCAACGAATTCAAAACCGTTAACCGCCAAGCCATTCGAACGTAACGGCATGTTTTGATTTTGATTTTTCACTTTTTCACCGGACCTGGACGACTAGATGAAAATTACCGATATCCTCAGCCCTGACATGGTCATTGCCGACTTGAAGGGCGCCACCAAGCCCGACGTCTTGAATGAACTGGCGAAAGCGCTGGCCGCCAATTGCAAAGAGATCAAGCTCGCTGACCTGACCGCGGTGCTCGCGGAGCGCGAGCGGCTGGGCTCGACGGCGATCGGCGACGGAATCGCGATCCCGCACGGTAAGCTGCGCGGCGTGACCAAGATAATCGGAGTGTTCGGCCGCCATGCTCAGGGAGTCAATTTCGATTCGCTCGACGGCGGCCCGTCGCAACTATTCTTCGTGCTGGTCGCGCCGGAGGATTCCGCCAGCCTGCATCTGAAAGCCCTCGCGCGGGTGTCGCGATTGCTTAAAGACGGGGCTTTTCGAAGCCGCCTGCTCGCGGCCAAGGACAGCGCCGAGCTGTATTCCCTGATCAAGGAAGAAGACAACAAGTACTGAGACGACGAATCGCGTCCGCCTTATGCCGCGGCACAAAGCCAGAGCCCGATGAGCTCGCCTCAGCCACCTCGCCTGATAATAGTTACCGGTGTCTCAGGATCGGGACGCGCATCTGCGATGCGTGTGCTCGAGGATCTCGGCTTCTACTGCGTCGATAATCTCCCGGTTGCGCTGGCGCCCAATGTCGCGATGCTCGCCGCGGGACGCGATCCCGCTCTACGCGGCGTCGCGCTCGGGGTGGACTCGCGCGAACGGCTGTTCTTCCCGCAATGGCCGCGGGTATTCGCGGAACTCGATGCCGCCGGAATCTATCCCGAAGTGATTTTTCTTGACGCGTCCGACGACGTGCTCGCGCGCCGCTACTCTGAGAGCCGCCGGCCGCATCCGATGGCTGCAAGCGGAGCGACTGTCGCCGAGAGCATTCGCCGCGAACGTCTCGCGCTGGCCGAGATGCGCGAGCGGGCCGACCGGGTGATCGATACGACCGCGCTCACGGTCCACGAACTGCGCGAGGTGGTCACCGCGGCCGTGCTGGGCGCGGGCGCGGGATCCAGGATGTCGATATCGATAGTTTCTTTTGGTTACAAGTACGGATTGCCGGTCGGGATGGACGTCGTGCTCGACGTGCGGTTTATTCCCAATCCGTTCTTTGTCCCCGAGCTGCGGCCGCTCACCGGATTGGATCCGCGCGTGCGCGAGTACGTGATGGCGCAGCCGGAGTCGCAGCGCTTTATCGACGAGGTCGGCCGTCTTTCTGATTTTCTGATTCCGCTGTATCAGCGCGAAGGCAAGAGTTACCTGACGGTCGGTCTCGGATGCACCGGCGGACGGCATCGCTCTCCCGTGCTCGCGCGCGAGCTGATGAAGCGGCTCGAGAGTGGTGGCTTCGAGAGCAGCGTGCGCGACCATGACATCGCGCGTTAGCTGCCGGCGGCGCGCCTAGTTCATGATGCTGCCGCAATCGACGTTCATCGTCTGCCCGGTGACTCCCGCCGACAAATCGAGCGCGAGGAATAGCGCGACGCGCGCGACTTCCTCCTCTGTCGCCATTCTGTTCATCGCGGCCTGCGACACGAACTGACCGCGTATTTGCTCGTACGGTCGCTTGAGGGCCTCGGCCCGCGCGCGCATCACGCGTTCGATTCGTTCGCCCTCGATTGCGCCGGGGCAAATGCAGTTGCATCGGATTCCACGCTGACCCCATTCGCCGGCCACCGTTTGCGTCAGTCCGATCATTGCCCACTTCGCCGCCGCGTACGGCGAGCGCATCGGAAAACCGCGCCGTCCCGCGCCGGACGAGATGTTGATGATATTGCCGCAGCCCTGCTTGTCCATGACCGGCAGCACGGCGCGAGTTGCGAGCCACGTTCCGGTCAAGTCGATATCGAGCGTCTCCTGCCATTCGGCGAGCGACATATCGGTGATCCGCTTGGTCGGTCCCGAGATACCGGCGTTGTTGACGAGAATGTCGATGCGGCCGAATGCCTTCATCGTCTCGTCTGCCATCTTTGCGCAGTCGGCTTCCCTGGAAACGTCGGTGCACACGTAAATCGCGCGGGCGCCGATGCGCTCGAGTTCGGCGCAGGTCTGCTTCATCGGTTCGATCGAACGCGCCGCGATTACAATTTTCACGCCGGCTGCCCCGTACTTCAGCGCGATCTGTTTGCCGATTCCGTAGCCGCCGCCGGTGATGATTGCGACTTTATCCGAGAGTTCGTTCATGGAAATGATCTATTCCTTGGCGATTTCGGGAGTCGATCGCTGCGCCGACTTTAATAGCATCGTGACGCGCCTACAACGCGCGCGCAAAGCCTTGTCTTAATCCGTTGCCGCCCAATATCATTGAGGGCTCATGGCCGCCGTCAATCCAATCGGGACTCAAGCACCCAAGCCGAGCGCAAACGGCTCGATGCTGACGAACATTCTCAAGATCGCGATAATCGCGACCCTGCTTGGCGGCTCAATCTGGCTTCTGATTGCGCACTCCGAATGGTTCACCCAACCCGCATTGGTCAAAGCCCAGGTGATTCAGTGGGGCGCGTGGGGGCCGGTCGTTTATATGCTGCTGTACGCGGTGGGGCCGTCGTTCCTGGTGCCCGGCGCGGTGATGACTATCGCGGGCGGACTGGCGTTTGGCACCAAGTGGGGATCGGTGTACTCGCTCATCGGCGGCGATGTAGGCGCGCTGGTAGCGTTTGCGGCGGGAAGGTTTCTCGGCAAGTCGTTCGTCGAGCGGGTCGTCGGCCAGCGATTCGAGTCGATGCTGCGCAGAATCGCGAAGCACGGTTTCCAGATAATCCTGTACCTGCGGATGGTCCCCGTGATTCCGTACAACGCGCTGAACCTGCTGGCGGGCGCGTCTCCGATCACGTTTCACGATTACTTCTGGGCGACGATGATCGGCATGATTCCCGGGACGATCCTATTCGCCTTTTTGGGCGACGCGCTATGGCATCCGCTCTCGCTGCGGTTCTTCCTTGCGCTGTTGCTGATCGGCGCGTCGGTCGGATGCGGTGAGATCTACCGGCGCTGGTCGCGCGTCAAAATCGACGAGTAGCGATCAAGCGGCGTCAGCCGGCTAGGTACCGGATTCCCAGCTTGCCAGGTATTTGCGCTGCTCGGCGGTCAGCGTGTCGATCTTGAGGCTCATCGCGGCCAGCTTCACGCCGGCGATTTCCTGCTCGATCTCGACCGGCACCTCGTGAACCTTGACCGAGAGCTGCGCGCCCTTTGCCACCCATTCCGACGCCATCGCCTGCGTCGCGAAACTCATGTCCATGACCTGCGCGGGATGGCCTTCGGCGCACGCGAGGTTGACCAGCCGGCCCTCGCCGAGGAGATAGACGATGCGCCCGTTGGACAAATGATACGCGTCGATGTTGCGGGTGACGTCGCGATCGACCTTTTTCGCGGCGTCGTTGAGGTAAGCGACGTCGATCTCGATGTCGAAATGGCCCGAGTTGCTGAGGAACGCGCCATCCTTCATCAGGCCGAAATGCGCGGAAGTGAGCACGTGCTTGTCGCCGGTCGCGGTGATGAAAATATCGCCGACTTTCGCCGCCTCGGCCATCTTCATCACGCGGAATCCGTCCATCGCGGCTTCCAGCGCGCGTATCGCGTCGACTTCCGTGACGATTACGTCGGCGCCAAGCCCGCGCGCGCGTGACGCGATGCCGCGGCCGCAATAACCGTAGCCCGCCACCACCACGACCGAGCCCGCGATTAGAACCCCGGTAGCGCGGATGATGCCGTCAAGCGTGGACTGTCCGGTGCCATAACGATTGTCGAACAGATGCTTGGTCTGTGCGTCGTTGACCGCGACCACCGGAATCTTGAGCGCGCCATCCTTGGCCATCGCGCGCAGCCGGATTACTCCCGTGGTCGTTTCCTCCATGCTTGCCTTGACGCCGCCGGCATGGCTGGCGAACTCGGTGTGAAGCAGGCTGACCAGGTCGGCGCCGTCGTCCATCGTAATCGTCGGACGGCGTTCGAGCACGGCCCGCAGATGGCCGTAGTAGGTGTCGCGATCTTCGCCGTGGATGGCGAAGGTGGGGATGCCGTACTGATCGACGAGTGCTGCCGCCACGTCATCCTGCGTCGAGAGCGGGTTGGACGCGCAGGCGAGCACTTCGGCGCCGCCCGCCTTCAGGGCGCGCAGCAGGTTGGCGGTCTCGCAGGTGATATGCAGGCAGGCGCCCAGCCGCTGGCCCTTGAGCGGCAGTTCTTTCGCGAATCGCTCGCGCAGCCGGCGCAGCACGGGCATCTGTTTGTCGGCCCATTCGATTCGCTTGCGTCCGGCCTCCGCGAGTCCGAGGTCATGCACGTCGAAGTCGCGTCCGTTTCCGTTGGCGCGGGATTTGGGAATTGCTTTGAGCTTTCTTGCCGTCGTGGCCATCGTGTTCAAACTCCGAAAGTTTCTGTCTGGTTTGATGGAGAGCGCGGGGCGCTATCAGCTGCGGCCGTCGAGCCCGAACGCGCTGCGCAGAGTCTCGGCCATATCGACCCGCTCCCACGGGAACAGCCCGTCATGCGGGGTGCGGCCGAAGTGTCCGTAGGCGGCGGTCGGCTGATAGATCGGGCGCTTCAAGTTCAGCGTCTTGATGATTCCGGCGGGCCGGAAATCGAACAGCTCGCGCAGGGTGGCTGAGAGTTTGTTCTGGGGCACGATGCCGGTGTCGAAGGTATCGACAAGTATCGAGACCGGCTCGGCGACGCCGATCGCGTAGGCGACCTGGATTTCGCATTTCGTGGCGAGTCCCGCCGCGACAACATTCTTGGCCACGTGACGCGCCATGTAGCAGGCCGAGCGATCGACCTTGCTCGGGTCCTTGCCCGAGAACGCGCCGCCGCCGTGACGGCCGTAGCCGCCGTAGGTATCGACGATGATTTTGCGCCCGGTGAGTCCGCAATCGCCATGCGGTCCGCCGATGATGAAGCTGCCGGTGGGATTGACGTGATAGACCGTGGCGCGGGTCAGGTACTGTTCGGGAATGGTCTTCTTGATCAATTGCTCGATGATCGACTCGCGGATTTTTTCGTATTTCACGTCCGGCGAATGCTGCGTCGAGATGACCACCGCCGTCACTTCCACCGGCCGGCCGTCGGCGTAGCGCACCGTGACCTGGCTCTTGGAGTCGGGACGCAGAAAATCGAGCTGACGGGTTTTGCGCAGCTTGGTCAGATTTTCCATCAGTCGATGCGCCATCGCGATCGGCAGCGGCATCGCCTCCGGCGTCTCGTCGCACGCGAAACCGAACATCAGGCCCTGATCGCCGGCGCCCTGTTCCTTGTGCAGCCCCTGTCCCTCGGTCACACCCTGCGAGATATCGGCCGACTGCGGCTCGATCGCGGTCAGCACCGCGCACCGGTTGCCGTCGAAACCGACCTCGGTGCTGTCGTACCCGATTTCGACCGCGGTCTGCCGCGCGAGTTTCACATAGTCGGGGCGTGCGCGGCTGGTTATCTCGCCGGCGAGCACGATAAGCCCGGTCTTGGCGAGCGACTCGAGAGCGACGCGCGAGTCGGGGTCCTCGGCGATGAGCGCATCGACCACGGCGTCTGAAATCTGATCGCACATTTTGTCCGGATGGCCTTCGGAGACTGACTCGGACGTGAACAGGAAATCCTTAAGCGGCATTAGCAATTGCTCCTTGAAAAGCGTGTTTTCGGGTGCGCCGTCGCAGACCGGAATTCAACTTACGCGGGCGGCGCGCGGGACTGAGAAGTTCAATTGAGTTCTATTCCAGAGGGGTCAGCATAGCGCCTGCCGGAAAGTGAAAAAACGGCAGCGCGCCTCAAGATTTTCAGGTAGTGATGGGTATAACTGACCAATCGGACAGAATCAAGATGGCGCGCAGCGGGAACTGTTCGGTTCGCCGCGACGGCTCGACTCTGCCCGCTCATTCCTCGCCGAAGCGCTCGTCGAACAGCGTCTGCACGGCCTTGAGAGCCTCGCGCGCGTCTGCGCCTTCGGCACGGACCTTGAGCTTGGAGCCCTGCGCCGCCCCCAGCATCATCAGGCTGGTCATGCTCTTGGCGCTGACCAGGTTCTTGCCGCGGCCAATCATCACCTGCGAGGTGAATTTCGCGGCCGTCTGCGCCAGCGCCGATGCGGCCCGCAGATGAAGTCCGAGCCGGTTCTTGACCTCCACGGTCGCCTCCGCCGCATTCACGAGCATTACGATAAAGGTATCGCCGGCTTCGGTAAACGACCGCGCGCGATCAATCCGCTTGCGGAACTGTCTGCGCCGTGCGAGCAAGCTCGACGCCGGCGCGGCGCCCGCTGACTTCAGCGCCGGCATGATACTCCAGCGGAATGAAAAGCACTGACGACATCAGCGCGAGAACTCCCATGATCAAAAAGGCCGGCGTGAAATCATGCACCGACAGATGCCCCGTGCCGTGCGCTTCCATGCTCATGTGCAGCACCATCGCACCCAGCGCCACGCCCAGGCTCAAAAACAGTTGCTGTGCCATGCTCGACAGACTGCTCGCGCCGCTCATCATCGAGTTGGACACGTCGGCATAGGCCAGGCTGCCCAGCGCGGTGAATTGAAGCGAGCGGAAGAATCCTCCGGTCAGCAGCGCAAATATGATGACGTAGTGAGGCGTCGTCGAGCGAAACAGCGCGTAACTCATCATGATGAAAGCGCTGAGCACGCCATTGCCGATCAGCACCGAGCGGAAACCCAGGCGCCGGATGATTGGCGTCGCCGCCATCTTCATGAACAATGCACCCGCGGCGCTGGCGAACGTCAGCATTCCCGAGGCGAACGGGGTCAGTCCGAACACCACCTGCAGCAGCATCGCCAATAAAAACGGCAACGCGCCGATGCCCATCCGAAAAAATCCGCCGCCGATCGTAGCCGCGTTGAAGGTCGGGATTTTCATCAACCCCAGGTCGATGATCGGATAGTCGATGCGCTTGGCGTGCAGGATGTAGAGCGCCATGCACATGCCGCCGGCGGCCATCACGCACATGATGATGCCGGCGGGAAGCACGCCGCGGCCGATCGACTCGAAGCCGAAGACCAGGCCCGCCAGCCCCAGGCCGGTAAGCAGAAAGCCGCGCCAGTCGAGCGGGACGATCGCATCCTCGCGGATGTTGGGGATGTACCAGGTGATCAGCGTGATGCCGATCAGGCCGATTGGCACGTTGATGAAGAAAATCCAGCGCCACGAATAATAGGTCACGATGAAGCCGCCGATCGGCGGCCCGACCACGGGTCCCAGCACCGCCGGCACGGTCAAATAAGACATCGCGGTTACCAGCTCGGACTTGGCCACCGTTTTCAGAACGATCAAACGTCCGACCGGGACCATCATCGCCCCGCCGAAGCCCTGCGCAATACGCGCGGCGACCAGCTGCGGCAGCGATTGCGACACTCCGCAGAGGATTGAACCGATCGTGAAGATCACGATCGCGGCGCGAAACACCGTGCGCGCGCCGAATCGATCCGCCATCCAGCCGCTGATCGGAATAAAAACCGCCAGGCTCAGCAGGTAGGAGGTGATCGCGAGGTTGAGCTTGATCGGATCCTCGCCCAACGACTTGGCCATCACCGGCAGCGCGGTCGAGATGACCGTCGAGTCGAGCATCTCCATGAACAGCGCGCAGCCGACGATCATCGGCGCCAGAAATTCGAGCGGGGAAATTTTGAACAGCCTCGGACTCATCGGACCAGATCACACATCGCCGCCAACCACGATATGTAAATCGCCGCACCCGGTAAACGGCCAAGCGCCGGCGCGCGCGTCAGTTGCCGTTGCGGCCGGGCGCGCTGCGAACCCCGCCATCGTCGGCGTCGCCCTTGATCGCCGCGCTGAACAACTCGCGCAGCCGCGATTCGACTTGCGCATCGTGGGTAGTGCCCTCGCGCCGCCGCCATGCCCGCAACGGGATCACCGCTTTGGCCATGTTGCGATGGCCGCCAGCGCTGCCGATATCGGCGAACAGATTCTTCACCGCCTCGCCCGCGTTGTCCCCGCTCATGCCGTGGTTGCGCACGCTTATCACCAGCTTGCCGCTGAGCTTGCCCGCGACCGCCACCCACGCCACGCCTTCGAATTGCAGGCAGAAGTCCGCCATCTGCACGATCAGGTCGTCGCGCTCGACGTGGCCGAGATTGAGCACGACCAGCCGATCCTTGACCACCATCCGTTTCATCGCGCGCGCCAGGATTTGCGCGAAACTGAGCGGCAGCTCGGGACGATCGATCTGCCGGAGCATACTGTAGTTGGCCAGCGGAACCAGGCGCGTGAACGCTTGCAGGTCGTCGTCGGTCACGCGGCGCGACAACGCCAAAGTGTCGCTGCGAATTCCGTAGAGCAGCGCAGTCGCCAGCCGCTCGCTGATTTTTTCGTCGGCCGTGACCAGGTACTCGGTCATGATCGTCGCAGTCGCGCCGTATTTCGTACGCACGTCCTCGAACGCAGCGGCGCCGCCGGGGTAGCCGGTATGATGATCGATCACGATATCGGCGCGCGGAATTTTCTCGCCGAAGTACGGCGGCTGAACATCGACCATCGCAATCTTGTCGAAGGTGCGCAGCTCCTCCGTATCGGCCGGCTGGATTTCGATCTCCAGCAGATGCTCCATGGTGCGATTTTCCGGCCGCGTCACAGGCTTGAACGCGAACAGCGGCGTGGTCTGCTTGTTGCGCCCGAGCAGCGTCCGCAGCGCCATCGCGCTCGCCATCCCGTCGGGATCGGGATCGTCCTGCAGCACGATCGCTACGCGATCGCCTTCGCCGACCATCGCGCGCAATTCCTTGAGTTTCTGCCTGGTGAACGCCTGATCCATAAGATGAAACAATCCCGCGCCGCCTGGAGCGGCGACGCGTGTAGTCGTTGGTTTAGCCGCGGACAGCTCGGGTGCGGGCGTTTGAGGCGCGATCGGCTTGAATAACGGGACCGGCGGTCCGAAAATGCAGGCAGTCGTCCCAATCCTGGCGAGCCGTGGAAGAATTCATGGGTGGTCCCGAAATACCACAGCGCAAAGCGTTGAAGCAATGATATAGAATAACAGCCGTCTATGGATTCCACCGATTCCCATTCCAATAAATATCACTGTGCGATCTGCCGCCGCGAATTCGCCGAGTGGTTGTTGCGCATATCCGTCGAAGATGCCGGCGGCTTTCGCCAAGAGGCCTTTATCTGCGGCAACTGCGCGGTTAAACTCCGGCTCGCCTCGGAAAAAAATCGCGACCTGCAGATCGATCCGTGGATACACGAGGCGGTCGCCAGCGTGCTGCGCGGCAAGAATCCCGACAAGCCGGAAAGCTAGCCGGGCTGGTCTAAGGAAGAAAACTGATCGATGGCGGACGAATCGAGATCCGGCCGTTCGGATAAGTCAGATTCGCAACCCGGCAACGCCGCCGGTGCGGAACTATGGCCACGTGAAGAAGCCCGGCGGCTTGCAGAGCGCGTCGCGGCGTACGAGCCCGCTCGTGCGGTAATTTTCCAGAGCGGCTTCGGGCCGTCGGGATTGCCGCATCTGGGCACGATGGCGGAAATCCTGCGTCCGTCGTTCGTGCGCAAGGCGTTTTATCTGATCGAGCCGTCACGGCCGTCGCGGCTGATTGTTTTCATCGACGACCTCGATGGACTCCGCAAGGTGCCGGAGAACGTGCCGAACCGCGAGGACGTCGAGCAGTACCTCGGCATCCCGGTCTCGAAGATCCCCGACCCGTTCGGATGCTGCGCGAGCTTTGCCGATCACATGATCGGGCTGCTCGGCGGATTTCTGGCGCCGGTCGAGGTCGAGTACGAACTGATGCGCTCGGCCGAGATGTATTCGTCGGGGCGCTTCGACGAGGGACTGAAGCTGATCCTCGAGAAGCACGCGGAGATCACCGCGATCATCGCGCCGACGCTGCGCGAGGAAAATCGCGCGGGATGGTCGCCGTTCATGCCGATTTGTCCCAACTGCGGGCAAGTCGTCGAGCGAACGGTGTCGGCGTACCACCCCGCGCGCGCATCGATCGAGTTCGCGTGCGAAAAGAGCGCGGGCGGCAGGCCGGGATGCGGTTTTCGCGGCGAGCAGTCGGTGCTCGGCGGCAAGGCGAAGGTGCAATGGAAGGTCGATTGGGCGCTGCGATGGTACGTGCTCAAGGTCGATTACGAATTGTACGGAAAGGATCTCACCGACTCGGCGTGGCTCTCGGGACAAATTATGCGCGTGCTTGGTGCGCAGCCGCCGCTGGGATTTCCGTTCGAGATGTTTCTCGACGAGGAAGGCCGCAAGGTCTCGAAGTCAGTCGGCCGCGGCGTGACGGTTGACCAGTGGACGCGCTACGCGCCGATCGAGGTGCTCAAATTTTTCCTGCTGCTCAATCCGCGCCGCGCGCGCAAGCTGTTTCGCGAGGCGATTCCGCAATACGTCGACGAATACCTCGACGCGCTGCGCGCCTACGCGGCGGCGTCGGAAGAACAGCGGCGCGAATCGGTGCTCGAATTTGTCATCCAGAGCACCACGCCGAGGCGATTCAACTCGGCGCTCAGCTTCGGGCTGATGATGAACGCCGTCGGCGCGCTGGGCACTTCGGATCGCGGCCACATCTGGGATTACCTGGTCCGTTACGACGCGTCGATCGCGGGCGATGCGGAAACGGAGGCGATGGGCCGGGCGCTGATGGAATGCGCGCTCAATTTCTACCGCGATTTCATCGTGAGGGAGCCCTACACGCCGTCGGATACGGAACGCACGCAGCTGAAAAGTCTCGCGGCGTATTTGGTTGAAAATCAGGGTGCGAGCGCCGAAGAGATCGAGAAGAAGATTTACGATCTTGGCCGCGAAAATTACGACAAGCCCGGCAAGATTTTTCCGCTTCTGTATCGATCTATTCTCGGTCAGGAGCGCGGACCGCGCCTGGGCGCGTTCATCCGGCTTGCCACGCCGGCCCGCATCGTCGAACTGCTCGACGCAACGATCGGGCGTACAGGCTAGAAGCAAGCCGGTCGACGAAGGGTCTAATGACCGACTCGCCAAAACGATATTTGATTGCTGCCGGGGTCGAGAACTACAGGCACCTCTCAAACATGGACCTACCCCTTGTTCCGGCAGAACTGGCGCGGATGAGCGGCGCACTGGTTCAGCTCGGCTACAAGCGCGTACCGGCCCGCTTAACTCGCAATCCTACCAAGAGAGACTTTGTCGCGAAGCTTCCGAATCATTTGGAAAAAATTCGAGAAGAGTCGAGCGTCATGTTGGTGTTTTATTTCACCGGGCACGGTCATTTTGACGGAGACCGACATTATTTGCTCTTATCCGACTCGAAGCCCGACGACCTGGATGGAACCGCACTGCCCGTCGAAGAACTGGCGCGCATATTGGTAAAGAAGAGACGTTTTGAGCAAAGTCTGATCATTCTCGATGTATGCTATGCAGGCCGGGGAAACGACGACATTGCCGCTGTATTTCAGCGTCTTAAGGGTGGCTTTTCGGCTTATCTAGGTACTGGGGCATTCCTTCTCGCTTCAGCCAGAAGTTGGGAACAAGCGTCGCGAGGAACGTTCTCAGACGCATTCGCTCGAGTCATACTGAACCAAGAGGGACAGTGGGGCGGAAAAACCCAACAATTCCTCTATCCAGATACAATCGTTGGAGCAGTTAACTCCTTGCTGCCGAGACCATCGCAGCAAGCTGTCCTTACCGCTCTAGATGTTACCGACCACTGCCGGCTGTTCCCAAATCGTAACTACGACGCGACTATACCTGCGGGCCTCGATCTCGAGAGTCAACGATCGAGAGATTTGGCTGAGCACTGGATCCCACGGGCGCACGGGACCGAGCTCTCATCGCGCACCAGCTACTTTACCGGCCGGAGGCAAGCATTGCGAGAAATCGTCTCCTGGCTAACCTCAAAAGACCCGGACGACACTCTAAGAGTGGTTACCGGCGCTCCTGGCGCGGGATAATCGGCGGTTCTCGCTCGGATAGTGACCCTTTCTGACCCGGAGTACCGAAGGACTCCTCAGCCTCTCGGTCTACTCAATGATCTGCCTAAGGACACACTTCCACCGGAGGGAATCGTTGATATTGCAGTCCACGCTCGGGGAAAAACTCTCGGTCAGATCGTGGAAATAATAGCGGATAAGATTGGGATGCCCGAACCAGCATCACAGTCAGCAGAGCGCGTTGTCCTCGCCGTCGGAAAGAGCCGTCGTCGGCCGGTTATCGTGCTCGACGCTCTGGACGAGTCGGTCGGCCCAGGCGATATAGTGAGCGCACTACTAAGCAAATTGATCCACATACCGAGAATTCGGATTCTCGTCGGCAGCAGGCACATTGGCAGCAGGAGCTCGAGGCTTGTTGTACCAGGACTAAGACAACACGATGACACGATCGATCTCGATTTACCGAAGTACCTTGAACCGCCCGATATAGTAAACTACGTTCGTTCTCGCCTTCTTTCGACTGATGAACCTTGGGTTAAAACTCCTTATCGCAATCGACCTGAATTGGCGGAGGCAGTTGCGCGAGCCATTGCGGCTAAGGCAGGTAACAATTATCTCTGCGCGAGAATTGTGTGTAGCTCAGTAATGAGCGTTGATGAGGTAGTGAATATTCATGATGAGGATTGGCAGGAGAAATTTCCGAATGACATACGGGCCGCCTTTGATGGATTTCTTGAACGTCTCGATGAACTGAAAGTAGTTGGTTTTAACAAGAGGATCGCTATTACTCTGCTGACTCCGTTGGCCTTTGGTGAAGGCGAAGGTCTGCCGCGAGGATATTTATGGACTTCACTAGCTAATTCAATCTTCCACAAGAACTACACCGACAAGACTGATCTGTCTAATCTCTTTGATTACGCGGCTGCTTATATAATTGAATCAACAGAAGGCGGCAGATCGGTCTACCGTCTTTATCACGAAGCGCTGGCCGACTATCTCCGCAAGACCGCCCCCCGGAATACCTATAGTCTAATATCCAAGGCGCTCTTGCAAGTGACCCCTAATCTTCCTGGACAGGATGGTAAGTGCTGGGAAATCGCCGATCCATATATCCGAACACACCTTGCAAGCTACCTATCGAAAGCTGGGCTAACTGACGAGCTGGACAGTCTAATGCAGGATATTCGTTACCTAGTTTGCGCCGATCCTGAGAGACTGCTGCGGGCCCTTACGAGAGTTCGTTCAGAAAAAGCACGTCAAGCCACAAGGGTATATAGGTTGGCGTATCTGTCTATGACGACGGACCGAATAATTGCCACCTTAACTGAACGAGAACAGAATGTGTTACGGACCCGCTTTGGGCTGAATCGCAAAACACGATCGGCGGAGATGTCGCGGCCACGTTCCTACAAGGAAACGGCCGCTGAGTTAGCACTCAGCCCGCGGCAAGTGCGGGATACTGAGGCTCGGGCGCTACGGCAGTTACGGACCGCAGGAAGGACTGGGCGTCAGCTGCAAGCAACGCCGACATCACTTGCTGAGCGTGTCGTCCCAGCATCTTACCTTGAGGACACGGCACGATTTCTTGGTTTGATAGGGTTCGCGAACCAAGTGGTCGAGCTATGCCAGAGGCCAGTCGCCCTCCCTTGAGAAAGTTATACAGACAAGCGACGTTGGCAGGTTCTGCCATGCGCTGCAAAACAAAGTAGATCTCTACGAAGCTTGGTGAACTTAGACGAATTCGGCGAACACGGAGTCGGCCATTTCCAGGCCGCGATCGGTCAGTTTGATTCGGCCGCGATCGAGCGTCAGTAACCCGTTGTTGAACAGCGGGGTGGCGACGATGCCGAAGATGGATTCGAAGTTGCGGCCGAAGCGCGCGTGAAAATCGGAGATCGCGAAGCCTTCGCGCAGCCGTAGATTGAGAAACACAAATTCGCTCTGCGCGCCGGCTTCATCGATCGTTTCAGCGCCGGTCTCGGCGTTTTTGCGCTCTTCGATCGCGGAAATGTAACGCGCCGGAAGCTTTTCGTTCCACCATCGCTTGCGCTGGCCGCCGCGCCCGTCACCTGCGTAGCTATGAGCGCCCGCGCCGATTCCGAGGTACGTCTGCGCGCGCCAGTAGGTCAGATTGTGTCGCGCTTCGTGGCCGGGCGCTGCATAGTTCGAAATTTCATACATCGCGTAGCCGCGACGCGGGATTTCTTCGCGCACGGTTTGATACATCGCGGCCTGCTCGTCAGTCGCGAGCTGTTTGATTCGTCCGTGCTTCAAGTCCGTGAAGAAGGCGGTGCCTTCTTCGAAGGTCAGGTTGTATGCCGAGATGTGATCCGGTTCGAGCGCGGCCACCGATTCGATGTCGAAGAGAACATCGGCGACCGTCTGTCCCGGAACCGCGAAGATCAAATCCAGATTGAGGCGATCGAAGCCGGCGCGATGTGCCATCCCGGCAGCTGCGCGGGTTTCGTCGGCGCAATGAATCCGGCCGAGAAACTTGAGCGTCGCGGCATTGAACGACTGCGCGCCGAAACTGATTCGATTTACCCCCGCCGCGCGCATCCCGCCGAGTTTCGCCAGGTCCACGGTGCCCGGATTCGCTTCGAGCGATATCTCGGCGTCGGGTTCGATCCCGCAAGCGCGATTGGCGGCGTCGATAATCTCACCGATGGATTTGGGATCGAACAGCGACGGCGTTCCACCCCCAAAAAAGATTGTCCGGATGCGCTGGCCTGAATACGGCGGAGTGCCCGCCCTGTCCTTGAGCTCAGAAATCAGCGCGCGAGTATATTGCGCTTCCGGCCATGACGATGCCGCATGCGAATTGAAGTCGCAGTACGGACACTTCGAGTGGCACCACGGAATATGGACGTAGAGCGAAAAGCTCACAGGACGATTGTAGCGCGCCTCGAACGCCCGCTACTACGCGCCTTTGACGGTCGCTATACTCCCTGCGTCAGAGGGAACTTGTCCGAAATCGCACCCAATCGTCAGGATCGCAACGAACCGCGCGCCGAGGCACGCCCCGGCCCGGCGAGCGCGAGCGGATCGGGCGCGAGCCGGGCGGGCACGATCGCCGCGGGCGTGTTGCTCAGCCGGATTGCCGGTCTCGTCCGGGACAGCATCTTCGCGCATTTCCTTGGCGACTCGGCCACCGCGGACGCGTTCAAGGCGGGGTTTCGCATCCCGAACATTCTGCAGAACCTGTTCGGCGAGGGCGTACTGTCGGCGTCGTTCATCCCGGTTTACGGAAAATTGCTGGGCGAGGGCGACAATGAAACCGCCGACATGCTGGCGTGGGGCGTCGGCGCAATTCTGACTCTCGGCGTATCGGTGATGGTGGCGATCGGCGTGATGGTGACGCCGTATCTGATCGACGTGATCGCGCCGGGCTTCGCGGGCGACAAGCGCGAGTTGACGATTCAGATCGTGCGCATCCTGTTTCCCGGCGCGGGATTGCTGGTGATGTCGGCGTGGTTTCTCGGCGTCCTGAACAGTCATCACAAATTTTTCGTCTCGTACACCGCGCCGGTGGCGTGGAACGTCGCAATGATCGCGGCGCTGCTCTATTACGGGCCGCGCCGCTCGCAGGACGGGCTTGCGATCGCGATCTCGTGGGGGTCCGTCGTCGGCTCCGCTTTGCAAATCGCGGTACAGGTTCCGCAAACGCTCGCGCTACTGAGAAAGAATCGCATCGACTTCGCACGCGTTGCCGCGCCGCTCCGATCCGTGTTCCACAACCTGACGCCGGTGGTCATCAGCCGCGGCGTTGTCAACCTGAGCGCTTACGTGGACAACGTGCTGGCGAGCCTCTTGCCGACCGGCGCCGTCGCAGCGCTCAACTACGGCCAGTTGCTCTACATGGTGCCGATCAGCCTGTTCGGATACTCGGTGGCCGCGTCGGAGTTGCCCGCGATGTCGCGCGCCGCGGGTGCGATGCCCGAGCAAATGAGCGCGATTCTGCGTATGCGATTGAACCGGGGACTGCGCCAAATCGCGTTCCTGGTGGTCCCGTCGTCCGCGGCCTTTTTGATTCTCGGCGACGTGATCGTCGCGATGATTTATCAATCCGGGGCTTTCACGCGCGCCGACGCGGTTTACGTGTGGGCCGTGCTCGCGGGTTCGGGGGTAGGGTTGCTCGCGGCCACGATGGGCCGGTTGTACAATTCGGCGTTCTACGCGCTGTTCGACACCCGCACCCCGCTTCGATTCGCACTAATCCGCGTCGCGCTGACGCTGGTGCTCGGCTATCTATGCGCGATTCCACTGCCGCCCATGCTCGGAATCGCGCAGAAGTGGGGCGTTGCCGGACTGACGGTGTCGGCGGGCGCAGCCGGATGGGTTGAGTTTGCGATGCTGCGATGGGCGCTGAACGGGCGCATCGGATGGACCGGGCTCGAGCGTTCGTATCTGGCGAAGTTGTGGGCGCTGGCTCTTGGAGCCGCCGCGCTCGCGTTCATCTTGAAACTTCGGATGGCGGGATTCGGGCCGCGCATCCAGGGGCTGGCGATTCTTTCGACTTACGGCGGGCTCTACCTGTTCGGCGCCTGGATGCTTGCGATGCCGGAACTCAAGCAGTTCACCGATCAAATCACGCGCCGTCTTTCCCCGCGCGCGGCTTCGAACTCATCCGATCGATAGTCGCGCTGGTGGAGCGTCCGCCCAGCAAGGGCGCCAGCGCCACTGTTCCTCCGCGCGATTCGACGAATGCCTGGCCGTCAACCCGCTTGCCGCGCCAATCCTCGCCCTTGATCAAGACGTCGGGTTTAACCGCGCGAATAATTTTCTCGGCCCGCGTTTCGTCGAACACAACTACGTAATCAACCGCTTCCAGCGCGGCCAGGATTCTCGCCCGCTCCGCCGCGGGATAGATGGGGCGCGCGTCGCCCTTGAGCCGCCGCACGCTGCGATCGCTGTTGAGTCCGACCACCAGCAGGTCGGCCTGCGCGCGCGCAAACGCGAGCATCTGGATATGCCCGGCATGCAGCAGATCGAAGCATCCGTTGGTGAACGCGATTCGCCGGCCGGCGCGCCGCTCGCGCTCCAGCGCCGCCTTGAGTTCGTCGATCGAATGGATTTTGCGCTCGTAGCTCAAGTGAGCGGGACTCAGTGCGCGGGCGAGATCTTCGCGCGTGATCACCTCCGTGCCGATCCGGGTCACCTCGATGCTCGCGGCCAGGTTCGCGATCGTCGCCGCCGACGAGAAGCCCAGTCCCGCGATCGAAAACATCCCGAACACGCTCAGCACCACATCGCCCGCGCCGGTCACGTCGTAAACCTCGCGCGGCACCGTCGATACGTAGGTGTCTTTGCCGCCGCGCTCCGCCAGATACATCCCGTCGCGATCGAGCGTTATCAGGCACGCCTCCAGGCCGAGCTTGCGCACCAGAGTTTCGGCCGCAGCCCGCCACGCGCCGCGGTCAGTGAGCTGCATCCCGGTGGCGACTTCGGTTTCGTGACGATTGGGCGTGAGCGCGGTGGCGCCGCGATAAATCGAAAAGTCCTCGGTCCTGCGCGGATCGACAATCACCGGGATGCCGCGCGCCCGGGCGCCATCGATCAGCGCCCGCAACACGGCCGCAGTCAGCATCCCCTTGTCGATATCCGATATCAGCACGCCGTCGCAGGTGCGAAGCTCGGACTTGACGCGGGCAATCAGCTCGCGTTCGCGCGCGGGCTTGAGCGGACTGGGGTCTTCCTCATCGACGCGCAGCAGTTGCTGGGTCGCGCGATGGGCCGCCTGCACGGAACCGAGCATTCGATCCTTGACGATGGTGGGGCGGTCGGGATCGATCAGAATCGAACGCGTATCGATTCCCAGGTCGGCGAAAATCTCGCGCAGCAGAGCGCCGTTGCGATCCGCGCCCACCACGCTGAGTGCGCTTACGTTGGCGCCGAGCGCGCGCAAGTTCGCCATCACGAAGCCCGCGTTGCCGGGCTTTTCCTCGCGGCGCTGCACGCGCAGGATCGGAATCGGCGCTTCGGGCGAGATTCGCGCGACGTCGCCCCACAGGTATCGATCGAGAATCACCTCGCCGGCCACCAACACACGCAATGGCTTGAGCGCCGGCAGGCCGTACTCGTTACGCGCGGATTCAGGACGAGCGGAAGAGGGCGTTTTGCGTCCAGTCATGATGCGGCATCTTACGCCGCCGCGCCGCCCGCGTTAAACAGTTAAGCGGCTAAACACTGTTAAAAACGCGGGCGCTCCTTCTCACCTGATCGCGTAGCCGCCATCCACGACGACGGTCGATCCGGTTATGAAGTCCGACGCTTGCGAAGCCAGAAACACCGCCGCGCCGGCGGTCTCCTCGGGCTTGCCGAAGCGGCCGGCCGGAGTGCGCGCGATTATTTCCTGGAACCACGGGCCGCTCTGTGCGACCACCGTCATGTCGGTTTCGATCCATCCCGGCAGGATCGCGTTGACCTGGATGTTGTGCGGCGCCAGCTCGATCGCCATCGTCTTGGTCACCTGCACCAGCGCGCCTTTCGCCGCGGCGTAAGGAATTATGCTCTGCGCGCCGAACAGGGAATATTCGCTCACGATATTGATTATCTTGCCTTGCTTGCGAGCCGCCATCGATTGCGCCGCGATCTGCGAAAGGAAAAAGCATGAGTTCAGGTTCGTTTCGATCACGCGGTCCCAGTCCTCGGCCCTGAAATTCAACGCGCTGCCCACCAGCGCGATTCCGGCGTTGTTGACGAGAATCGAGATGGGTCCCAGCTTGCGCTCGACCTCCTCCATCGCCGGGCGCAGGTCGTCGCGCCGCGTCACGTCGAGCTTGATCGCTATAGCAGGCACGCCCGCCTTGGCGAGCTCGTCCACGACGGCGCGATTCTTCTCTTCGTTGCGCGCCAGGATCGCGACCGCCGCGCCGGCTTGCGCCAGCCCGAGCGCGATCCCGCGCCCGATTCCACCGTTGCCGCCGGTGACCACGGCGACCTTGCCGCTCAAATCGAACATCTTTGGACTCGCCATAACGCTTCTCCCGCGCGAGCAGTTGGACAGCGAACGCTCAGCGCTTCTATATTGGCGTTTCGCCCCTGCCGCAACCGAAACGCGATGAGCGGCGCGTTTGCGGATGGCGATGCGCCGGTGGCGCCAATCTTCGACGAGGAAAAATCACGACGATGGGACTACGGACGGCTGAACAGTACAAAAGCTCGCTGCGCGACGGCCGCGCGGTTTTTTTCAGGGGCGAACGGGTGGCGGACGTGACCGCGCATCCTGTTATCGGAATAGCAGTCGAGCACGCGGCGCTCGACTACCGGATGGCTCACGATCCGAAGTATCGCGAACTCGCGGTGGTGAAAGAGGGCGCCGACGAGTACAGCCGCTACTACCATATTCCGCAAAATGGCGACGACCTGCTAAAGCGCAGCCGGCTGATCGCGGCGGCGACGCGCGAGGGCGCGACGCTGGTGGTGTTGATCAAGGAGATCGGCACCGACGCGCTGCTCGCCCTGCATATCATCGGCGAACGGCTCGCGGCTGCCGGCAAGCCCGAGTACCGCGAGCGCATCCGCAACTACTACCGAAATTGCCGCGACAACGATCTCGCCGTCGCCGTCGCGCAAACCGACGCCAAGGGCGATCGCGCGCTCGGTCCCACGCAGCAGGATCATCCGGACTACTACGTGCGAATCGTCGAGGAGCGCCCCGACGGCATCGTCGTGCGCGGCGCCAAGGTTCACACCAGCGTCGCGACCAACACCAATGAGGTGATCGTCCTGCCGACGCGTGCGATGCGCGCTGAGGACAAGGCCTACGCCGTCGCGTTCGCGTTGCCGATCAACACGCCGGGCCTGAAGCTGCTCGCGTCGCCCCACGGCAGCTCGCATAAAAACGATTTCGAGCATCCGATCAGCGCGCGGCACAAGATGATGGAGACGCTGACCGTCTTCGACGACGTGTTCGTGCCCAGGGAGCGTGTGTTCCTGCAAGGCGAGATCGACTTCGCCGGGTTGCTCGCGCTGACCTTCGTTCGATTCCATCGCTTCACCGCCGTGTCGTACAAACTGCCGCTGCTCGAACTGATGGCGGGCGCCGGCCATGCGGTCGCGGAGGCCAACGGAATCTCGCGCGCGGGTCACGTGCGCGACAAGCTCACCCATCTCGCGGCGTATCACACCACCGTGCGCGGACTGATCGAGCATGCCGCGCGCAGCTGCACGCTCGAGGACGGCGTCGCGGTGCCCAATACGCTGCTCACCAACGTCGCGAAGTATCACTTCGCTCACAACTACCATCAGGCGGTGCAAATCGTGCAGGACCTCGCCGGCGGTCTGCTGGTTACAGGACCCGCCGCTGAAGATCTCACCAGCGAGGCGACCGGCGCCTACGTGCTCAAATACATGGGCGGCGCGAAAGGTTTCGATGCGGAGAAGCGCCTGAGGCTGCTGAACCTGATTGGCGATCTGACGTCGTCGGATTTCGGCGGCTACCAGGAAGTGCTCGCGGTGCACGCGGAAGGCGGATTCGAGGCCGAGAAGTTGCAGGCTTACCGCGAGTACGACTTCAAGACCGTGGCCGCATATGCGCGCAAGCTCGCGGGTATAGATTGAATGTGAAACCCACCGTGGGTTTCACACTTCCTTGGGCAGGGGTAACCCCTGCACCCTATATTAAAACAAAGATGCGGGCTTCGCCCTGTTAGAACTTTTTTGAGTCATCCTGAGCGAAGCGGAGAGACCCCGGAGCCTTTTTCCTCGCCGTGTGAGGGTCCGAATCTTACCTCGCCCGCTATTTTACCGGAGGCACCACCGACCTAATGCCGGCGAGGGCTCGCTCTTTTGCCTCGCCGGTTCTATCACGGGAGGTAGATATGCCGCGGCTACCGCTAAGTGGGGGTGCCGCAATCGTACGCCTTTACCTCCTTAAACGTGCCACTGGCTCACGCCCGCCGAACGCTCATTCCAAAATCCCCGTTTCCCCCAGGGAGGAGCTCACCAACTCGAAATTTGATACACCAAGTCTACGAGGCCGGCGTTCAATTCTCTCAGTCGGGCGATCGCGCCGTCGACGTTCAGCAGATATTCGTTCTGAATGAAATCCTCCATTCCGGCTCCTTCTCTCTCGATGTTCTCAATGACGCCATTAAGCTCAGAAGTGAAGCGATCACCTCGCACGAAAATGAAAAGCGAAACCAAAATTAGTGTCAACAATATGGCGAGAAAATACTCGACCATTGCTATAGATTCGGAAATTGGAGTCAGGGCAGTAACTTCTCGAATACCACCGAACAAGAACGTCTTAAAGCTATAATAAAAGAAAATGAAAAATGTCGGTCGTCCGATCACGCTGAACGACTTGGGGTCTATCTTATAGAGTGCACAATTGATTGCTGCAAACCCGATGGCGGTCAATATTAGTATCATTAACAGGCTAAGTACGTACGAGATCAGATTCAACTGGCTACTTTGAAAGTCTCGCAACTTCTTCGACGTGAATAGACAAGCACGATTAAATAAAACGAACATTTGAAGATTTGTAAGCCAAACTTGCTGCTGAGGGACCGGTAACTGTTCGTATGATAACTGCTTTGTGTCCTCGTTCCGAACAAAGTTCTTTTTGAAGAAAGTATTGACGCCGGCGAATATCGTTCTGTAAGAAAGAAAAACGCTTGACGGACGAAAAATCATTGAGAAGCGGTGAATATACAGAAGGCCAAGGATTAGGAACATTAAGGTCATCGCAGGCCAGAGCAGTTGGACGTCTGAGCTCTTGACGGCGACCACGAATGAGATAAGGAAAACTGAAAAAGTGATGAAGTTGAATCGGAGAGAGGTAGAGAAGGAGAGCACCGCGTTGATTGTTGCGAAAGTCAATATCCAACTACGCCTTTTCAAGAGAAATTTGGGTAGATACCACAACGCTAGCAAGACTGGATATAAAACAATGAATGCAAGCCAAAGGAGTATGGTGTTTGGTTTTGTCAGCAGCCAGATTGCTGCGATTGCTCCAATGACAAACAGAAACTTGTAGTCAAGGAGCCAGGCGTAGTTAGGAAAAAATCTGTCTGCGACGAACTGGTCTATGTCAAATGCGAGTAATTTTACAAAAGCATATGTCCATAAAGTAATGGCTAAGGCGTGCCCCATTATCCCCGCGAAGCGTTTTGCAGCGGTGGGCGTAGGAGCCACGGCTGCGGGCGAGGCGCCGAGGCCGCCTATCGTCGGTTGAGGGGGAGACCCGATAGGACCGGGGACATTCGTGCTCATGTGCTCTTTTAGCTGATCCCGGGCGAGCTTTGAAGTACCCTCGCAGGGCGAGGCTAAGAAAAAGAGCCGGGTCCCTCGGCTGCGCTCGGGATGACACAAGAGAATGAATTGTTGCTGAGGCCGTGGCCTGCTCCCCAATTTCC
>PLDK01000023.1 GCA_003135135.1 Deltaproteobacteria bacterium
AATCATAACCAGATGCTTCCCGCACCGCTTCCACGGCCGCGCGCGAATCGCGCCCCACGCGCCGATTTCATCGCTTCTCCCAAAAGTAGGATAACATGCCAGGCTGTGTGGCGGAGAGGGAGGGATTCGAACCCTCGGTACCGGTTACCCAGTACGCCAGATTAGCAATCTGGTGCCTTCGACCACTCGGCCACCTCTCCGCGCGAGACAGTGAAAAAAGCGATTGTTCAACATCGGTCGCTGGCGCGCAAGCCAGTGAAAAAGTGAAAAAGTTAAAGAGTTGCACCGGAGCATTGCGCCGAAGTAAAGCAACATGAATGGAGCCGAGCCAGATGACAGAGAACTTCCTCGTCGAGCAAGACGGCCCGATCACCACGATCACGTTCAATCGCCCCGAGCGTCGCAATTGCCTCGATGAAGGAGTCATCCTCGATTTCGAGCGACGTCTGCAAACCGTCCGCGACGATCGCGATTGCCGCGCGCTGATCGTGACCGGAAAGGGCACCGCCTTTTGCGCCGGCGCGGACAACGCGATGTTCAAGAACCCGGCCGGCGCCGTTATCGATCCCGCCGAGCGCCGCCGCCGCATGGGCGAGTTCGGCAAACGATGGCCGCGGCTGATAGGCCGGGCGTTCGACGTGCTGGCGCATCTGGATCAGATCACGATTGGCGCGATCAACGGCTACGCAGTCGGCGGCGGATGGTCATTTGCGCTCGCATTCGATTTTGCGATCGCAGTCGAGGGTGCGGAGTTCTGGGTGCCGGAGGTGGATCTCGACGTGCCGTATCGCGGCGCTCCTGCCAGCGTGCTCGCCGCCAGGCTCGGGCCGTGGCGCGCGAAGGAAGCGATCCTGATGTGCCGCCATTACAAGGCGGAGGAATTGCTCGCGATGGGTGCGCTGAACCGGGTCGTCAAACCTGACGCGTTGATGCCGGCGGCCCGGGAGCTGGCAAAAACGATGGCGGCGAAATCGCGCGACGCACTCGCGGCGTCCAAGCGCGATATCAATGCCGTGTTCTTCGGCCACCGCCCTTTCTAAAGCGCGTCAGCGGCATCTCCCTGACGGCGATCGCTCAGTCGTCGCGACGGGGGCCGGACTGCATGAACGCAATCGCGACTCCATCGAGCGGCTCGACGATTCGCGCGATCTGTCCACCCTGAATCGCGAGCTTGGGCTCCGTCGCCTGTAAACCGCCCGCACGCGCCGTTGCAACTGCTCGCGCGATGTCCGAGCACATCAGCGCAAACCCCCAGCATCCCGGACGCCCACGCGCCGGTCCCACGATTTCGAGCACGGTCTGCTCGAGCTTGAAAAACGCCTGTCTGACGCCATTGCCGACTTCACGGATTCGCTTGCATGGGACGCCAATCGCCTCGTGCGCAGCGATCGCGTCCTCCAGCACGGGAGTCATCACGACGATATGCTCAAGATAGTCGACGCTATTTGCGTTGCTCCCGCATAGCCGGCTGAGCGACTGGCGACGCGACTCGATGTCAAGACTGGTTGGAGCGGCAGCAGTAATGACCCCCGGCAATCCGGACAAAAGCATCGCAGCTTCGATGGCAGGCTCCGATCGCCCCGGCAGCAGGATTGATTCTCGAGGTCGGCCCGTCCCCGACTGACGCTCATCTGCAGTGGAGGCGCCCTTTACACCCCAGACCCATCCGACGATGCCGCCGCCATTGTCATTGCTGGTCGCTTCACGCAAATGTTGAGATAGCGGCGACTCAGATTCGGCGGAGTGCATCGCGCAGAGATCGATTTCCACAGCCCCCGCGGCCAGTCGAGCGATACGGATACCGGCGCGGTCGAATTCGTTTTCGTGGTTGGCGACGGCGAACCCCGCCCGTCGCCAGTTTTCGCACGACGCCGCCAAATCGCGCACCGCGACGATGACTCTTTCGACACAAATGATGCCCACGATCCGCAACCTTGGTCCGAGGGTATCGTCACTCATTCGCGGATGCCACCGGGCACAAAGTACCCGCGACTACATCTGCAAGGTACTTCCTTTGCGTCGTTCCAGCCGCGATAATTGACGCTCATATACCTACGCTTAAATCGTAACAAATTGTAGCTTTATTTGACAATTACAGATTCAAGGAAAGGGGAAACTCAATGAGAATCTCCTGGCAGGCGATCCAGCAGGAGGCGCTTGATTGTCTGCGCGCGCTGGTCAGGCTCGACACCACCAATCCGCCGGGCAACGAACGAATCGCCGCCGATTACCTGGCGGACGCGCTGGGCGCTCATGGCCTCAGTTCCGTGATCCGCGAAGGCGCACCAACCCGGGCTAATCTGGTTGCGCGCTATCCGGGTACCGATTCTTCCGCAGGCGCCCTGCTGCTCGCGTCGCATACCGACGTCGTTCCCGTCGAGCGATCGGGATGGACGCGCGAGCCGTTCAGCGGCGAAATCGTGCAAGGATGCGTATGGGGGCGCGGCGCGCTCGACATGAAATCCAAATGCGCGATGGACCTCGTGATGATGACCGCAATGAAGCGCGCCGGGGCGAAGCCGAATCGTGATGTGATACTGGCGGCGGTCTCGGACGAGGAGGCTGGCTCGGATTTCGGCGCGAAATTTCTCGTCGAGCAGCATCCCGAACTGGTCCGCGCGGCTTACGTATTGAACGAGCTCGGCGGCTTCACCGTTCATCTCGGGAACCGTCGCTTCTATCCGATCCAAGTGGCAGAGAAGGGCTTTGTCACGGTCAAGATGAAGGTCACCGCGATGCCGGGGCATGGATCGATACCGCGCTCGGACACTGCGATCTCCCGAATTTCCGAGTTGATCACCAGGATCGTGAAAACGCCGATGCGCACGAATGTCTCGCCGCTCATGCGCCGGACGCTCGAGGAGTTGGGCGTGCCGATCGAATCGCCCGGGCCGCTGTTCGCGCCGATGCTTGCCAACACGGTGTCGCCGACGATTCTGCGCGCCGGCTACAAGGACAACGTGATTCCCGGCGAGGCGACGATCGTGCTGGACGGCCGCACCCTGCCCGGCGAAGATCCCGAGAGCTTCATGGCCGAGCTGCGCCAGATAGTCGGTCCCGAGCCGACTTTCGAGTTGCTCAAGACCGCACCACCGGCGGAGACGAGTCCTGACACTCCGCTGTTTGAGTTGATCAAGCAGACTGTCGAGGCGGCCGATCCCGGCGCGCGCGCGATTGCCTGGATGATCCCCGGTGCGACTGACAACAAGTTTTATTCGAAGCTCGGGGCCGCGTGTTACGGATTCTCGCCGGTCAAGCTCGATGCGCACATTCCGTTCGGCTCGCTCTATCACGGCAACGACGAGCGAATCCCCGTCGAGGGCTTTTACTGGGGACTGAAAGTTTACGCCGAAGTGGTGCTCAAATTCCTCGGCATCAAATTCGACGAAGTCTTCGCGTGATGCAGGGGTGACCCCTGCACCCAAGGTTAAGGCCGCGCTCCGTTGTCGCGCGCGGCCACTGCCGCGGGCGTGCAGTGAAAGAGAGTTGTGGTTTGTGGACAGCCGCCAGTCAGTTACGCCCGTCGCGCGCAGGGTTAGTTCGCCGCGCTGGTTTTCAGGGTTCCCGCCTGCGGCGTAAACGTTACCAGCAGGCGCGGCGGCCCCTCGAGCGGCACGACCGCAAAATGCGCGACCGGCTGCATGTTCAAGGTCACGGTCGTTCCCGACTTACTGCTCGAGACGTTGCAATCCTTGAAAATCGACTTGTCGAACACCAGATGAGTCTGTAGGGCCGAGTCGGGTGTAACGTCCTTGAGTACCACCGTCGCGGTCGAGCCACCGGAATTGCTCTGGAGGTTTTTGTCGAAGCTGACGGGCCCGCTGAGTTCAAGAACCACCGACAGCGGCGGATCGTTCGATGACAACCTGATCGTCTTGAGGGTCGCGGGACCGGCCGTGGGCGGCTCGCTTAACGACAACGGCGCAGACGCCGGCGCGCCCGCGCCCGACTCCATCTGATGCAACGACGGCTCCGGCGCCGAGCTGGCGGCGCCTGTCATCGCGTGCGCCTGGGCGGCGGCGGCGCCCGCTATACTGCCGGTCGGCGCTGGCAGGCTAGGGGCAGGAGCCCGCATCATGTCCGGCCCGCCGGGCTTTTGGTTGGGAAGATCGGGCTGCGACGCATCGGGCGCATGCATCATGGGGGGTATATCCGGCGATGGTGCTCGAGCTCCCGAGGCGGGCGGCGACGATGGTGTGTTGAGGACTGGCAGTCGGTCGGATCCGTATGTCGACCCGCCAGCGGCCGACGCGACATCGGAGCGCTGGCGCACGACTACTTTGTCCGCATTCGAATCATCGGGATTTCCGCCGTAGCCGGTCTCGGCGAGCACCAGTGGAAGCGGATCTTCTTCGGTATCGATTGGTTGGTGGAGCTTGGCCAGCTCGGTCCGGGCTTTTTTGGCGTAGTTGGTGTTCGGGAAATGCTTCTCGACGGCGGCGAAAGCCTGCGCCGCAGAGTATCGCTTGCCTTCCTTCTCCAGCGAGATTCCGAGCTCGAACAGCGCGTCCGGAGCGACGGGAGTCTCCGGATATTTCTGCAGCAATTCGGCAAATCGCGACTCCGCCGCGCGAAAGTTCGCGCGCTTGTAGTAATAGTTGCCGACGATCATCTGGTTACGTGCGAGCATCTCGCGGCATACCAGGACCTTCTCGTGCGCCAGTTCGGCGAAGTCGCCTTCCGGAAAGCGCTGTTCCAATTCCTGGAAGCGCTTGAGCGCCGCCACGGTCTTGCCTTGATCCTGGTCCTCGCGCCCAATCTGATCGTAGTAACTCAGCCCGATATAGTAGGTGACGAGCTCGAGGTTTTTGCTGGTCGGATGCATCCGCTGGAAATCGTCGAGCGCGCCGATCGCTTCGGCGTAATCCTTCTCCTGGTAATGGGCGAGGCCGATTTTCATCTCGGCATCCTCGGCGTACGGACTGAACGGGAACTTATCGATCAAATTCTGATAGTTTTCGATTGCCGCCTTGTACTCTTTGGTCGCGAAATCAAGCTGGCCTTGCGCGTAGTAGTTCTCGCCGGTGGGCTTCTGGCGCAGACTGCAAGCGGCCGCGGGCAGCAGAGCAAAAGCCACCAATATCAACAGCAATCGTTTCATCTTAGAGATGCGAAAAGGTTAAACAACGCTGTTCCGCATTGCAATCCGCGCCCGATCCCCGATTCGGGGCATGGCGCCGATAACCGAGCAGCTTCAGGGACTTTTGGACTCGCGCGGCGTGCGGAACGAGGCCGAAAAAACCGGCTTGCCCGCAGCCACGTACTTGCGCGCGAACCCGGTTCGATCCGCGCCGGGTGCGGCCTCGACTGCGCGGATGAATCCTGCCGCGAGCATCATCGGGAAGATCTCGCCCGCGTAATCGCGCACGTCGGTTGCGATGTAGGCGGTTGCGCCCGGCTCGACGGTACGAAACAGGCTCGCGACCAGCGTCGGCGTGAACAGCCGATGCTTGACGTGGCGCTCCTTGGGCCAAGGGTCCGGATAGTAGATATGGTACGCGCTCACGCTCGCGTCCGGGAGCATCAGATTGACAAGAGTCCGCGCGTCCATCCGCACGACGCGCAAATTGTCCAGCCCCGCGCGGCCGCATCTCACAGCCAGCACGCGCGTGACCGTCGCGGAGAGTTCCACCGCGATAAAGTCGCGCTCGGGAAATTCCGCGGCGCGCTCGATAATGAATTCGCCCTTGCCCGCGCCGATCTCGATTTCGACCGGCGCGCGACGGCCGAAAATCGCCGGCGGATCGATCGTGAAAACGCGGTCGTCAGCCGTGATTAGTGCGCGCTGGCCAATTTCACGTGCCTTGGGATCTCCCCAGATTCGCGCCGCCTTTCGAAGTCTCGCCATCAGGATAGTAGAGTATGACGATACCGCGTCGGCGCCATCCCCCGCCACCCGCGCCGCGGCGAGATACACCCGCGGCTCAGTCGGGGCGCTTCAGGAAGGCCCGCACGCGATCGGCCAGCGGTTTCAGGTCGGTGCTATCAACCAGCGCACTCGCCATCCCGACCGGATCGCCGAAGAAAAAGCGCTCATAAAGAACTTGCCGGCCGCCGAATGCGCTGCACGCGACCTCCCACGCCAATCGATAAAGCGCGACGCGCTCTTTGGCGGGCGAATCCGCGGCTGCGAAGTAGCGCTCGATATCCGCCACCTCGGCGGGATTTGCGAAGTCGCTCGCCGACGGTGTCGCCATCAGCGAGCTCGAACTGCTCAGCTGGATAATCTCGACCATGCGCGGATACAGCCGCGGAAACAGATTGCACGCGGTGTCGAGCGGCGCTCGCGCCGGCGTGAACACGCCCCACTTGTCCGGCGCGGCGTCAGCTTCGGCGGCGCGCAAGCACGCGCGCATCGTTTCGGTGGTCGTGATCATCTCGGCCAGCCGCTCGCGAACGTCCTGCAATTGCATCTCGTCGCCGTCCTCGGCGATTCGCGCCGCCAGTCCGAGAATGAACTCGCTCTTCGCGACATTTTTCACAACCACCTGGTGCATCATGTGGACGACCGCGCCGGTTCCCGCATACAGCGCGTTGTATCGCGCCACGTCACCGCACAGGAACACTCGCTCCCACGGGACGAGCACGTTGTCGAACACGACCACCGCGTCCATTTCGTCAAAACGCGACGCGAGCGGATTGTCGAATCGCGAACGGCCCGCATCGCAGGCGTCGCGGCAGATGAACTTCAGCCCCTTGGCGTTGCACTGGATTGCAAACGACAGCGCGAACGGCTCCGCCGCCGGCTCGGCCTTTAACACGGTCGAGGGAAGCACGAGGATTTCCTCGGATAGCGGCGCCAGCGTCGCCAGCATCCCGCCGCCGTTGACGATAATGCCGTCGCTGGTTTTTTCGACGAGCTTGAGCGCGAGCTCGGCGCCGGTATGTCCCGTCCATCCTGGGGCGCGGCGCAGCGGCGGGTTTACCAGGGTATGCGTGGCGCACCAATCGTGATGGCGCGCTTCGATATAATAATTCCAGATGTTGTCGCCGTGGCGCGGATCGCTCCCGGCAAAGAAATCGCGCGCCGCCGCCATCGCCGCCAGACTCACGTTGAGGTAATCCGGCGTGCGCCCGAGCATCCCGCATCCGAAGTCCGCCCAGGTCTTCATCATCCGCGTTCGCTTGCGCAGGTCGTCGGCGTTTTTCGGAATTATGAACGACATCCCCGCGCGCCCGCCGTCGTCGGTGCGAAACGTCATCGTTTCGGGATGCTCCATCTGCATGTCGTAGAGCGACGCGATCGAGCGCGCACAATTGGCAAACGCGGGATGGGCGGTGACGTCGCCGGCACGTGCGCCACCGATCCAGATTTCCGCGCCGAGCTTTTTCAGCGACGACAAGTAGTTGTTGCCCGAGCGCGCGCCCATCTCAGATCACCTCGCTGCGCAAGCGCCCCATCAGCATCGCCAATCTTCCGTGTGCAAGCTTCAACGCGCACCTCCGGCGGTATCGCGCTAAGCCGCGGCGCGCTCGGCTCCGCTGATGGCAGGTTGGAAGAAAAAGATTGCCTGGCCGGTTCCGAGCGCGGCCTCGTATTTTCCGAACTGCTCGCCGCGCCAGGTCCAGCCGTCGCCACCCATCGCACCCGCCATCGTGATATAGTGCGAGAAGCGGCCCTCGGGCGAGCAATGCGCGCGGTAGTCGTCGGCGGCGGCCAGCACCGCGTCATGCCGCCCGGCCTTGAACCATTCCATGATTCGTTCGTCGTAAAGGCGATTGGCGGTTGAAGCGATGTCGTCGGGCGACGCCGACGCGCGGTCGAGAATTCGATCGTAGTCCCAGAACTTGTGCGACATCCCGCCCGACGCCACGATCACGACCCGCCGATTCGATTTCCAGATAGCCTGTCCGATTGCGGCGCCGTAAGCCAAATCGTTTTTGACCGACGCCGTTTGACACACGCTGACCGGGAGCACCCGGTGGCGCGCCTCGTGATTGAAATAGTGCATCACGTTGAGCGTGGGATATTGCACCGGCAAGTTACGATGCGCCGACGCAATCGCGCGAATCCCGCGCGCGCGCGCCTCGATCTCAACTCCGCGCGCAAGCTCAGGGTCGCCCCGGTAGTCATATTCGAGGTCATGCTGCAGCGCCGGCAGTTCTTCCGACGTAAACACACCCGACAGCCGCTCATGCGCGTTAAGCACGTACTCCAAAGTTGAGAACCAGTGAGTATCGATTAGCAGGAAAGTGTCGAATTCGAGATGACGCAGGCGCTCGCGCTCGAGCTTCAGCATCGCATCGTAAAAGGTCGTCGCGTGACGGCCCATGTACGCCCGGTGCGCCACCGGATCGGCGCTCATCAGCCAGGGTACGTGCGTGGTGAACACGGCAGCGACGGCCTTACCCATCGTGCTCCTCCTCGAAATCGCGGATCGTCTGGCTGAAACATAGCAAAACCGCGCGCCGGTGGTATCTCCGCCGCGATCGGACCGCGGCCGCGCCGCTTTCCTTGACGCCGGATCGCAACGGCCCTAACCTGACTGACAGGCGCCGACCACAAACGTGGCTGCATTACCCACTATCATTCCGATCTTTCCGTTGCCGAACCTCGTGTTGTTTCCCGGCTTGAACGTACCTCTGCATATTTTCGAGCCGCGCTATCGCGAGATGATCGCCGACGTCGCCGACCTGCACGGGATGATCGGGATGGCGCTGCTCAAGGGCGATCGGCAACGCGACTACCACGCCTTTCCGGATATTTTCGAGGTCGGGTGCGCGGGGAAAATCGGCGGTCTCATCAAGCTTGCCGACGGACGCTACAACCTGGTCCTCGAGGGCGTTTGCGAGTTTCGCATCGTGCGCGAAATTCGCGATCGCTCTTATCGGCAAGCCGAGGTGAATTGGTGTCCGGTTCGGCCCGACGCGCTCGATTGTGACGCCGAGACGATGGAAGCGCTGCGCGACATGCTGTTCAGCTATCTGGGCGACGCCGCGGATGAGGCTTGGCGCGCGATCGTTGATCAGCGTGGCCTGCGCGGCGCCGCACTGATCAACTTCCTGTGCTTTCATCTCGATGTCACGCCGCTCGAAAAACAAACGATGCTCGAGGCGCTCATGGATCGTGTTGATTGCCTGCTCGACGTACTGACCTTCAAGCTCGAGGAGCGCAGGCGCGGGCCTGCAGGCTCCAGTGGTGGCCCCGACACCGTCCAATAGCGGTATTGCGCGGAACTGAATTCGTCTTATTTGCCTATCGGGTTCCGAATCCGGCTTCCCAAATTCAGTCAAACTTCCTTATGATTCTGGGCCTGAGCGCGTAGCCTGCTTATGGCACTTGAGCGACAAATGATGGACGGTCTGTGGCCAAATCGTAGCGCATGTCGCAAATGAGTCAGCCTGCGGCCAGAGGCTCCATAATTCGCATAATGCGGAGCGATTTGCGAAAAAATGCCAGGTATCTTAAATTTCTCAATAACTGACAATCGGACTTTGCGTTCACGACGCCTTAAGCTGCCAGCCAAATTAGTATTAGGGCACTTGCCTATGAATTCGGCATGATCATTGCGTGTCTTGCTGTCAAACGACCAAAAGTCGCAATCCCGACGCGAGTCGCCTGACTCCGCTAGGCGCCGGCACTGTCGGGTGGGGACAAAGTACAATGGAATGGGAAAACAGCGCTCTCGGAAATCTATTCGTGCCAGACGTTCTGACACCTGAGCAGTTTTACGACAGTCGGCGCGACGACAGTAACATCCGGCCCGTCAAGAAACTGATGATGGCTATTCTGGAGGACGCCCTTCGATGCTTCCAGAATAACGCCGACGCCAAGGGCGGACCACGCAAGCGTCTGTTCAGCGAGGCCGAACAGTGGCTAATCGGGGAAGGCGGAGAGGGCCCCTTCTCGTTCGAGACGGTCTGCGAAACCCTGGGGATCGAACCGCAATTTCTGCACCGGGGTCTGCGCGAATGGCGGGCTCAGCAGCTTGCGGGCGAATCCACGCGGCGCTTGGCAAGGCGTTCACCAGTGGTCCGCAGCGGCCGTATAAGTGCACCCGGACGTCACGTCGTAAAACGCATGGCGACGGCCCACGCTCGCTAGAAACCTTCCTCCGGCGCGATTCGCGACGGCGTGAAATACTGAAATTACGCAAAATAGAAAGGCGGCGCCGCATCTCTAGCAAGATGCCGCGCCGCCTCGGCTTTTTCATGCGGACGCGCTCAGACCCGCGCGATTCGCGCGAACCCGCACGCCACCCTCAGACGTATTACTGCTGGGCCGGAGCCGGAGCACCGCCGGCCGAAGGAGCTTTCGCTGCCACCGGGGTTCCCGCAGGCGCAGGAGGCACGTAGCCTTTGGGCTGTGCCGCAACCCATCGCTCGCAAGCAGGAATGTCCTGTTCCTCGACCGATTCCTGCTGCATAATTTGCTGATCCGACCAGCCCTTCTTCTTTAAGTAGTGCACGCCGGGACACTTTACGGACAGGTTGAAATTTCTTGCCGTTGACTCTGTCGGCGCCGCGGAACCGGGCGCCGCGTTGCCGCCGCTGCTGCTTTGACTCGCGCAACCGGCGACTAACAATGCCAGGCCCGAAGCCAGCACCAATCCGATCTTCCGTTTCATGGCATCCTCCTTCAATCTAGGGACCCCTCCACTAACCGAGCTGACATGGTTATCCGCCGCTCGTTTGAGCAGGGCCAAAATACACCGTCTGGGAAAATTAGCAACCCCCTCGTAATTCGCTCATAACGCCTGGAACACAGTTCGTTCACCCCGCTCCGACCGGCGCGCCCGGCCCCCAAAACAGGCAAATTCCAGGTGCGCAAGGGTCTCGAACGTCGCCGCCATCACGTGGAATATCGGCCGTTCCTCGCCACCAAATACCTGTTGCGCGACCTCGAACGCCGTCTGCGGCGCCTTGCGCGTCAAATCCAGCATCTCGGCCTCTCGATATCGGTGATGCTCTATCAATTGATTGGCGCGATGACGGTGGTCATGATACACGCCGCCGTGCGCCGGCAAAACCAGCTCAACCTCGAACTTCTGGACCTTCAGTTGCGAGTTGAGAAAGTCGCCGAGCGGGTTGGTTCCCGCCGCGTCCGGATAGATACCCACGTGTGGAGTAATTTTAGGCAACAGGTGATCGCCGACGATCATCACTTTCTCTTTGCGCATGTAGATCACGTTGTGACCGGGGGAATGGCCCGGCGTCCAGATCACTTCGAGTTCGCGGTCGCCGATTTTGATTACGTCGTGATCGTCGATGAACCTGTCGGGATGCGTGACCGGCCCGTACATCGACGTCCCCATCCATGCCGGGCGCATCCCGGTCGGCGCTAATTGTTCGATCGGAAATCCGTGGCGCACGAAAAACGCGCGCGACTCGGGCCGATCGTGAGAACTCATCTTTCCGAACTCGATCATCCTGCCGGCGCGCTCGGCTTCGAGGCGATGAATGTGCGTCGTGGCATGACTGCGGCGGCGAATCTCGCCCGACGCGCCGAAGTGATCGATATGATGATGCGTCGCGATGATCGCATCGAGATCCTCGATCTTGATCCCGACTTCCGCCATCGCTGCCTCGAGTGCGGCGATGCTTTCGGGCGAGTTCATCCCCGTATCGACCAGCGCCCATGCGCCGTGACAGTCGAGCAAATAAACGTTGATGATTGTCGGCCGCATCGGCAGCGGCAGAAAGATCTCGTAGATGCCCGGATGAACCTCGACTATTTTCGTCGCCATCGATTACTCTGAGCCGCAGGTTGCGCATGACCGGGAAGTCCTTGCGCTCCGCCGCCTTCCTTCGTGGCCGCAGCTCACCGGATCAACCCTCGCGACTGCCATCCGGATACTCGCGCGAGTTACTCACTCGTGCAGCTCGTCTTTCACCTGGAAAGTCACTTTGACTCGAACCCTCCATCGGACCACTTGGTTGGCCTCGACCATTGCGGCGATGTCCTCGACATGAGCGGTGTGGATGCCTTCGATCGTGACGCCTGCGCGCGAGACTGCCAGTTGCACGGCCTCTTCGACCGAGTTGGCCGAGATACCCGTGAGCTCGATCGTTTTTTCAACCATGACGCTCAGCCGCTCCTGGGGACGCCATTGGCCCGCGATTGTTTGACGTTTCCACTGGCCCGGCGCTACGCTCGCCCCTTCGTAGTGGTTAGCGCACGGACAGAGCGGAAACAAGGCGACATCGCGCCGGCGTGCTATTCGGCAACCTGAATGCAAGCGCGCGATTTGTGAGCGCGTGGGGAGGGTCTCCAGTTGTCAGTTAGAATCGAGTCGCCTTCGGGCGAGGAAGCGCTCACCGAGTTCGTTCTTTTCCAGCATCGGGTTTACGAATACCGCAGCGCGCGATGGGCCGCGATGGTCCCGATGCAGATGCCGATCCTGATGGGCGATGGACCGTTCGCCGCCGGGCGCAAGTTCCGGCCTTTCACGGCCCGGGTCGATGGCGATATCGTTGCGCGTGCCGTCGCTATAATCGACAGCCACTATCAACGCCATTGGAAAGAATCGCTCGGGCATATCGTAATGTTCGAGGCGATGCCCGGCACGCGCGACGCCGTCAAATTGATGATGGACGCGGCGTCAGAGTGGATAAAGGCGAATGGCGCGACGGCCGCGCGAGCCGGCTTCGGATTGCTCGAATTTCCGTTCGTGATCGACGACTACGAGACCCTGCCACCCGACATCGCGCGCCAGAATCCCGCGTACTATCACGCGCTGCTCAAGGATGCGGGATTCGAAACCGAGCGCGGATGGGTTGACTATAAAATTGAGGTGACCCCGGCCCTGGTCGCGCGCTACGAAAGCGCACTCGAAGCAAGCCGCCGCGCTGGATTCCAAATCGTCGCGCTGAAGGATCTGCCTGCCGCGCGCCGGCTCCACGATTTCGAACACACCTGGAACACCGCCTTCGCGCGTCATTGGGGCGCGACTCCCTTCACCACCGGCGAACTCGCATTCCTCTTCGAGCTCTTCGCGATGTTCGGCGCGCTCGATACCTCCGTGCTGGCCTATCGCGACGAACAGCCCGTCGGCGCCCTGATGGTTACTCCGGCCACTCCCGACGGCGCAATTCTCAAGCCCGGCCGCACCCTCGGCGATCACGAGAAACTGAACTTTCTCGGCATCGGCGTGCTCGAGGAGGCGCGCGGCCGCGGCGTCAACCTTGCGATGGCCGCGTATGCGTACCTGCACCTGATCCGCGGGGGCGCAAAGTATCTCAGTTACACGCTCGTGCTCGACGACAACTGGCCGTCGCGCCGCACCGCCGAAAAGCTGGGCGCCAAGGTCTGCGCGAACTACGTCACCTATCGCCGCAACTTCTAAGTTTCGGCCTCTCGCTTTATCGCCCCAACTGGCATCCGAGCGCGCGATCTCCGTATATTGCGCTGACCTGCAGTGGACGCATGAAGGGGGAACCGATGAGAGCTATCGGAATCTCGCTGCTCGGCGCTGCGCTCGCGCTGATCACAGCGGTCACCGGATGCACGATCAAGCAGTCGATCGCGCAGCCGCCGAGCGGGCAAGCGGGTTCGAACTCGTCACCTCTTCCGGTTGAGGGATTGTGCAAATCGCCGGATGTGCCGCCGTCAGACGTTGCCCACAAACCGGGCTACCGGCAGTTCGATGTTTCAGTAACCGATTCTTCAGGGTGGCCGGTCTCGGGACTCACGCAGCAGGATTTCGTCTTATATGCAGGGTCGCAAATCCTTCCTATCGCCTATTTTCGAGAGCGCAAGAATGACGCGCCGGTTGCGATCGCGCTGGTGGTGGATACCTCGGGCAGCATGCGCTCGAAGTTGCCGATAGTGAAGCAGTCACTGGACGACTTTGTGGAAAACCTCAATCGATGCGACGAAGTCGTCCTGTTCGCATTCAGCAGTCGTCCGATTTTGCTGCTGCCGTTCTCCACTGATCATCACGTAACTGCTGAGGCAATGGAATTCCGTCCGTATGGTCCGAGCGCGCTTTACGACGCCACTAACACTGCTTTGCAAAGCCTGGAGGGTGCCGACTATCCGAACCGGAAGCTCATTCTGATCACGGACGGGATAGACAACTCCAGCGCCGCTAGCGAGAACGAGGTAGCAGCGCGGGCAAAGCGGAACGGCGTCCCGATTTATGCGGTCGGTATCGGCGATCCGAACGCATCGGGAAAATCTCATGTAACGGACGTGCGCCCATTGGTCGGTATCCCCGATCAGAACCCACAGAACGTATTTCCTGTGTACCCGCCCCCATTTGTTGCGTTTCGGTCTGGCCCGGACCGGGTGGACGCCAAAAGTCTGGTGGATCTCTCCGCGACTGCCGGCGGCCAAAGCTTCATCGTGCCGACCAGAGGCGAGAACGGCGGTAAAAGCTTCGAGACAGCGATCTCCGCGATCGACGACAACATCGCCCGAGGTTACGCGATCGGCGCTGTGCTCCCGCAGGACGTAACTCCATCGACAGTTAAGGCAACGGTCGTGAAGAGGCTGGGCTTGGATGTGCGCGCCCGTCCGATCGCAGCGGCACCCTAGTACGATTGATTTTCGCCTCGCGCCAAGGCGATACAATCTCTCCGGCTTGATTGCGCCGACCGGGTGGATTACTTGGAAGTTACGGCTCACCCGAACCAGGGCGCGCGTCAACTTACTGCCGGCACTCAAAAACGATAACTGCAAACCGATGGTCGTCCAGATTTACAGCATGACGTCCGTGTCCGACGCGGTCGCAACCGCCGACGCGGGCGCCGATCTGATTGGCCTCGTCGTTGCCGAGCCGGGGGTCGTACCCGAAGCAATCGGCGTGGAATTGGCGCGCTCGATTCTTGCCGCGATCCGCCCGCGCTCGCGCGGGGTGGCGCTGTCGCTGTCCGATGATCGAGACGAGATTTGTGCGATGGTTGACGCGGTGCGGCCCGACATTTTGCACGTGGCGGCGCGCGAGATCGAGCCCGAAGATTGCGCCTGGATTCGCAGCCGCATCGCGCCCGTCATGCTCCTGCGCGCGATTGCCGTGCGCACCGGCGAAACGCTCACCGAGGCCGATGCGCATCAGGACTGCGTCGATTACCTGATGCTGGATTCAGGCGCCAAGGGCCGTCCGTTCGCCGGCGCAACCGGCGAGACTCACGATTGGTCGATCAGCCGCACCGTGGTCGAGCGCTCGCGTATCCCGGTGATCCTCGCCGGCGGACTTTCCGCCGACAACGTCGCCGATGCGATCGCCACCGTCAGGCCCTGGGGCGTCGATTCGTTTACGCACACCGACGTTCCCGGCAATCGCGGAAAAAAGGATCCGGCTCGCGTGCGGGCATTCGTCGCCGCCGCGAAGCGCGCGTTCGCGGAAAATTTGAAGACGAATTCCTAGCCGCTTCGTCTGACCTATCGAAACTGACCCGCTACCGCCTCGACCTCCCTCTAGGAACACGCGCGGCGACAGTTTAGAATCCAGCCCTTTCCGGACCGGGCAACGCCGCTCAACCTGCCATGATTTCCCGGGGGGGCAAAGTGATCCCGATTCGTTACAACTTGCGCAGCCTGATGGTTCGCCGCGCGACCAGCGTGATGATGGCGTCGGTGGTGGCGCTGGTCGTGATGCTCCCGGACCCGCTCCAGCGTCTGTCCACCGTTGTCCACATTCTGACTAGATACACTCTTGCGACAGTGGACAGCTTATGTTACTTGGTCGTGACTATGAAAACTCTACTATTGGCCTTTGTCGCTTCTTTTGCCATTGGTTGCGCCCATGTTGTCTCCAAACCATTGCAAATGAACGGACAATACGACAACGCCCAGAGTGAAGGGGTTCGCTACTACCCTCCCAAGCCCTATCTGCTCGTGACTGAGGTTCCAGTAGAAAAGGCAACGCAACCTGCCGACTCGAATACGGATGATCCTCCCAGCGACTCGAAAAGCAAAAAGACGCCCAGCCAACAACCAGCGGATGATTCGACCCAGGGCAACACTTCCAAGCAGAAGACGAGCGGCAGCAGCGGCGCATCCCCGAGCCCAACTACAGACACATCCTTTAGTATGTTCACCAAGCAGTACGGGGTAAAGCTCATTTATCTTCCAGATTATTCCCATCCGATGGCGCTCAGTGTTTCAACCGGACTGATCGGGTCGGCGGAGATGAAACCGACTTTCCAGGACGGGTGGATGCTGACATCCCTCGATGCGACCGCGGACAGCAAGGTTTCGGAGACTATCTCTGCAATGGCGTCCCTGGCGTCGGCGATTGGAGGAGGCGGAGCTGGTTCAGCAGCAGCAGGGGCCTCAAAGGGGATGAAGGCGATGGCAAGAGAGGGAGGAGGTCCTGTTTTGGCCCCGGGACTGTATGCGTTCATTCTAGATGACAAAGGCAACTACTCGAGATTACAGGCTGTAGCTTACTTTTGTTCAAATGGGACTAGTCCGACCCCTTGCTGAATTCGTAACCGAATTTGGGAAACCTGCGGATCGATCTTCTCCCAAAAGAATAATGAACACCCAGATTCATTACGTCCGCCGATGGATTATTTTTGCCTTTGCAATTCTTCTTGTTGGGCACGGCGATGTAGCTTTAGCGGCAGGTCCAGCGCCCACTCCGGCTGCTCCGTTCGACACGATGAAAAATGTTGACCAGATTATCAAAGCTGCGGAATTGGCCCATTCAAGCGGCGCTGAAGGAACTGTGCAGTCCGAAGCTGCGTTCGGAAAGGCTCTAAACCCCGGGGGTGGCTCCGCACCTGCAGAATCGTCCGCCATATCGCACGATAAACGCTATTTGACCAACAAGGCCAAAATCCTGGACGAGACCCTCGACGCCTACAAACTGCATAAACACGACCCGGCGATATTGATCTATCACGGTATAAATGATCACGGCGCCTCGGATACGCCCGCGACATCACCGTTTGGAATACCGAAGGAGGCCGGCATCCCGGATGAGATGGCAGCTAAGGAATTGTTTCCTAACGTCGTGTATATTCGATCTTCTCACTCAGACTCTTCATCAGACTCCGACTGCAGCGGAGTAGTCGTAGGCCCACGTACAATACTGACTGCGGCGCATTGCTACTGTGACGCCAAGAGAACCGGAAATGGCAGTGTGGTCTCGCTAGGTCCGACGGTCACTTCACCAACACGCACGTTGAATGTTAAAGAGGGTCACTCCTTCGCTCGCTGCACCGAAAACTACTCATATGAAGGAAAGGATTTGGCGGTCCTCAACGTTGACTCAGATATAAACTTGCCGCCGGCGCTCATCGCTCAAGCGGCGTGGACAAATTCGCCCAAGTCTGTGATGGCGGTGGGATTTGGGGAAACTGAAGATCTCTGGTCTAAACCAAAAGGAGAAAGACGTTTTGCCGATATCGTATCCGTCTCAGCTGCGTGCGACGGTGTCACAGACGGGCAGGCAGACTCTATCAAATACGGTTGCGTTCCAAAGAAGGAACTCGTCGCATCGGATTCTGCGGAGTGGCCTGCTCCCCAATTTCC
>PLDK01000005.1:0-27828 GCA_003135135.1 Deltaproteobacteria bacterium
CGGAGCGCAGGTACCACGGCACTCCGCCCCATCGCCACGAGTCGATGAAAAGCCGTAGCGCGCAGAAAGTCTCGACGTCGGAGTTCTTCGCCACGTCCGGCTCGTTGCGGTAGCCAGCGTATTGGCCGCGCACCAGGTCGTCGGGCTTCAAAGCGCGCATGGCTTGAAAGACCTTGGCTTTCTCGATGTGCACGGCCCCAAAGTCCCTGTCGGCCGGCGATTCCATCGCAAGCAGCGCGACCACCTGGAAGAGGTGGTTCTCGATCACGTCGCGCAGGCATCCGGCGGTTTCGTAAAATGCGCCGCGGTCCTCCACGCCGGAATCCTCGGATAAGGTTACCTGGACGCTGGCCACGTAGTTACGGTTCCAAATCGGCTCGAGAAAGGAATTGGCGAAGCGGAAATAGAGGATGTTCATGATCGCCTCCTTTCCCAGAAAGTGATCGATGCGGAAAATCGAGTCTCGCGTGAACACTTTCTGCGCGATGCGGTTGAGCTCCCGCGCGGACTCGAGGTCGCGTCCGAACGGCTTTTCAACAACGACGCGCGCATGCTCGGCCAGGTTCGCGGCGCCGAGCCCCTTGATCACCGTCTCGAAGAGCGAGGGCGGGATGGCGAGGTAGTGTGCCGGGCGCCGGGCGTTACCCAGCGCCTCCTTTATCGCGGTGAACGTGCGTTGGTCATTGTAATCCCCACTCACGTACTTGAACTGGGACAGAAGATGGTGGAGGGCGCGCTGGTTATCGATCCCGCCCGATCGCCTTATGCTGTCCGTCACGCGTTTGTGCAGACGCGCCAGACTCCATTTCGGGAAGGCGACTCCGATCACCGGGACCTTCAGGCTGCCTCGTTTCGCCATCGCATAGAGCGCGGGGAAGATCATCTTGTGCGCGAGATCTCCCGTCACACCGAAGAGCACCAGCGCGTCAGAACGAGACGCGGTCATCAGGCGCCTCGCTTGCTGGCGGCGGCCGCAGTCGCAAAAAACACGCGACCCGTGCGGCCAAAGCCGTTGATCGCAATCTTGGCTGACACTTTTGTAAGTCCTGCGGATTCGAGATTGGACCGTAAGCCGGATCAGTTTCCCAACACCTGGACCTCGAAATGCTCGGTGCTGGCACCAAGCGCGCGTCGAAACCTCATCTTAGCAGATTCGGTTTTCGGCTCATCCCGCAATCGGCAATATTTGTTCTTCAGATTACAAAAGATTACAAACCGCGCTTTTCGTCTTGACGGAGTTGCATGCACACTCAGTCCAGGGAGTTCATAGGAACCCGTTCGGTTGATGGAACAGATCACAACCTTATGGCACAGCGCTGTGGAGAATTCTTGAATTCTTCATGGTCCTTGAATCGTTTCTATAATAGTGATTGGAGATGTTCTGCGCTGCACAGCCTTTCACCCTGGGGGCGCAAGCCGCTTGCGGGGCCCGAGTGAACGGGCCAGGAGGAAGAACAACGGATGGACGCACTTACGGTTCATCGCCTGCACTTCGCGTTCACCGCGGTGTTCCACTATCTGTTCCCCCAGCTCACGATGGGCCTGGCGCTGTTGCTGGTCATCCTGAAGACTCAAGCGCTAAGGACGGGCAAGGAGTGCTACAACCACGCCGCGCGGTTCTGGGGCCGTATCTTCGGGATCAATTTCGTGATGGGAGTGGTCACCGGGATCCCGATGGAGTTTCAGTTCGGGACCAACTGGGCGCTTTTTTCGCGCGCAAGCGGTGGCGTCATCGGCCAGACGCTGGCGATGGAGGGCGTGTTTTCGTTTTTCCTTGAGTCGAGTTTTCTCGGCGCCTTCCTGTTCGGGGAAAAGCGCCTCGGACCCCGCCTGCACTGGCTCAGCGCTTTCCTGGTATTCCTCGGCGCATGGCTTTCCGGCTTCTTCATCATCGCGACCAACGCCTGGATGCAGCATCCTGTCGGCTACCAGCTTTTGCCCGACGGCCGCTTCGCGCTGACGAGCTTCTGGGCGTTGCTCCTGAATCAATGGGCCTGGTGGCAGTATATGCACACCATGACCGCCTCGGTGGTGACCGCCAGCGTGGTGATGGCGGCGCTCGGCGCCTTCTACCTGCTTACCCGCCAGCATCTCGAGTACGGGCGGATGTTCGTCGCGATGGGGGTGACGGCGGGGCTGATAGCCTCCTGCCTGATGGTTTTCCCCACCGGAGACGCCCAGGGCCGGAACATCGCCTATAACCAGCCGGTCACGCTGGCGGCTATGGAGGGACTGTTCACCGACGAACGCGGCGCGCCGCTCATGCTGGTAGGGCAGCCCAACATGAGCGAGAAAAAACTCGACAATCCCATCTACCTGCCGCGGGTGCTGAGCTTTCTAACCTTTCGGCGATGGAAGGCCGAGGTGAAAGGGCTCGACGCCTTTCCCCAGGACAACTGGCCCGACAACATCCCGCTGCTCTACTTCGCCTACCACATCATGGCGGGCCTCGGCACAATCTTCGTCGCGGTGCTCGCGCTGGCGGCCTACATGCTCTGGCGCGGGCGGCTTTACGATACTCCCCTGATGTTGTGGGCGCTGATGCTGCTGGCGCCGTTTCCCTACATTGCGACGACCGCTGGATGGATGACGGCGGAGGTCGGCCGCCAACCGTGGCTGGTCTTCGGGCTGATGCGGACCGCCGTCGGCAGCTCGGTCGAGGTTTCCGCGGGCAACGCGATGTTCACCCTGATCGGCTTTGCCGGGATGTACAGCATGCTCGCGGTGCTGTTCCTGTTCCTGCTCTATCTCGAAGTGCAGCGGGGACCCGAGGCGGCGGCGGACGAGCACGGTGCGGCGGGCGGCAGCGGGTCCGCACTTGCGGCCGATTGAAGGAGGCGCATACGGAAACGCTCTGGTTCTGCCTGGTGGCGATAATGATTGCGGGCTACGCCGTGCTCGACGGGTTCGATCTCGGCGCCGGCATCGTCCATCTCTTCGTCGCGCGCTCCGACGCCGAACGCCGCTCGGTGCTCGCCTCGGTGGGCCCCGTATGGGACGGCAACGAGGTCTGGCTGGTGGCCGGCGGCGGCGTCCTGTTTTTCGCCTTTCCCCCGGTTTATGCCTCGGGGTTCCAGGGATTTTATCTGCCGCTCATAATCGTGCTCTGGCTCCTCATCCTGCGCGGCATCGCGATCGAGTTTCGCAACAAGGTCTCGAGCCTGGTGTGGTCGCCGTTCTGGGACGTGGTCTTCGCCGGCGCCAGCGCGATGCTCGCGATCTTCTTCGGCGCCGCGATCGGCAACGTCGTGCGCGGCGTTCCGCTTGACCGCTCGGGCTTCTTCTTCCTGCCGCTGTGGGCCAACCTGCGTCTGATGCCCGCTGCCGGCATCCTCGACTGGTTCACGATCATCGTCGCACTCGGGAGCCTCGCGGCGCTTACCGTGCACGGAGCGCTGTGGGTCGCGATGAAGACCGCAGGTGCCGTCGCGGCGCGCGCCCGCAAAGCCGCCGACGCGGCGTGGTGGGCGGTGCTGGTCATCACCGTGCTCCTGGTGATCATCGTTCCCCTGGTCCAGCCGCACCTCGGCCACCGCTTCGCGGACGCCCCCTGGGGATTCGTCTTTCCGCTTGCCGCGGCGGCCGGGATGTTCGGGATGAAGCTGTTGAACGGCGCCGGGCGCGCGACGGGCGCGTTCCTCGCCTCCTGCCTGTACATCGTCGGGATGCTCACCAGCGCGGCGTTCGGCCTCTATCCGTACCTTTTGCCGTCGAGCACTGATACGGCTGCGGGGCTTACGGTTTACAACAGCGCCGCCGCGACCTACGGCCTTACCGTGGGCCTTTACTGGTTCATCCCCGGCATGGCGCTGGTCATGATTTATTTCGTGTTCGTGTACCGCCGTATGGTTTAAGCGCCAAAGAGAAAATCCCGCTTCCGGACGCTGGTGGGTGTCAAACCCGTGGATGCTACACGCTCGCCGAGCGCCAATCGATTCAATTTACCGCCCAACTAAGGCTTGATTCCGGGTTCCTTGGTGGGCCGTTGGAGACTCGAACTCCAGACCCGCTGATTAAGAGTCAGCTGCTCTACCAACTGAGCTAACGGCCCACCGTCGAAACCACGCTTACGTAGCAGGATGTTTGGGGTGAGTGAAGGGATTTGAACCCTCGACCGCCGGAGCCACAATCCGATGCTCTGCCAACTGAGCTACACTCACCACCCTCGGTCTGTTTCAATCCGCCCGGCGCATCGTGCCGCCGATTCAGAATTCGCCTCCGTGGCGCGCCAGAAGGGATTCGAACCCCTGACCCACGGCTTAGAAGGCCGTTGCTCTTTCCACCTGAGCTACTGGCGCGATCGGGGCGAGCCGATTTGAACGGCCGACCCCCTGCTCCCAAGGCAGGTGCGCTACCAAGCTGCGCTACGCCCCGAGCCCTTAGGAAGTAACACACGGACGATCGGCTCTCAACCGATGATCGTTCGCGTATCGGTTTTGCTCACCAATCTATTCGTGCAACAGCGCGCGCGCGGCACACGATCCTGTGGATGGCGGCAGCTTGAATTCCGAGCGCGGACTTGTCGAGCGCATGGTGTCGGGCGCGTGTACCATCTGCATCGTCTGCCTCGACGCACGATCAGCACTGCGCTCGGCGCAGTTTTCTTGGCGCAATTCTCCGCGTGCATACGTGAGATGCGAATTTTCGAATCGCATCCAGTGGCGAGGTCGCAACTTGCAAAAGGCACGATTTTGGCTGCAAAAATGGTCAAATTCGAAATTTTCGGATGTTCCGACTCGCAGAAAGAGAAAAAACCTGACGGCGATACCTTGAATTTGCTTGAGTTTTTCACGGCACGATGTTTGCTGCTGTCCATGTTACGCTGACAATCTCCTCCCCCGAGACAAACAGCGTCTGTCCCCAAGCAGGCCGGGCTACTTGAACCGTAGGCTCCCCACCACGGTCCCCACTCGTAGCCCGGCCGTTCTTTTTCTCGAACATCGGATCATGGCGGGCGCGCGATTCGCGTAATTACCCGCGACCCGGCATCCACGAGATCAATTTCCAGCAAGTTCCCCCCCGGCATTTATGTTTCGCAATTTCTGCTAGGCTAGCCGAGACCGGAGGGCGGCGTTCTTGCTTGACATGTTCATTAGTGCGTTGGCGCTCCGGGCTGGGGGTTTTATCGATCACCTGAGGCGACAATTCGGCGCATCGCTCGTCGCGATACTCGTGACCGCGATTGCCGTTGGGGTCAGCGGATGCTGGATGGCAGCGGCTCAATTCGCACCCGTCTTGGCTGACGTCGCGGAGGATGTCGGCGCTAGCGCCGTTGGGCTGGCGGCGGGTGTTGGCTCGAGCGTGACCGCGGCTACGCATCCGGGGGCCGATCGCGCACAGCAGGAAGAAGCAGCGCGTCAACGTGTAATGGATAGCGCGGACAAATGTGACCAGCTCGAAGCCGAAGTTCCGGGCGTGATCGAGTTGCGAAGGAGTGCTGCCGGCGCGCCCGAGTATCGTGAGTTGCGGCTTAGCGATTCGCTCGACACGCGGCAATGGATACCGGTAGCGAATAATGAGACGACGGCCGATGGTTGGCGGCCGGCGGTTAACTTTCTTCAGATGAGTTTCTCGCCGCCGCTGGGCGCAGTGGTCCCCGAGACGGCGAGCAACTTTCTGGCCTATACGCCCTCGCAATTCATCTCAGTGGCCGACGGCAATCGGTATGCCGCGATGGCTTCGAATTTTGGCAAACCGGCCGGAACGTTTAGCTGGAACGGGAACTATTACCATTACGTGGTGACCAGCACGCTGCCATGTTTCCCGCCTCCGCCCGAGCGGATTGCCCAAGGCGTCCGTCGTCCGGGCTTCTAGATCATTTTGCTTTTTCGGTTGCGGATAGCGCCGCGCGTGCATAGCGTCGTGGCAAGAGGACTCCGAAGGGAAGCCTGGATTTCGCGCGTTGGAGAATGAAGCGCCGGACCGCGCGGCGGGCTTCGTTGGGGTTGGCGCAGATCTGGGAGCATCCCGCATTTATGAGCTCGGTCGACTGGTGTAGCGCTGCCTCCCCGCCTGCAACGATCGTCACGCGAGACGAGATGGATCGTAAAGCCGCCACCAGTTCCAGCGTGGCCGGCAAACAGTCGGCGGTCACGCACGAGATGAAGACGAAGTCCGGCGTGAATCGTTTGACCAGATCGCAAATCTCGTCCGGTGATTTATTCTCGCCGGTAAAGGTTGCGACCACGCCCTCTTTGCGCAGCAGCTCGAGCAACATCAACAACCCCAGAAAGTGCAGCTCGCCGGGCGCCAACACGCCCAGTACTCGCACGCTCGGAGCAATGCGCGATTTGATGAACCGGTTTCCAAGTTCCGCAATCAGTTGATGGGTTGTATCGATGATGAGCCGCTGGTTCTCGTCACTGATATGGCCGTCCGCGCGCTCGTCGCCCATCAGCACCAGGGCTGGCGCAATCACGTCGTCAAAAGTTCGTTCCAGGCCATTCTCATCGCAATAGCGGATAGCAACTTCTCTCGCGCCTGACGGGTTGAGTTCAAGCAGCAAGCGGTAGAAGTCGTGGTAGTCGTCGAGTGCCCGGTCCGCCCCGAGCAGAATCGAGAGAAACCCCAGCGGAGGGATAAAGTCGCCCGCAACCTTAAGACATGCGGTCAACGGCGTCGAAAGCAGCAGCCCGGGTATTCCCCACAGCCAGTACCAGTACATCGCGGATATCAGCAACGCCACCGGAGAGACGTCGATTCCGCGGCCGATGATAAATGGTTCCGCAAACTGCGCCGCAGCCTGGTCGATAATCACAAAGGCGCCAAGTATCTCGAGCGTCTTGCTCCATCCGGGAAACAACGCAAAAGCGACGAGCGCGGGCAGAAGCGCCGAGCTGATCGCGCCGACATATGGAATGAACCGCAGCAGGAATGCGAGCAGACCCCACAGCGGGGCGCTCGGCAGTCCGAGAAACCAGGCCACGGTTCCGGCGGCGATGCCGTAGGCAAGATTGATCAACGAAAAAAGCAGCAGGTAGCGGCCGACGGTGTAACCCGCGGTTTCTATCGCTTGCGCTGCGATCGGAATTCTCCCGCGTGCCGCGAGCCGGACAAATCGATCGCGCAAATCCTTTCGGCTGTAAAGTAGAAAAAACAGCAGCATGATGATGAGCAGCGTCTTGAGCATGCCATCGACGATCGGAACAACCGGCCTCAGGCTGTCGCTGAGAGAGGTCGGAACCGGAATAGCCATCACTTCACGCGGCGGCTGGCGGGGGGCAGGATTGGTGCTTGCCATGCGACGCTGAACGTCGGAAACCGCATCCTTGATATGCTGGAACCATGGGGGCGTGTTTTTTTCAAGCGCCGCCAGTTTGTTCCCGATATTGTCCGAGTATCCAGAAACCTGGTCGGCAACATTAGTCAGTTCAATAGTCAGAAAATACCCAATCGCCGCAATTGCGCCGATTACCAATAGTACTACTAGCGCGGCGCTTATGAGGCGCCCGAAGTAGCGCTCGAGGCGGGTTGCGACGGGACTGAAGACCACGCTCAGAATGAGTGCAATCGTCAGCGGAAACAGGACCGATCTGCCCAGATACAAAGCGCCGGTGGTGATGATCAGTGCGCAAACCGGTGCGGCAACCGACAGCAGCGCGAAGCGATCCTCACTTTCGCCGTAGGGTTGCTCGGTTTGCTTTTCGATTTCCGCCACTGCCATCACTCCGGCATTGCCGAGCTTCAGCCGCTGCTCTGCGCTCCGGATACGTTGAACTATAATCGCGCCGCTGCCGAAACTCGCCGATTGCGCCGGCCCATACGCACCTTAGCGTGCTCGCGGTAACCAGTGTTCCCGTTTTAACCTCGCCTTCGTTCATCAGCACCGGGATGATCGAGCTAGTTCCCGCGCCTTGGGAACATCTCGCAGAAGAAGAAGCTTATGAAAATCACATACTCATTCAAACTAATCGTCCCGGCAATTCTATTCGGTATGGTCTTGTCGGTTCCCGCTTTCGCTCAGGACGACAATGCGCCGGCGAGCCAATCGATGCATCAGGCTGGTGACAAGGTCGAGCAGGTTGGTTCCGATACCGCCGCGGCCGCGAAGGACGCATATCACGGAACCGAGCGTGTGATTAAAGACACGACGATCACCGCCGAGGTCAAGACCGCGCTGGTGCGCGACAAGAATGTCAGTTCCTCCGGAATACATGTCACCACCACCGCCGGCGTCGTCACTCTGAAGGGCAACGTGTCTTCGCCCGAGATGGCGCAGCATGCCGGGCAGGTGGCGGGACAACCCGAGGGCGTCGTGCGCGTGCACAACCGGCTTATGGTGGTCACCTCAGCGAACACCGACTAGTCGAACTATCCGCTATGAGAGCCGCCGCCGATTTGCGTGCCGATGCCGCGAGTTTGGCGGCGGCATCCTTCAGCGCCGCAGGATAGAGATCACTTCCATCCCGAACTGCTCGTGCTGTGCGTCGTGCTCGGCCGGCGCGGACGCGATGTCCACGTTGATATCGCGGATTCCCGCTTTGATGAACTCATCGATTCGCGCGGCGACATCGGCGGGCTTCCCCACGGCGGCGTAGCGCCTGGCGGGCTCGCGGAAATCCATCGCGTAGCGCTTGCTCAGATGCTCTGCCGCGACGTCGAGCGCATCTTCGTAGCTCGGCCCAAGCGTCACGAACAAATGCAGCGCCGTGCCGAAGCGCTGGAACTTGCGCCCGGCCTTATCCGCCTCGCGCGCGATGAACTCGAGCCCCTCGCTGACCCGCTTGGGCGTCACCACGTACGGCATCCATCCGTCGCCCAGCCGCGCCGCACGCCTCAGCGCGGCTTGCGCTCGTCCCCCCACCCATACGGGAGGTCCGCCGGGAGTGCGGGGCTTCGGCAACATCGTAGTTTTCCCGAAGCTGAAATACTTGCCGTGGTACTCGACCGGTTCACCAGTCCACAGCCGCTTGATTATTTCGATTCCCTCGTTCGCGCGCCCGCCGCGTTGTCTGAGCGGGACGCCGCACGCCTCGTACTCGCGCGGAAATTCACCGCCGACCCCGACGCCGAAAATGAAATGTCCCGCGCCCATGAGGCGGTCCACCGTCGCGACCATCTTTGCAACCGTCGTGGGATGACGCAGCGGCAACAGGTAAATGCTGGTGCCATAAATCAGGCTCGGGTTGAGCGCGGACAAGTAGGTTAACTGGGTCAGCGGATCGTCGATCGCTCCCATGAAGGCAACGTGATCTCCCGCCCAGATACTTTCGTAACCCCACTGCGACAGCGAATTGACGGTCTTGCGCGCGTGCTCGCGATCGCCGGCGGCAGCCAGCGCGCCAAACCTGACTTTGGAATTCAGCGGGAGAGCATCGCTCATGTCGGCACCCCTATGCGCATCCTCAAACCGATCGAATCGCGCCACCGTCGACCCGAATCAACGAACCCGTCACGTAGGCCGCCAGTGGGCTGGCCAAAAACGCCGCGACGGCGCCGAATTCCGCGGGCGTGCCGAGCCGTCCGACCGGAATCGAATCCGCGCTTCGCTTGATTGCTTCCTCGACGGAAATGTTCTCGCGATCCGCAGCCGCGCGGCTGAGCTGTAGCGTACGATCGGTCGCAATCGGTCCCGGCAGAAGCGTGTTGACGGTAATTCCGTCGCGCGCCGTCTCCGTCGCCAGCGTTTTGGCCCAGCCGACGATCGCGCTGCGCAGCGTATTCGACACTCCGATCGTAGCGATCGGCTCGACCACGCTCATCGAGGCCACGTTCAGGATTCGGCCCCACTTTCGCGCGCGCATGTCCCCAAGCAACAAATCCGTTATTCGAAACAGCGGCAGCACCATCGCATTGAACTGCTCCTCCCAGACCTTGGCCGACACGCCGGCTACGCCCGACGGCGGCGGGCCGCCGGAATTGTTGAGCAGGATGTCGATCGCCCCAAGCTGTTTGCGCGCCGCGTTGGCAGCGTCTTCGATGCTCGGCCAATTCGCGAGGTCTGCCGCAAATCCGACAGCCTTGGCGCCGCGCGACGTGATTTCGGAGACCGCGCGGTCCAGTCCTTCCTGGCCGCGCGCCACCAGCGCGACCGCAACGCCCTCGGCCGCGAGCGCGTCGGCCACGCCGCGTCCGAGTCCCTTGCTGCCGCCAAGAATCAGCGCCGTTTTTCCTTTGAGCTGAAGATCCATTTTTCCCTTCACCGGGCTTCGATCGTTATGTGAATCGTTGTAGCGAATCTCGCGCGGTTTGGCATCACGGCGGCCTTGCGCGGCCGCGTCGCGGCGCGCCTAATGACCACGGCGATGGAATCGTTTGACGTTGTGATCGTGGGAGCCGGAGCGGCCGGGCTGATGTGCGCGATGACAGCCGGACAGCGCGGCCGGCGCGTGCTGCTGCTGGAGCATAACGATCAGCCAGGCGCCAAGATTCTTATCTCGGGCGGCGGCCGCTGCAATTTCACCAATCTCGAAATAGCGCCGGAGCGCTTTCTTTCCGCCAACCCGCATTTCTGCAAGTCCGCGCTCAGCCGGTACACGCAGCACGATTTTATCGCGCTCGTCGAACGCCATCGCATTCGCTATCACGAGAAGACGCTGGGCCAGCTGTTCTGCGACGGATCGGCACGCGAGATCCTCGCGATGATCCTGGCGGAGTGCGCGGCCGCCGGCGTCGATTTGCGCACCGGACACCGCGTCACCGAAATAACCCGCGCCGATCGCTTCCGCATCGAGACCGACAAAGCCGGGTTCATCGCGCCGGCCCTGGTGCTCGCGAGCGGCGGCCTCTCAATTCCAAAGATGGGCGCGACCGGCTTCGCTTACGAGATGGCGCGGCGCTTCGATCTGGCGGTCATCGAGCCGCGGCCCGGCCTGGCGCCGTTGAAAGTCGGCGGCGAGACGCTCGAACTTTGCCGAACGCTGGCCGGCGTTTCGATCGACGCAGTGGCCTCATGCGGCCGCGAGAGTTTTCGCGAAAGCATTCTATTCACGCATCGCGGCCTGTCAGGCCCTGCCATTTTGCAGATTTCGTCGTACTGGCGCGATGGCGACACGTTGTCGCTCAACCTTGCGCCTTCAATAGATATCGAAAGTTTCCTCGCGGACCGAAAGCGCACGCGGCCCAAGGCCGAACTAAAAACCATACTGGCCGAGGTGATTCCGACTCGCCTGGCGCATGCGCTTGCCAGTACCGCGGCGTCCAACCTCGCGATCGCGAATATCCCGGACCGCAGCCTTTTGGAACTGGCGGATCGGCTGAGACGATGGCAGTTCAAGCCAACAGGTTCCGAGGGATGGGCCAAAGCCGAGGTGACCGTCGGCGGAATCGACACGGCCGCGCTGTCGTCGAAGACCATGGAGGCTCGCGCCGTTGCCGGCCTGTACGCGATCGGCGAAGCGGTGGACGTAACGGGATGGCTGGGCGGCTACAATTTCCAGTGGGCGTGGTCGAGCGGATGGTGCGCGGGCAATGCAGTCTGATCGATCGAGAATTTTCGTCATTCCTTTTGAGCAGGCAAGTAATCTAACATCACCTGTCGAATCGCGCGGATAAGTCCGGGGGTCTTGATGGGTTCAGCGGGAGCGAAAATCGGCGGTAAAGTTGCCATTGCCGCGCACAGCTCCGAGCCATTGACTCTCAAGATCAAGCTTCTCTACGGCGCCCCCAATTTCGCGGGCGCCGCCATGATCATCCCGATCTTCATCCACATGCCGAAGTTCTATGCCGACGTGGTGCTGGTGCCGCTGGGATACCTGGCGATGGCAATCGCGATCGCGCGCTCGCTCGACGCTCTGAGCGACCCTTTGATGGGCTGGATCTCCGATCACACGCACACGCGCCTTGGCCGGCGCAGGCCCTACATGCTGTTTGGCGCTCCGCTTTGCGGCGTGGCTTTTTTCTGCCTGTTGAATCCGCCGCAGTCCTTCACCGGCGGGCGCGCGGCGATTTGGTTCGGCGTGACGTTCATCCTCTACTTCGTATTTCACACCATCTGTGTTCTGCCGCATTACGCGCTCGGTCCGGAACTCACGCAGAATTATCACGAGCGCTCGAGCCTGTTCGCGTGGCGCGAGTCTTTCACGATCCTCGGAACGATCGTGGCCGCAGCGGCGCCCGGCGTCATGATGCAGGCGTTCCACATGACCGAGCGGCAGGTGTTCTTCCGGCTCGGAATCTTCTTCGGCGCCATGCTCAGTGTGCTCTACGGCTTGCTGGCACTGACCGTGAAGGAGCGCTCCGATTTCGTCGCCCGCGAATCGAACCCGCTCGTGCCGGGCGTCAGGCGAGCGCTGCGCAATCGCCCGTTCGCGATTTTGCTCGGCAGCTACGTTGTGGCGAGCATCAGCGGCGCGATTCCGGCCACGATGATGCCGTTCTTCAACGCCTACGTGATCCGGCCGCGCAATCCGACTTTCTGGCTCTCGATGCTGCTGCTGGGTTATTTTGTATTCGCATTTTTGTCGCTGCCGATGTGGGTTGCGATTGCGCGCAGAGTCGGAAAGCTCAACGCGTATCTCGCCAGCTTTTTTCTGGGCATCAGCGGCGGCGGTGCGATGTTCCTGCTCGGGCCCGGCGACACCTGGTGGCTGCTGGTGCTGATTTGCTGGGCGGGTATCGGACTCGGCGCCGGCTTGTTCCTGAGCCCCTCGATGCAAGCCGACGTAATCGACTACGACGAGCTCTACACCGGCAAGCGGCGCGAGGCGCAGTACACCGCGTTCTGGTCGATGCTTCCCAAGTTCGTCGCGATTCCGAGCGCTGCCATTCCCATCGCGGTGCTTGCCTCACTGGGCTACATACCCAACGCCGTACAGACGCCTCGGGTGGTCTTCGCGATCAGAGCCATCTTCGCGCTGGGCCCCGCGGTTTGCTCGATGCTTTCATACGTGATCGCGCGCAGGTTCCCGATGACGGAGGCGATCCACAACACGATCCTGGAAGGCATCGAGCGTCACGAACGCGGCAAAGCTGCGCTCGATCCGATGACCGGCATGATGGTGCCGGCGCCGAAAGCCGGCCCCGACGAGGATGTCGGCTGGTTCCTCGACTACTTCTCCATCGGCGAGTTGAAGCGCTATCTCGCAATGGGAGCTTCGCGGCCGGTGCGCGACGTGCTCACCGCGGCTGCGGTGTCGATTGGGGTCTCGATGCTGTCGGTCATCTATGTGCTGCGTCGCGTCAGCTCGCTGCGCACCGATCCCGGCGCGATAACCTCGCTGGTCGTGGTGACCGCGGGGCTGGCGTTCGCGATATTCGTTTTTCACCTGATGCGGCTTGGACCCGCGCGCCGGCTTGCGGCGGGTGAGGTGCCGGCCGACGCCGTCCGTGCCCATCTCGGCCAGGTCGTCGAAGCTATCCGAGAGGGCGCGCCCACGGCCGTGGTCGAATCCGGTGTCGCGGACGGCAGCTAGTTGATAAGAAATGATCCTCCCTGTGCTGAGTGCGGCGAGAATCGCTGACGCGGGGATCCGTCTGGAGTGAAAACCTATGCGCAAGATTTCGTATCGCGTGCGGCCGGAGACCGCCGTGCTGACCAGGGGCTTCGACCCGAAGTTGTCGGTCGGCTCGGCCAGACCGCCGGTGTATCGCAGTTCAACGTTCGTCTTTCCAAGTCCGGAGGCGGCTGAGCGTGCGTTTGGAATTGTGCTGGGGAAAATCCATCCGCTCGGCGACGATCGTCCCGACCTGATCTATGCGCGCCTGAACCATCCCAACGCCGAAATCCTCGAGCAACAACTCGTGCCGCTCGAACGCGGCGCCAACTCCGCGGCCGTCTTCAATTCCGGCATGGCCGCGATCTTTACCGTGATGCTCGCGTTCCTGGAACGAGGCGGTTCGCTCATCTATACGCAGCCGCTGTACGGCGGGAGCCAACACCTGATCCACCAGATAATCGAACCGCTCGGTTTCGATGCGCGCGGGGTGCCGGCGGGCAATGGCAGGGCGCTGACGGAGGCGATTGAACAGGTGAACAATCTCAGCCTCGTTCTGATCGAGACGCCTGCCAATCCCACCCTCATGATGACCGATATCGCGCAAGCGGCCGCCGCAGTCCGCCGAAACCCGAAGCGCCCTTTGCTCGCCATCGACAACACGCTGCTTGGTCCGACCTTTCAGCATCCGTTGATTCACGGCGCAGACCTCGCGATTTACTCGGCGACAAAGTTCCTCGGTGGATTCAGTGACTTGCTGGCCGGCGCGGTGCTGGCGACGGACGCTGAATTGATCGAGACCCTGACCGGAGTCCGCGCGCTGCTCGGCAACATCCTGCAGGCTGACGAATGCTGGATGCTCGATTCGCGGCTTTCGACCGTCGCGCTGCGGATGAACCGGCAAAGCAAGAACGCACAGCGAATCGCCGAGCAGTTGGTCAAGCATCCACGCGTCAAACGTCTCATCTACCCGTCGCTGTTCACCGACGACGCCCAGATAAAGATTCGCGACGCGCAAACCGACTACCCGGGCTCGCTGATGTCGCTCGAGGTTGAAGGCGGAAAGACGGGAGCCTTCGAATTCCTGCGCCGTTTGAAGATCGCCAAGAACGCCGTCAGCCTGGGCGGTGTCGAGACTCTCGTATGCCATCCTATGACGACCACCCATAGCGAGCTGTCGCCCGAGGAATTCTCTGCGGCCGGAATCAACGACGCGATGGTCCGCATCTCGGTCGGTACCGAGCATTGGCGCGATCTGCTGGACGAATTCACCCGCGCGCTGGCTTGATCCGGCGCGGCGCTGCCGCTTCGCGCCGCCATATGATATAGTGAAAAGAAGGGGTGACTTGCAATGAAAGCCATGAAATTAATTACCGTCGCGATGTTTGCAGTTATGCTGTTAGCGATCGCTGGCCGCGCCAGCGCTGGCGCCGGCGCGGGACATGGCGGCGGCCACGCAAGCTCTGCGCACGCCGCAAGCCACACCGCCCATCGCGCTGGCATGGGGTCTCGGGCGGGCATGAGTCAGCGCAACCGCCGATTCTCCAGCACCTACGCGAACTCCGGTTATTACCCTTACTTCGGGAACGGCTACTACGGGAATGGTTACTGGGGCAACGGTTACTATGGGAATGCCGATGAGGCCGACTGGTCCGAACAATGGACCTCGCTGTCCGAGGATAACGATGGCCCTTACGCGAGATCCACGCGGGAAAACCCGCAGGGCTCGGCGCGCATCTGGGAGTTTCCGGATAAGTAAGGGAGCACCCGCACCGAACCCTCGCGAAATACCACCGCCCGCGCCGCTCGGTAGCTGAGGGTTCCGCACCCCTCTTCACGATTGTTTCGGTCCCCTACATCCTACCTCGCCCGTTACTTTCACGGGAGAGGAGGCCGGCCGCCTGGCGGCAGGTAGGTGAGGGTTCTGCGGCGCATCCTCACTTTCCTGCGTCATCCCGACCGAAGCGGAATACCCGGATCATCGCCTCTCCCCGCGATAGCACGCATCCTTACTCGATGCTCTAATGCGAACAATGATCGGGCCACGCGACGCGTAAGGCCTAAGAAGGACTTCAGCTTGGCAAACTCACGCTATGACCTTGTCGTTATCGGCTCAGGACCCGGCGGATACGTCGCCGCAATTCGCGCCAGCCAGCTCAAAATGCGCGTCGCAGTCATCGAGCGCGACCGCCCCGGCGGCGTATGCCTCAACTGGGGATGTATCCCGTCCAAGGCGCTGCTCAACTCCGCCGCCGCGATGGACACGATTCGCGGCGCGTCCAAGGAACACGGCATCGAGGTCGGCGAGGTTCGTTTCGATTTCAAGAAAGTGATCGCGCGCTCGCGTGCCGCCGCCGAAAAGCTCTCCAAGGGCGTGCTCTACCTGCTCAAGAAAAACAAAATCGATTACTTCGAGGCCGCCGCGGTCGTCACCGGCCCGCATTCCGTTGCGCTCGCGCAGGTTGAAGGCAAATCTGCGCCGGCGGTTTCAGCACTCGAAGGGGAGAGGATTCTGATTGCGGCCGGGTCCGGCGAAAAACTGTTCCTGGGAATGAAGGTCGGCGACGGCGTGATCACCAGCAAGGAGGCGCTGGTGCTCGACACGATGCCCGCGAGCGTCGTCGTGATAGGCGCCGGCGCAATCGGACTTGAGTTCGGCTATTTCTACAGCGCGTTCGGCGCCAAGGTGACGATCGTCGAGCTGGAAAAGCAGATGCTCCCCGGCTTCGACGCGGAAGTCGCCGAGGAGCTGCGCCGCGCGTTCGTCGAGCGTGGGATAAGTGTGATGCTCGGGCATGGCTACAAGTCGATGGCGCGCAAGGGCAATCTGTGGTCGGTCGCGGTAACGGCCGATGGCGCCGAAAAATCCATCGACGCCGAGATCGTGCTGATCGCCATCGGCCGCACCCCGCTCAGTGGGAACATCGGACTCGAAAAGCTTGGCGTCGAGCTCGAACGCGGCGGCTTCATCAAGATAAACGACTCGTTCCAGACCACCGTCCCGAGCATCTATTCGATCGGCGATGTCGTCCGCCCGCCGCTGCTCGCGCACAAGGCCAGCGCCGAGGGTATCGCCGCGGTCGAAATCATGGCGGGCGTGCGCGAACCGGGTTTCGACTTGCTCGCGATCCCCGGATGCATCTACTGCGAGCCCGAAGTCGCGACGGTGGGACTCAGCGAAGCCGACGCAAAGGCGCGCGGTATCGAAGTGAAGGTCGGCAAGTTTCCGTTTCGCGCGATCGGCAAGGCGGTGGCGATTGGCGAGACCGCGGGCTTTGTGAAAATCGTCGCCACCAAGCAGTACGGCGAAGTGATCGGATGCCAGATAATCGGACACGCCGCCACCGACATCATTTCCGAAGTCGTGCTCGGCAAAACGCTCGAGACCACAGTCACCGAAATCGGCAAGACCGCGCATCCGCATCCCACGATGTCCGAGGCGATCATGCAAGCGGCTTTGGCCGCCGACGGCGAAGCGATAGACTTCTGACGATGGACGCGCGCGGAGCACTCACCGTCGCCGATTTGGGCGTGGTTGACTACGACGCCGCGCTTGCGATCCAAGCCGCGATGCTCGCGGCGCGGCTCGACGGCACGATCGGCGATACGCTCCTGATGATGGAGCATCCGCATGTCTTCACGCTGGGCCGCGGCGCGGACGAGCGCTTCATCGTCGGCAATCCGGCGGGCGTGCCGATTCGGCGGGTCTCGCGCGGCGGGCAGGTGACGTATCACGGCCCCGGACAATCGATCGGTTATCCGATTCTCAAACTTGAAGGGCACGCCCGCGACGTTACGAAGTATCTTCGAGACCTCGAGGCGGCGATGATCGACGCGCTCGCAAAATTCGGCATCGACGCCGCCCGCCGCGACGCGATGACCGGCGTGTGGGTCGGGTCGCGCAAGATCGCGTCGATCGGCGTCGGCATCCGGCGCTGGACCACCTGGCACGGCTTCGCACTGAACGTATCCACCGATCTCAGCTTCTTCGATTCGATCGTGCCCTGCGGGATCGAGGGATGCCGCATGACTTCGATCTGCGAGCTGACGAATCGCGCGGTGTCGATCCGCCAGTTCGCCGAGGTGATGCGCGAGAGTTTCCGCCGCGTGTTCCACTACGATGAAATAGTTCTCGCCGGCCCGTCGCAGACAGGGCAGGCGCCTCACCTGATGGCTGGCAATGGCTGAACGAAAGCATCCCGACTGGATTAAAGTTCGCGCACCGCTGTCGCCCGAGTACTTTCGCACCAAGGCGATCCTCGGCGGGCTCAAGCTGCATTCCGTCTGCCAGGAGGCGTGCTGCCCGAACATCGGCGAATGCTTTTCGCACCGCACCGCCGCCTTCATGCTGATGGGCGACGTGTGCACGCGCAATTGTCCGTACTGCGCGGTCGCGCACGGCAAAGTTCGTCCGCTGGACTGCGACGAACCGCGGCGAATCGCGGAGGCAGTGGCGCGCCTTGGACTGCAACATGTCGTGGTCACCTCGGTCGATCGCGACGATCTGCCCGACGGTGGCGCGGCGCATTTCGCGGCCACGGCGCATGCAATCAAGGCGATGCCCGCGCCGGCGCGCGTCGAAGTGCTGGTGCCGGACTTCCAGGGATCATTCGCCAGCGTCGAGACGGTGGTGCGCTCGCCAATCGATATCTACAACCACAATATCGAAACGGTGCCGAGTCTTTATCGCACGGTGCGGCCGGGCGGAAATTACGCTCGATCGCTTGAGGTCATCCGCCATGCGAAGGACTCCGCGCGCCGGCTCGGCAAGCCGATGTTCACCAAGGCGGGCGTGATGCTCGGGCTGGGCGAGACCAACGGCGAGCTGCTCGATGTGATCCGCGATTTGCGCGGGGCAGGGTGCGACATCCTGACGCTTGGGCAGTATCTGCGGCCGTCGCTGGAACACATTCCCGTGGCCAGGTACGCGGCGCCGGCGGAGTTCGCGGAGTTGAAGACGGCCGCGCTCGCGATGGGGTTCCATCACGTCGAGTCAGGGCCGTTGGTGCGCAGCTCGTACCACGCGTGGGAACACGTCAACGCCAGCTGAAAAAAGCAGCGCGCCGCGGAACCTCAGTCCCGCGGCGCGCCAATCGTCAAATCACTCTAAGCGTTACGAATCCGGAGCCGCCTACCACTGTTCGTCGTGGAGCTTCTTGACGTCTTGCACGCGTATCTGCAGGTAGGCGTCCTGAACAGCGCCGTAAAGATCGATCGCATAGCGATCGGCTTCCTCGAACTGGTTCAGATGCAGCGAGCGATAGTTCACCGCTTGAACCGCGCCTGACCCGGTGGCCACCGTGACCGCCACCCAGAACGGAACGAAGTAGCTGATCGGGTCCATCGCACCGTCGGCGACCAGGCCGACCGTGTCGCCAATCGTCGAAGGTCCAAAAAACGGCAGCATCAGGTACGCACCGGTCGGAATGTCGTAGTAGCGCATGGTGAGACCGAAATCATTGGGATGCTTCTTGAGCCCAAACCAAAGGTCGGCGGGATCGAAGAAGCCGGCCAATCCGAGCGTCGTGTTGATTCCAAAGCGGGCGAATTCGTCGCCGGCCTCGGCCAGCTTGAGCTGAAACAGGTTGTTGGCGAAACGCGGGATGACATGGGCGTTGTTAAAGAATCTGCTCACGCTCTCACGCACCGGCTGCGGCGCGATGGTGGCGTATCCGCTGGCTACAGGGCGCAGCACCCAATCGTCGAGCTTGAGGTTGAAGGTGAACATCGGCTCATTGAACGCCGCTATCGGATCGGCATAGCCGCCCTGATTGTTCTCGCCCGGTGGCTGATTGGACGGATTGGCCGCCGATTGGGGGGCAGGGTTCTGCGACATCGGAGCGGCGCCCTGGCTCATGGCCGGGGTCGCAAACGAAACGACCGCGAGCAGGGACGATGCGAGCATCATCCAGCGCGCGCCTGTCCTTTCGATTTGTTTCGAACCAGATGTCATTTGTCTCTCCATGGCGGTGTCGCCCTAAAATCTTCGTTGAGAGCGTACCTTTCCAGGCTCAAGGAATCCATACTTGCTAGTGATTCGCCAGACTTGCCGCAAGGGCCGCCTGTTTACTCTTTAAGTCGCTAATCAGGGTGGGATAGCCCTGATTGTTCATCACGCGATTAAACTGGTTGCGGTAATTCGCGATGATACTGATCGCGTCCACGGTCACATCGTAGATCTTCCAGGTGGCGCCCTCCTGCACGAGGCGGTAGTTCAAATGGATCGGGTCCTTGCCCTCCGGCTCCACGATATCGGTGCTGACCTCCGCGTACTGGGGCCCGTCGGTCGTCATCCTGAGGAAGGCGACTTGCTGACCGCGGTAGTCGTTAACCTTGCTCAAGTAGGAATCCTCGATGAAGGCGACGAACGCCTTGGTGAACTCCTGCTGCTGATCGGCGGTGATCTGCTTCCAATGGTAGCCGAGCGCAGACTTCGCCATCTCGGTGAAATCGAAGGTCGTGGACACGATTTGGCGCAGCTTGTCCTGGCGCTGGACCAGCGGCGTTTGAGTGTCGCGCAGCACCTCCAGCGCCTGGTTGACGGTGGTCTGCACCACGGACATCGCATCGTCGGCCCAGGCGGGCGCCAAAAAGCGCGACGGTGCAAGGCTGACGACGAGCGCGGCTGTCACCGTGAGCATCGCGATCGCGCGCCGCGGGATGATTCGCTGGATGGAAGTTGGCGTCATCATATATTTCACCCGGTTATTTCTCCGATTTTCCAGGCTTCTGCTCCTTGTCTGAGTTTGAGGATTTTTCCTTGGAGTCACCGCTGCTGCCGCTGTTGTTGATCAGCTGGCCAATGGCGTCCTCGAGCACAAACGCCGACTCGGTTTGCCGAATCGTGTCGCCATCTTTGAGGGTGCTGTCGCTCGGGCCGAGTGCGATAGACACGAACTTGTCGCCGATTATTCCGCTGGTCTTGATCGACGCGATCGCACCCTTGTCGATCGGCACGCCGTCGTCAACGCGCAGCACAACCCGCGCGCGCATGTCTTTGAGCTCGATCTGCGTCACCTTACCGATCTGCACGCCCGACAGTTGAACCTGATCTCCGGTCTTCAATCCCGAGATATTATCGAAACTTGCGTACAGCGTGTAGCCCGGCTTGGGCAGCAGGGTGAGTTTACCCAGCGAGAGCGACAAAATCGCCAGCGCGGCAATTCCGAGAATCGCGAAAATGCCGACGATAAGCTGCGTGGTTCGAGTTGCGTACATAGGTCTTTGTTTCAGCCCGCAAGGGCTGTTTCATTCTCCTCGCCGGATGCTTTGCCCGCCAGAAACCGTTTGAAGACGTCGTCATCGGCCGCCATCACCTGGGCCACCGTGCCGTTGAGATGAGTGCGGCCATTATGGAGAAACGCGACGCGATCGGAAACCTGGAAGACCGCCGGCACGTCATGACTGACCATCACGGCGGTCAGGTGAAAATTCTCCTGCGTGCGCCGGATAAGTTCGTGAATCGCGCCGGTGCGCGACGGATCGAGGCCGGTGGTCGGCTCGTCGAGCATGAGGATCTTCGGGCGGCGCACCAGTGCGCGTGCGAGCGCGGCGCGCTTCTGCATCCCGCCGCTCATCTCGGAGGGAAACTTGGCTTCCATCCCTTCCAGCCCAACCGCCTTGAGCGTTTCATGCACGTGCTCGGCGATCTCGGCGCGAGTGAGCCTGGTTTTCTCGACCAGCGGGAAGGCGACGTTGTCGAATATCGACATCGAATCGAACAGTGCGCCGGCCTGAAAAAGCATCCCGAATTTTTCGCGCACCGCGTCCAGACCGATCGCGCCGAGCTTGGTCACTTCGACGTTGTCGATCACAATCGTGCCCGAGTCGGGCCGCAGCAGCAGGTTGATATGCTTGAGCAGAACGGTCTTGCCGGATCCGCTGGGGCCGACGATCGTCGTGATCTGGCCGGCGGGAAAGTCGAGCGTAACGCCGTCGAGGACCTGCTGGCGGCCGAAGCGGCGGCGGAGATCGCGCACTTCGATTGCATTACCGGCGCTCGGCGCGTTGCTAATGTCCTGCGCATGGCAGTCGCCATGGTTGATTTCAGTTTGGCTCATGGTTGATTTCAGTTCGGCTCATGCATCGTCGATCGCTATGGCGTTATCACAAAAGTATAGACGTAAGAAAATAGTCAAACGCAAGGATCAGGGCGCTGGACAGCACCACGGCTTCGGTGGTGGCGCGGCTGACCCCGGTCGCCATCCGTTGGGCGTGATATCCCTTGTAGCAGCAAATCCACGTTACGATCACGCCGAAGACCAGGGCCTTGTAGATGCCGGTCATGATGTCGTGGGCGTCCATGTTGGCGGCGATACCGTTGAAGTACGCACCCGACGGCGCGCCCATCAAACCGACGCCGACCATGTAGCCGCCGAAGATCCCCACCACGTCGAAGACCGCCGTCAGCAAGGGGAAACTGATCACGCCTGCGAGCAGGCGCGGCGAGACCAGGTACTGGACCGGGTTGATCGCCATCACGGTGAGCGCGTCGATCTGTTCGGTGGATTGCATCGAGCCGAGTTCCGCCGCCATCGCGGAACCGGCGCGCGCCGCGATCATCAGCGCGGCCAGAACGGGTCCCAGCTCGCGCACCAGAACCAGCGCGACGACCGTGCCCAGCGCGCCGTCGGAGCCAAAGCGGCGCAGCGTGTTGTAGCCCTGCAGACCCAGCACCATCCCGGTGAAACCGCCGATTAGAATGACCAGAAACAGCGAGTCGGCGCCGATCATTCGTATCTGCCGAATCCACAGCCGCGGCTTGAACGGAGGAACGAACACATAAAGCGCCGTGGTCAGCAAAAAAAGCACGAACGCGCCGAGCCGGACAACGCCGTCGATTACCAGCGCGCCAAGCCGCCGAGTCATTTCCACGATCGCCATCAGTCCGTTTTTCAATTTTTAGTGGTGAGCAATCCCGAGCCGGGCCAACTGGTTTTGAGTATGCGTGGCGGACCCGGCGCGCTCGAACTCGGCGAGGTCCGCGACTACATCGAGGTCCAGCGCGGGCCGCGCAAGTCGCAGCACTCTAGCCCCAACGCCGGAGCTGCGGCAATCGTCCAGATGCCGCACCAGGCTCATTCGACCGAATCGAGTCGCCACCGCGCCGGCGGGTGAGCGGCAAATGATGTTGGTGCCGGAGAAGTCCCGCGAGGGAACCAGCACCACGCCGCCTTCGGGGGGCATCGCGGCAAACACTGCGTCTATATCTTCGGCGGCGGTTAATGGGATGTCGGACAGCACCGTGCAAACGGTTCGCGCCCCATCGGCAATCAGCGCGGAGGTGGCAAGTCCGACGGCGACGTTGAGCCCGCGCGGAAATTCCTCGTCGATGGTGAGTGCACCGGCAGAGCGCGCCTGTGCGAGCAGGCCCGCGTCCGACGTAACCACGGCGACGCGGTCGGCGGCGGTTGCGCCAAGCGAAGCCGCCAGCACGTCGCGAAACATCGCTTCGGCCAGCGCACGGCGCTCGCCGGGCGGCAGCACCGGCGCGAGCCGGGTCTTGGCGAATTCGAGTTGCTTGGCAGCGATCAGGATAAAGCGCACGGGGTATCTTTATAACCTAACAGGCCCGCGCATCCAACGGGAACTGCGACAGGCGCCGGAGTGCTTGACAGTGTTTCCGTGCTCGCTTCAACATTGATGTGCGGATTTGTCCGCCGCCGGCCCGATCATCGCGCAATCGGAAGGCGCGCCAGTCTTGGAGGAACCTCAGCGATGAACAGGAAGCGAAGCTTAACGACCCGGACCGGGGCGACGATCGTGGTTGGCGCGATGATCCTGATAGGGGCGGGATGCCATCACAAGACCGCCGAGGATTTTCTTGGCGAGGGCGACACGGATATGCAGACGACGAAGCTCGCCGACGCGGAAAAGGCTTACCAGGAGGCGGCGAAGCTCGCGCCGAACGATCCGCGCACCCATATCGCGCTCGGGAATCTGTACATCTTCGAGCACAAACCGGGCGACGCGCAAGTTGAATTCATGAAGGTCCTCGAGATCGATCCAAAAAACGCGGCGACCCACGCCGCGCTCGGCAACCTTTATAGCGATCAGAACCAGCGCGGACTGGCCGAAAATCAGTACCGCGCCGCGGTGGCGCTCGAGTCGGACCGCCCCAACTACCATCTCGATCTGGGCGATGTGCTGGTAAAGGAAGGCAAGGGCGCCGAGGCGGAAGATCAAATCCGCACCGCAATCGGACTCAGCCCTAAAGACGCGAAGGCCCACCTGGCGCTGGCGAATCTGCTGGCGACGGAGCCGGATCGCGCGACCGAAGCCAACGCGGAGTTCGCCGAGGTGCGAGCGCTCGACGCCAAGCTGCTGCCTGCGCCCGCCGCGACACCGGCGACAGGTGCGGCGCCGGCGGGCGCCACGGCGACGACCGCGTCGGGCGGCGTGCCGAAGATCAAGCCGCTCAACAAGCTTTTCCTGTTGACGAAAAATTCACCGGTATATCAAAATCCCGACGAGACCAGTTCCACAATCGGCCACGTGCGCCGCAAGAAGTACGTTCACGTCACGGGAATCACCGGCAACTACCTTCAGATCAAACTCAGGAATGGCGCGATTGGCTTCATACCGGAGACGGCCGCGGAGTAGATGCGGCGCAGCGCGGGTGCCAACTTATACCTTCGAGGTGAGCGACAATGGCGAACAAAGAGATCATCACGCGTGAAGTGAGCTATGCGGGCCGTGCGTGCGCGCTCAAGGCGTTTGTTGCCGAGCCGGTCGGCGTCGAGCCATCGCCGGCGGCGATCGTAGTGCAGGAATGGTGGGGGCTGAACGACCACATCCGCGATATCACCCGGCGGCTGGCGCGCGAGGGTTACTTCGCGATCGCGCCGGACTTGTACTCGCGACAGGGCCATCGCGTTGCCACCGAACCCAATGGGGCCGCGCAACTGATGGCCGGATTGAAGAAGGAAAACGGCATCGCGGATCTTCAGACCACGGTGGAATGGCTGCGCGCACAGAAACGGACGCATTCCACCCGCATCGGCATCACGGGATTTTGCATGGGCGGCAGCTACGCGCTGCTGTTGCCATGCGAGAGCCGGGAAATCGCGGCCGCGGCGCCGTTCTATGGCGAAGTACCGCCGGACGAAAAACTCAAGCATCTCGGCTGCCCGATTTTTTACGCATACGGCGAGAATGACGGATGGATCCAGCGGGCGGACGTCGATCGGCTGGCGGCGGCGCTGAAGAAGTTCGACAAGCCGGGCGAGGTCAAGGTTTACAAGGGATGCTCGCATGGATTTTTCAACGACACTCGCACCGACGTCCATCGCCCCGCCGAAGCCAAGGACGCGTGGGAGCGTGTGCTCAAGCTGTTCGCCGCAAATCTGAAAGGGTGAACCAGCCCGGGAACTGATCTCCGATCTCGGTCGGCGGATTGCGATTCGATCGGATCTGCAATCCAACTGACTCACACGCTGCGCAAATGCGGCCTGCAACGGGCGGCCATGCCCGGCGACGCGCCACGCTGAGCGCGCTGCAGTATGTTTAAGCGGAGATTGTCACCCCCCTTAACTCGCGATCGTGCGGGCACAACACTGGTTTCATATTTACCAGCCGCGCCTGGTTCGGATCGATCGCAAGGGGGAGACTGTGGAAGACATTACGACCTCGCACAAACCGTCGCCAGCAATTTTCAAACTTCGCCTGAGCGCCATCGCGCTCGCATCTCTCGGCGCGGTGTTCATGGTAACGATGCTGATAGCGGCGACCGGCGACAACATCGCGGACGCCGTGCTCGGACAAATCGACTTCTCGCACAATGGCCTGAACGACCCCGGCGCGGCGAGTCTCGATTCTCCCGGCCAGATGGCCATCGACCTGAGCGGCTCACCCGAGCATCTGTACGTCGTGGACGCCAACAACAGCCGCATCCTCGGATGGAACGACGCCACCAGCTTCGCCAACGGCCAGAACGCAGACATCGAGATCGGTCAGCCCGATTTTGAAACCACGCTATGCAACAGCGGCGTCGCCGGCGGTGACCTCGCGGGCCTGGGCCCGGATAGTTTATGCCTGCCCGGCGGCGTGGCCGTGGACAGCGCGGGCAATCTGTACGTTGCGGACACGCTCAACAGCCGAGTGCTCGAATACAATCAACCGTTCATGCAGGCAATGAGGGTCGGCTTCGCGGCTAATAGCGTATTCGGACAGGCCGGCAGTTTCACCCAGGCGGCTTGCGCGTCAACGGCGACAGGCCTCTGTGATCCGCAGGGCGTCGCCTTGGACTCGAGCAACAATCTTTACGTCGCCGATGCGGGCAATAATCGCGTGCTGCAATACAACCCTGGCGACGGCGCGACCGCGCAGCACGTCTTTGGACAAGGCGCGACCGGCACCGACTTCACCGACAATGCTTGCGGCATCAGCGAGGGCTTTGCCTCCCTAAACGGGATGTGTAATCCACTGTCAGTCGCGGTCGATGTCTTGGGGAATTTGTACGTCGGCGACGACGGCGATCATCGCGTGCTCGCATATCTGACCCCGCTCGCTTTAACCGGTGGAACGCCCGGCACGCCCGGCAGTCCCGGCGACGTGACCCCCGACCTGGTCTTCGGCCAGGGCTCGACCGGAACCGATTTTACCGACATCCAATGTTATGACGGCAATGGAAGCGATCCCGCGCCGAGCGCCGATGGCATCTGCAACTTGAGCGGAATAGCTCTCGACAGCGCGGGCGACTTGTTCGTGACCGATATCAACAACAGCCGCGTGCTCGAATATCTGAACCCGCTCGCTTTAACCGGTGGAATGCCCGGCACGTCCGGCAGTCCCGGCGACGTGACTGCGGACGTCGTCTTCGGTCAGAACGGCAGCTTTGCCACCGGGGTTTGCGGCGGCACCCGCGCCAGCGGGATTCCGGCGAGCGGATCTGTGCTATGCCTGCCCGACGGAGTTACGTTGGACGGCGCGGGCGACGTTTTTGTCGCCGACGCGTCCAACAACCGGGTCCTCAAGTACACGAGTCCACTGTCATCTCCGCCGCTGGCCAGCGCAGTGCTCGGACAGGCCGATTTGTTACACAACGGAGTCAACAATCCGACTGCGGCCGCGCTCCAGGCGCCGGAGGGAATCGCCATCGATTCCAGCGCCACACCGAACCACCTCTACGTCGCCGACTCAGTCAACAATCGCGTGCTCGGATGGGCCGACGCCGCCGGGTTCGCCAACGATCAACCCGCCGATATCGTCATCGGGCAGTCTGACGTGCTCTCCGTCAATTGTAACGACGGCGTCGTGGTCGGTGATTCCAACGGAATCGGCCCGGACAGCCTGTGCAATCCGGCCGACGTGGCCGTGGACAGTTCGGGTGATCTGTATGTGGCCGACTCGAGCAATAATCGCGTGCTCGAATACCTTACCCCGTTCGCCATTTCCTCGCCGATTCTTGGACAAAGCGCCAGTCAAGTGTGGGGACAAAACGGCAGTTTCACGACCACCGGATGCAACTTCGGCACGGACACGATCAACGCCTCGTCGATGTGCTTCCCCGAAGGTGTGGCAGTCGATGCGTTGGGCGATCTGTACGTATCCGATACGCACAACAATCGCGTGCTCGAGTTCAACTCCGGCGATACGGTAGCCGACAATGTGTTCGGACAAGGCGGAATTTTCACCACCGGGGACTGCAACGGCGCCAGCGTTATCAATGCGGACTCGCTGTGCGGTCCGCGCGGACTGACTACCGACCCGGAGGGCGACCTGTTCGCCGCCGACTCGAACAACTTTCGCGTTCTCGAATATCTCAACCCGCTGGCGAGCGGCGGCGGAACGCCCGGCACGCCCGGCAGTTCCGGCGACACGACCGCGGATCTCGTTTTCGGCCAGGGCGCCAGCGGCACGAGCTTTACGACCGCCGTATGCTCGAGCTCGGCGGGACCCGCGCCGAGTGCCACCGGAATTTGCAATCCCGTCGGTGTCAGCCTCGACAGTCCGGGAGATCTGATCGTCGCCGACCAGACCAACAATCGCGTGCTCGAGTACAACCAGCCGCTGGCGACGGCCAACGTCACCGCGGACCTGGTCCTCGGACAAGGTTCGGACGGTACCGATTTCACCGACAGCGCCTGCGCCAATTCCTCCCCCGGCAACCCCGCGCCCAGCGCAACCGGGATGTGCCAGCCGGCCGGCGTCGCGATGGATGCGCTCGGCAACCTGTACACCGCAGACGAAGCTAACAATCGCGTGCTGCTATTCGACGCCCCCATCGCACCGGGTCCAACGCCGACTGCGACGGCGACCGCGACCGATACCGCGACCGCAACTCAGACCGCAACTGCAACTCAGACCGCAACTGCGACGGCGACCGATACCGCGACCGCCACGGCGACAACGACTGCGACGGCGACTCCGACAGATACCGCGACTGCAACGGCAACTCAGACCGCGACCGCAACTCAGACCGCAACTGCGACGGCGACCGATACCGCGACCGCCA
>PLDK01000005.1:27875-70081 GCA_003135135.1 Deltaproteobacteria bacterium
ATACCGCGACCGCCACGCCGACATCAACGGCGACGCCGACAATGACTGCGACGCCTACGGCGACTGACACCCCAACCGCGACCGCGACTGCAACGGCGACTCAGACCGCAACTGCGACGGCGACGCCGACAGATACCGCGACTGCAACGGCGACTCAGACCGCGACTGCAACTCAGACCGCAACTGCGACGGCAACCGCAACTGAAACGGCGACACCCACTGCGACCGGCACAGCGACTTCCACCCCGACTGCCACCCCTACTGCAACCGCGGTGCCTGCCACGTTGAAGGTCTCACCAAATCGGCTGGTCGAGTTCGGCAAGGTCGTGTTCGGAGAAGGCGCCGTCAGCAAGCCCAAGCAGGTCACGATCATGAATAAGAGCAAGACTACGCCGGTCACGTTTTCGAGCATCGCCACCAGCGGCGACTTCGCGATGGTGAGCGGCTGCGGCGCGACGATCGGACCCAAGTCCACATGCAAGGTGACTATCCGGTTCTTGCCAACCGGCTTCGGCGGGCGCGAGGGCACGCTCACGATCAACAGCAACGCGAGTAATTCGCCGCGGTCCGTCGATCTGACCGGCAGCGGCACTCACGCAAAGAGATAGCGGGCCGCGCAACAACCAACGAAAAACGAAAAACGAAACGGCGATCAGCTCGCCAGGGCGGCGGGATCCAGCTGCGGACCGGCCAGATAGATGAGACGACCCTCGTCGGGCGCGCGCTCCCGGAGCCATCGTGCGACGATCGTCATGGTCTCCAACTCTCCGCGCTCGACGTTTTTCAACTTGTATCGATCGTAATTGCCCGCGACGAACGCGGCTACCTCGCCGGCGGCGTCTCCCGTCTCCAGATGGCGCGTCATCGCAAGCCGACCCGACAGCACGACGTGCGCTGCGCGATCGGCCCCCTCGCCGGTCACGATCACGAGATTGTTTTCCGTCACCACCTGGCTGAGGCGAGTCGCGCGATGCGCCAGCGTGGTCAGCGCTTCGAGATGGTGGCGAAAGCGCGCCGCCTCCTCAAAGCGCATCGATCCCGCGGCCTGATCGCGCGCCCTGGCCAATTCACCGAGCAGCGGGCCGCTTCGCCCGCGCAGAAAACCAACCGCGCGCCGAACCCGCTCCGCGTACTTTCCTGCGTCGATACTCAGGTTGCACGGCGCGGTGCAATGCCCCATCTGGCCATAGATGCAGGGCGAAAAATCCTCGCTCGGCGCGAGCTTCCCGCCGCAGGTGCGAAGGCCGAGGATTCTCGCCAGCGCGCGAACTGAATGCTCGATGCTGCGGCGGCCGATGAACGGTCCCAGATGCATCACGCCGCGCCGCGAACTCATCCTGGTCGAGACCGTCACGCGCGGAAACTCGTCCATCATGTCGAGCTTGATGAAATACGCGGGCGCCGCCGATTTCAGCATCCGGTTGTACGGTGGTTTCAGCTCGCGGATGAGCCGTGCTTCGTCGAGCGCCGCCTCGAGCGGCGAGCGCGCCGGTTGCGTCTCGATTTTGTAAACGTGCGAGACCAGCTCCGCCGTCCTGGCCTTCACCGACGCAGTGAAGTATGAGCTCACCCGCTCCCGGAGCCGCCGCGCCTTGCCGATGTAAAGCAAATCGCCGCGCTCATTGCGCATCAGGTAAACGCCGGGCGCATGCGGGATCGCCGCGATTTCGTCGGGCGGCACGTGACGTTCGATTCTCATCCCCGCAAGTCCGCGATGGTGGTCGTCGAGCAGGCGATCCAGCCGCGTGATACCCATCTGCTGCGCCATCTCGAGAAAAATCGAGAGCAGCTCCGCAGCCATCCGCGCGTCGCCAAGTCCGCGATGCCGCCCTTCGAGCGAAAGCCCGAAATGCTCCGCGAGCAGGTCGAGGCGGCGGCGCTTGAGCGACGGCATGAACCGGCGCGACATCCGGAGCGTGCATAGCACCGGGTTGCCGAGGCCGATTCCAAAAATGCGGCGGTATTCGAAGTCGAGAAATCCAAAATCGAAGGCTGCGTTGTGCGCGACCATCACCCGCTCGCCCATGAACTCGCGAAACGCGGGCAGCACATCCTCGATGGGCGGCGCCGCGCGAACCATCTCCGTCGTGATCGACGTGAGCCCCGTGATAAAGCGCGGGACGACGCCGCCATTGGGCCGGACCAGGGTCGAAAAAGATTCGGTGAGCCGCCGCCCGATCATCCGGTACGCGCCGATCTCGATGATCGTGCCCGGGCCGGCGCGTCCGCCGGTGGTTTCCAGATCGACCACCGTGAACTCGGCCTGATCGAGCGAAACGCGGATGCGATCGCTTTGCGCAAGCCGCCACAGGGCAGTGTCGGCGTCGAAGCTGAAATTTGGATCGCCGTCGAGTAGCTGGCGGACAATTCGCGCGCCGAGTTCAGGGTCCGAGCCGACTCCACTGAGCAGCAGCCCGACCAGCTCGCGGGAGTCGGCGCCAGCCGGCCGCGAGCACAGAAACTGATAGAGCTTCTGCTTGGCCGAGATGCCGAAATGACGTTGATTCGCTCCCGGGATTCCCGCTTCCGCCACATTCCTGCCCCCTTCGTCCTTGCTTCGCTTTATCAGGGGCGCATCGTGACAGCAACGGCATGCCTATGGTCGGTACTGGTTCGGGTTGCCTGCCTGACAAACTGGGGCAGTACCCAAGATCGCGCAAATCGTTGCGCGCGGTCACGCGGGCATCGAAGGTCAACTGCATGTGCCGCCGCCGGGAAGAATCAGACAGCGACGGGCGCGATTCTGAGCGATCGATTACAGCCGAAAAGAGCAATTTCTACCATCAGTGGTGGTTTTGGGACGGCCTCTCCCTAGGGCTAGCTTTGTTCCGCCAAAAACAATTTCTGCCGGACGGAGGGGTCGCCCGAAATCGGGTGAGCCCAGTGAGTACGGGATATCCTGGCGGGTGACCATAGCGTACGCATAGCACGCGAAATCCGGCGCGGGCAGGCTGAACTAGGACACCCTCGAACGAAGGAAGAATCACCTGCGNNCGAAAATCTGCGCAGCGCATCTTTTCGCGACTACGCGACGGGTCGGGCTGTGGGCACGCGGTTTCTTAATACTGGCCAGCCGTGCCAACGGCCAGGGGTCAGCCTTGCACCCAGTGTCCATCGCGAAATCCCGAGGACGGTCTTTCGCTCTCAGGGTCGAGAGGAAAAGATGCGTCGCGCATATTTTCCGATTCACATTGGCCCGTCGTGCCAGTATTAAAGGACTGCGTGCCCGCGGCACGGGCCGCGCGCGACAACGGAGCGCGGCCTTAACATTGGGTGCAGGGCTCAGCCCTGCCCGCGCGTAGCGGTCCTCAGCTACGCCGAAGCCTCAAAGCATCTCGCCCGCAGGGACTCTGCTTAGGTGCGCCGCAGCGTCGCGGGTATGGCCCGCATCGGGCGGTCGCGTTACAATGCGAAGTCTGACAAGGAAGGTATATCCCGATGGAACGCGTTGAATTGACCCGCGAGTGCGAAGGCGTCCGGATTCCGGCCGGAAACAAAATGATGCTGGCAAAGGGGACCGAGGCCTTTATCACGCAATCGCTCGGCGGAACCTTCACCCTGCAGATTGCCGCGTACGGCGGCCTGTTCCGCGTCGCGGGCAAGGACGCCGATGCGGTCGGCAAAAAGCCCGAAGATGCGGGCGCGGTGCCGGCGTCGGCCGGCGGCGATCTTGAAGCGATGGTCTGGGAGCAGCTCAAGACCTGCTTCGACCCCGAGATCCCCGTCAACATCGTTGACCTCGGGCTGGTCTATGGAATGGAAGTGAAGGACGCCGGCGACGGCGCCAAGAAAGTCGAAATCAAGATGACGCTGACGGCGCAGGGATGCGGGATGGGCGCCTCGATCGCGACCGATGCGCGCTTCAAGATCATGAGCATCCCGGGCGTGTCGGAGGCGGACGTGGACCTGGTATGGGATCCGCCGTGGACGCCGCAGATGATTTCTCCCGAAGGGCGCGAGCGCCTCGGTATCGACTGAGCGACGCGGCGCTTTGTGAAGCCCCGCCACGCAGCCGCGCTCGTGCTTGAAAGCGGATTGTCTGTCGATGTATCATGGTGGGAACCATGGCTTCAAGTCACGTCGGCGGCGCTATCATTTTGAAGAGGGCGGCGCTCTCCGTTTTCATCTGGACGCCGGTCTTTTTTTTCGCGCAGAGTCTTCTAATCGCGAAAACCCATCTGACCGTATTGGAATGCAGCCTTATCGCAGTCGTAATAACGTCCCCGCCGGTATCTCTCGTGGTCCAATTTTGGCTCGCGCCTTGGTTTGGCTGGAATATACCGACCCGACCGAACCACGCCCGCACTTAGCCGCCCTCGTCGGCGTAGTCCGCTCTGGTCCTGCGAATTAAGACACTCTTCATTTCAACTTCAGACACTCAGCCCCGAATTAAGACAGTACCCGAAGTCGGCGGTGCGTTGACAGGCCGGGCTGCGTCCGATAATTGTGTTCGTTCGGCATATCGATGTTTGCAATAGTAAAGACAGGCGGAAAACAGTACCGCGTCGGCGTCGGCGACCAGATAACGGTCGAGCGGCTGGCCGGCGAGGTTGGCGCGGCTATTTCACTTGACAATGTGCTGGCGGTCGGCGGCGATGCGCCCAAGGTCGGCACCCCGGTGGTCGCGGGTGCGTCGGTGACGGCAAAGATCGTCCAGCAGCCGCGCGGCACGAAAGTGATCGTGTTCAAGAAAAAGCGCCGCAAGAATTATCGCCGCAAACGCGGCCATCGACAGGAACTGACCGTTCTCAAGATCGAGGAAATTTCCGCCGGCGTATAGTCGCCCGCGCTAATTTTTTAATTGAACCGCGGCTCGGAAGGCCGCTTCATCCAGGGAGACACTGCGTGGCGCACAAAAAAGGCCAAGGTTCGACGCGCAATGGCCGCGACAGTCCGGGCCAGCGCCGTGGTATCAAGATTTACGCGGGCCAAACCGTCAAGGCCGGCAATATCCTCATCCGTCAGCTCGGCACCCGCGTGCATCCGGGCCGCAACGTCGGTCTGGGCCGCGACTATACGATTTACGCGCTCATCGACGGTGTGGTTAAGTACGAGCCGAAGGGTGAGAAGCGGCAAGTGAGCGTCGAGCCGCTCCCCGCCAGCATCGACAGCGCAGGGGCGTCTGCTTAGCAGGCTGTTGAAAAAGTAATTTTCAACGCCTGCTCCCTCTCTCTTGTCTCCCCCCAAAGGGGGGAGATGTTGTAGGTGGGAGGACAGTTTTTACGCAGGGTGTTGAGGCGCTTGAAATCAACTCCGATGATTGGTGCGAGTTTTTCAACACCCTGCTAGTGACCGTCAGCCCGCAAGATTTGAATCGAAGCCCCGCGGCGCGCCGTGGGGCTTCTTTTTTTAGTATTTGATTCTTGATTTTGCTTTTTTTTCCGCAACTCGCGAGGGAGGAACTTCGATGCGATTGGGCCTAATTTCCGGGTACTCGGGCGCGCACATGGGCTTGCCGATGGATCTCATCCTCGAAGCGGAACGCGTCGGTTTCGACTCCGTGTGGACCGCCGAGGCTTACGGCTCCGACGCGGTTACGCCGCTGGCCTGGATCGGCGCGCTGACCAAAAAAATCCGGCTTGGCACGGGAATCATGCAGATGCCGGCGCGAACTCCCGCCGCAACCGCCATGACCGCGATGACGCTCGACGCGCTGTCGGGCGGCCGCTTCATCCTCGGCATCGGGCCGTCGGGTCCGCAGGTGGTAGAGGGCTGGCACGGCGTGCCGTACGGCAAACCGTTGCAGCGCACGCGCGAGTACATCGAGATCGTGCGGAAAATTCTCGCGCGCGAAGTACCCGTCGAGCATCACGGGGTGGAATTCGATATCCCATACACCGGTCCGGGCGCGTCGGGGCTCGGCAAGCCGCTCAAGAGCATCCTGCACGGGCGCAAGGATATGCCGATCTACACGGCGTCGATCAGCCCCAAAGGAATCGCGCTCGCGGCGGAAATTGCCGACGGGGTGATTCCGGTCTGGATGAATCCGGAGCGATGGGACATCTACGGCGCGCCGCTCAAGGATGGCTTTGCGAAAACCGGCGGCAAAAAGAGCCTCGACAATTTCGACGTCGCGCCGTTCGTCACCTGCATCATGGGCTCGGATCTCGAGGGATGCCGGATGCCGGTGAAGGGGATGCTGGCGCTGTACATCGGCGGGATGGGCGCGCGCGGGAAAAATTTCTACAACGACTACGCCAAGCGGCTCGGCTACGAAGATGTCGCGGTGAAAATCCAGGACCTGTACCTGGCCGGCAAGAAGGCCGAGGCGATGGCGATGGTGCCGGACAAGTTGGTCGATGAGGTCGCGCTGGTCGGCAGTCGCGAGCGAATCGCGGACCGGCTCAAGGCCTGGAAGGCGTCGCCGGTCAAGACGATGCTGATTGGCACTGGGGATATCAACGCGGTGCGCGCACTGGCGGAGATTTGTCTGTAGCCGGAGCCGACAGGGAGGCGCCGCCGTCGCAGTTGGCGTCGCCGACGAAAGGCAAAACTTGAGATCGTCGGGGATGGGGCCACTTTCATGGACCAGGTTCAGGCAAGAGCAAGGAAAAGCCCGGACAGCTTGTGCCCAACGCGGCGTTGGGCTATCGACATCCTTATCTATGCTGTCAAAGCGGATAGTCCGGTCTAACGGCTTGATCCAACCAAGGGGAGGACGACCGATGCGCAACTCTGGGGCAACGGTAGGAATTGGCGCGGGCGCGATAATTGCCGCGCTGGCGGTATTTTTGCTGGCTGGTGCAGGCACGGCCCGAGCGCAGAGCGCCGCCGGGAGCGTTTTCAGCGCAAGCGGACAGGTTCAGATCGAGCGCGGAGGCGCCACATTAGCTGCCACACCGGGCACGCCGGTTAACCAGGGCGATAAGATAGTTTCCGGCGCGAATGGGAACGCCGTCATCACCCTGACTGACGAGAGTGAGCTCACACTGAGGCCTTCGACCACGATCGCGCTCGACCAGTACACCACTGGCGGCGCCACGCCGACGCGAGTCGGCCTGGATTCCGGCACATTGAGATCGGTTCTGAACGGGAGCCCCGACGCTCCGGACAACTACCAAGTGCATACGCCCAACGCGATCCTGACAGCGCGCGGCACGGATTTTTACACCGCCTACTCCCAAAGCTCGCCTCAACTCGGCAAGCTCCCCGGAGTCTCCCACTACACGGAGGTGGCCGTGATCGACGGCACTGTCAACTTGGCGCAGGCTGCGGCGCCCAACCGCGGCGTTGACGTTGCAGCGGGAACTACAGGGACGGTGGCGGGTGATGACCCGCCTCTGTGGCACAGACGAAAATATCCAACCCCGTGCCCCTGCGACCGAGACTGCGACCGATACCGCGGCCACGACCGCGACCGCGAGCGAGACTGCCACCGAGACTGCGACCGATACCGCGACCGCCACCACGGCAACTGCGAACCCAGGCCGACGCCGCCTCACCGTCCAACCCCCAGACCCACGCCGACGCCGCATCACCATCCAACCCCCAGACCCACGGGGGGGCGGCATCCGGAGCCGACGGCGGAACCAACCCGGTAACGGAGAGATTTGTCTCGGTCTGGTGTCAGCCCACTACCAACCGGCAGCGGGAAACTAACGGTGAAGCAACCGAATCCAACATTTGGTCGGCGAGGAATAGTCACCGATGAACTGGCGCACGCGAGGCATCTTTCGGGTTGCCGGAATCGGTATATTTGGATCATTGCTGCTGGCAGGATGTTCGTTGGGCACACACGCGCCGCTCAGAGCCTCGAACGAGCGGCGTGGAGAGCATCCCGCACCGGAAGCATCAGCTAATTTCGAGAACCTCAGCCGGCGCAAGAGCGCGAATATTTCGGCGGGCGGCCTTGAAGCTCCCGAAACCGGTTGGACCTTAGGGGAAAACCTGCTCGTCAATGGAGACTTCTCCAAGGGTTTGGAGGGTTGGCGTACTTCGGCGCGCTGTTTCCAGCCAGACTCGTCAACTCGCGCTCCCAACGGAAAACCAAGCCTGAAGATGGAGAACACCTACTCGTGCGGGCCGTTCGCGACGCTGGCGGTGAACGAGTTCGTGGCTCCGCCCGGCGTCTATTCGATTGGAGGGGAGATCAAAGCCCCGGATCTGATCGATCCGAAGATGCCGATCGCCGGAGCGCAAATGGATTTGTTCACGGCCTGCGAGACAGAATTGGTGAATGGCAGCAGCAACTGGCTAGAGTTCGCCGGCAAGCACTGCATCGTTGCGCCTGGCACCAATTCTCCGTTTCGGATCGCAATCAATGGCAAATCATCCGGCTCTGCCTGGTTCGCCAACATGTACGTGCGAAAGGAGATCGCGCCTCTCTTCGAGACTTTCATGCTGTATCCGAATCATCGCGGATACCTCTTTGCTGACCAGGCTCAGGAAGTGCGAGTGGCAGTGACGCTCAATCCCGGCCCTGACTTGCGCCGCGAAGACCTGGTCTTTCAGCTCGAGGCGGTGCGCCCCGATTCAGGAGCAAAAACCGATCACACCTACAAGTCGCCCGCCGATGATTTCACGGCAACGCTGGATTTTGGCCCGCTGCCCGCTGGCGCTTACCAGGTGCGCGCAACGCTTTTGGGCAGGAATGGAAAGGTTCTTTTCGAGCAGCCGCCCTACCGGGTCGTGAAGGTTAATTCAGAGCCCGGCGCCCTTTTGAAGGCGTGGATCGACGATCGCAATCTCGCCCACTTCGGTGATGGCGAGCCGCATTTTGTAATTGGAATCTACGACACGTCGGGCTATTCCAACTCTCCAGAATATTACGCCCGCGCGATCAACGAGATTTCCCAAGCGCCGATCAACATGCTGATAAATTATATGATAACCAATGCGCCGATCAGCGCCATCAATGCGTACACGGATGCATTGCAAGAGCACGGCATCTTCTTTTTGCCGAGCGTCAATAACTTCTATGAGGACGCCAGGTGGTACCCAAGGGGCTTGGCGGCCAAGCTGGGCGCTTCGACACAAGACGACTTTACAGCGCGATATGCCAGCGCTCTCGAGGAGAACCGGGCGATTGTCGGCTACTATGTCCAGGATGAGCCGGCGGTTGACAAGGTGGCGCGCACCTTCCATCAATATCAGATCATCAAGGCCAACGATCCGGCCGGATTCAATTTGGTGGTTCTCGACCGTCCGCGCGATGTCCAGTTTTGGAAGGACGCGGTTGACGTCGTCGGAGTTGACCCCTATCCGGTGTGGCTACCCGTCGAAAACTACATCGCTGAAGTGGGCGATTGGACCAGGATGGCGGTGCAGGCGGTACATGCTTCCAGACCGGTCTGGACGATCATCCAGTTTTACCAGGCGACCGCCATATCGTCCTGGCCGACCGAACAGCAGCTGCATGATATGAGCTGGATGGCGATCGCGGAGGGCGCAAGCGGAGTTTTCTACTGGTCGCATGGGATGCGTGCGCTGGGGTGGGTGAGGGATCCGGCGGAAAAGGCGGCACTTTTGGCGTCGCTGGTCCGGGTGACCAAAGAGATCAAGGATCTCGAGCCAGTACTGCTGCGGCCCGATACGCAGGTCCTGATCGCCAAGCCATCCCAGGACATCGTCACACGCGAGAAAACCGGGGCGGACGGTGCCCGTTATGTGATTGCGTACAATCATGGCAGCGCTGCCGCGCTGGCCCGGTTCGTCCTGCAATCCCCCGCGCAATCGGTGACGGTCCGCCGCGGAATGGTAAAAATTGAAATTAAGGATGGCAAAACTTTCGAGGACGAGCTTGACGGCTACGAAGCGAAAGTTTACGAAATCCGCTAGCGTCACGCAGCGGAGAGCCGCTTGCGCGGCGCTCCCGTGGTCCCGGCGAGAAAGGCACGTTTGGGGTTTCGGCGGTGGTGTCCGAAGCATCGCCGCGCCTGTCGAGGAACCGGAGTTGGCGGGCGATGATTTCCATCTGGTAGCGTTTGCCGCTGCCGTCCTTCGCTTCGCACTCGCGGGTCGTCAGTCGTCTTTTGACATAGACCCTGCGGGCTTTGCTGACGAGCCAGTTGGCGAGGCGGCGGACCGAGAGTGACCGGGCCGGCGCAATGCTGATACTATGGCCGTTGCGCAGCCATGCGATTCATCGATGAAGCCAGGGTATTCGTGCACGCCGGGAAGGGCGGCGACGGCGCTATCGCGTTTCTGCGCGAAAAATTCCGGCCGTTCGGCGGACCCGCGGGCGGCAACGGCGGGCGCGGCGGCAGCGTAATCTTCCAGGTCGATGAAGGCCTCTCGACGCTGCTCGATTTCAAATATCAGCCGCGTTTGATCGCGAAAGACGGCGAAGCCGGCCGCGGCAAGGAACAATATGGCCACGGCGCCGACGACGTCGTGGTGCGAGTGCCGCCCGGGACAATCGTCTTCGACGAGGAAAGCGGCAAGACGCTCGCGGACCTGGTGATGCCGGGTGACACGGCAGTCATCGCGCAGGGCGGCGAGGGCGGCCGCGGCAACATGCATTTCGCGTCCTCGACGCGGCGCTCGCCGCGAATCGCGACTCCCGGGACCGCGGGCGAGCAGCGATGGATCCGGATGGAGCTGCGGCTGGTCGCCGACGCCGGGCTGGTAGGACTTCCGAACGCGGGCAAGTCGACGTTGCTGACCGCGCTCAGCGCGGCGCGGCCCAAGATCGCGGCCTACCCGTTCACGACGCTGGCGCCCAACATCGGCCGCGTGTCGATCTCCGGCGAGGAAAGTTTCACGCTGGCCGATATCCCCGGGCTGATCGAGGGAGCGCATCGCGGGCTTGGACTCGGGATCCGTTTTTTGCGCCATCTGGCGCGCACGCGGCTCGTCGTTTACGTGCTCGACGGCGCGGACAATCCCGACGCCGCGTTCAAGACCGTGCGCGGGGAGATCGCGGCGTTCGATCCGATGCTCGCGGAGCGGCCAGCGGTCGTCGCGCTCAACAAGATCGATCTGATCGGCGCGGACGAAGTGAATAAGATCGCGCGCAAGCTTCGCAAGCTCACCGGCCTCGAAGTCTTTCCGATTTCGGCGGACAAGAGCGAAAACCTGGCGCCGCTGGTCGCGGCGATCGCGCGGATGCTTCATGGTATGGATCAACCGGCCGCATGTCCCAGCTGAACTACAAGGAATCGACGGTCGCACGCGCGCGGCGGATCGTGATCAAGGTCGGCAGCGCGGTGTTGTCCGACGTCGAAGGGTTGTGCGTCGATGTGATCGATCAGCTCGCGGCGCAGATCGAGTCGGCGGTGCGGGCCGGCTATGAAATCGTGATCGTCACGTCGGGCGCGGTGGCGGCGGGACGCGCGCGCTTGTCGAAACTTCACGGCGCAACGATCGCGGCGCGGCAAGCGGCGGCCGCCACCGGGCAAATCGAGCTGATGTCGGCGTGGGCGCGCGCATTCGCCGTCCACGATCGGACCGTCGCGCAGATTTTGCTCACCCATCAGGATTTGGCCGAGCGCCGCAGGCGTCTCAATGCGAATCAGACTATTGCGCAACTGCTTGGCGCGGGCGTGATTCCAATCGTCAACGAGAACGACACGGTCGCGGTCGAGGAAATTCGGCTCGGCGACAACGACGTGCTGTCGTCGCTGGTCGCAAGCCTCGTGCAGGCGCAGCTCCTGATTATTTTGAGCGACGTCGATGGCGTCCTGACCGCCGACCCTCGCGAGCGTAGCGACGCGCGGCTGATTCCCGTGATCAGCGATCCGGAGGCCGAGATGCGCGGGCTGGTGGCCGAGCATGCGGGCCCGCTGGGGAGCGGCGGGATGGCGACCAAGTTGAAGGCGGCGCGGCAGGCGGCGCAGGCCGGAATCGCCGTGATTATCGCGCGCGGGCGCGAAGCCGGCATCGTGACAATCGCGCTGGATCCGGCGCGCCAGGCGGGCACGCTGATCGTGCCGGCCGGCGTGCGGCTCAAGAGCCGAAAGCATTGGATAGCGTTCGCGCTGCGGCCGGCGGGCTCAATCGCGGTCGATAAGGGCGCGGCCGACGCGCTGTGCAACCGAGGGCGTTCTCTGCTGCCCTCGGGCGTGCGCGAGGTGAGCGGAGACTTCGGCGGCGGCGATTGCGTGAGCCTGCTCGATCCCGACGGCGTCGAGTTCGGGCGCGGGTTGGTGAACTATCCGGCGTCCGACGTGCTGAAAGTGGCCGGGCGGCGTTCGACTGAAATTTCGGCTCTGCTCGGCTACAAAGTGGCCGACGAGATTATCCATCGCGACAACTTCGTGCTGATCAAGGAGCTCGCATAACGGGGCAGGGGAAATCACTTTATTGAATGCGGAACCCACCGTGGGTTCCGCACCTCCTTGGGCAGGGGTGACCCCTGCACCCAGTATTAAGGCCGCGCTCCGTTGTCGCGCGCGGACCCTGCCAACGGCTTGATACTGCGCTGCCGTCGAAAAATCGGCTCAGCCCGCGGCGCGATTGCCGTCGAGGGCGGCGCGGATTCGCGCGCCCAGAGCAGCATCGACCTTGGTCCAGTATTGGACCGCGCGCTGCTGCATCTCGGGTTTCACTCCGTCCTTCAAGTGCCCGACGATATTCGTGACCAGGTGGTCGCGATCGGTGGCGGACAATACTTCGCGGTACAGCGTGCCGGGCTGCCCGAAGTCGTCGTCCTGGGCGTGCTTCACGTATGCGGTTCGCGCGATCTCGCCAGCTTCGATCTGCCAACCGGGGAGTTCCCAGGCCGGGTCTGCCTTGGGGCCGCCAAACGAGTTGGGCGCATAGACCGGATCGGGCGGATTGCTATGGCGCATCGCGCCGTCGCGGTTGTAGCTATGCACAGGAGCCAGGGGCCGGTTGACCGGCAACTCGAGATAGTTGGTGCCGATGCGGTGACGATGGGTGTCGGGATAACTGAAGAGCCGTCCCAGGAGCATCTTGTCGGGACTCGGACCGATACCGCGGACCATATTGGCCGGCTCGAAGGAGGCTTGTTCGATCTCGGCAAAATAATTTTCCGGATTGCGATCGAGCACCATGCGGCCGATCGGAATTTGCGGATAGTCCTTGTGCGGCCAGACCTTGGTCAGGTCGAAGGGATTGAAGCGATAGTCGGCCGCATCGTTGAAGGGCATGATCTGCATCTCGAGCCGCCACTGGGGCGCGTCGCCCCTGGCGATCGAGTTGTACAGATCGCGCAGGTGGAAGTCCTTGTCCTCCGCCGCCATCGCCTTGGCGTCGGCGTCGGTGAAATTCTCGATGCCCTGCACGGTTTTGAAGTGGTACTTGACCCAGAACTTTTCGCCGCCTGCGTTCTCCCACAGAAAGGTGTGGCTGCCGTATCCGTTCATGTGCCGCCAGCTTCGCGGAATGCCGCGATCGGTCATCAGGAATGTCACTTGGTGCGCGGATTCCGGCGACAAGGTCCAGAAGTCCCACTGCATATTGTTGTCGCGCAGGTGATTATCGGCGCGGCGCTTTTGCGAATGGATGAAGTCCTGGAATTTCTGCGGATCGCGCATGAAGAAAATCGGGGTGTTGTTGCCGACCAGATCGTAGTTGCCTTCCTGCGTGTAGAACTTCAGTGCGAAGCCGCGGGGATCGCGGACAGTATCGGCGGAGCCCGCTTCCTGCGCGACGGTGGAAAACCGCGCCAGCATTGGAGTGCGCAGGCCTTTCTTGCTCAGGAAATTTGCCTTGCACCAGGGTGTGACGTCCTCGGTGACTTCGAAGAAGCCGTGAGCGCCGCCGCCCTTGGCGTGAACCACGCGCTCGGGGACCCGTTCGCGGTTGAACTGCGCCATCTTCTGGATCAGGTAATGGTCCTGCAGCAGGATGGGACCGTTGGGGCCGGCGGTGAGTGAATTTTCGTCGCTTGCAGCCGCAATGCCGGCATCGGTGGTCGTTATGGGAGATTCTTTAACAGGAGGTTTTTTGTCGGCCATCGTTATCTCCTTTCATTTAGTCGGTGGCTACATTTTGAATCCTGAATCGCGCGGCTAGCAAGTGCGGATAGCGAGCCCGGACGGTAACCTGCGAGACAGTACCGCATAGTTTATTTGAGCGAGTTCGATATATATCCTCGATTGGCAGCGGACCCAAGCAGAATGAGAAACGGAATCGAATGACGGTCAAAGCGGAAACGACGGCCGCGCTGGCGCGGGCGCGGGCGGCGGCGCCAGGGATGGCGCTGGCGACCACGGCGGAGAAAAACGATTTTCTGCGCCGGCTGGCGAGTTCGATTCGCGATTCGCGCGCGGACATTATCCGCGCCAACGCAATCGACCTGGAGCGCGCGCGCAAGAGCGGACGCGGCGGAGCGTTCGTCGAGCGGCTGACGCTCGACGACAAGCGAATCGAAGCGATGGCGGCGGGCGTGCTGCAAGTCGAGGCGCTCGCCGATCCGGTCGGGACCGCGATCGAGAAGTGGACGCGGCCCAACGGGCTGAAGATCGAAAAGCGGCGCGTGCCGATCGGCGTGATCGCAATGATTTACGAATCTCGCCCCAACGTCACGGTGGATGCGGCCGCGCTGACGCTGAAGGCCGGCAACGCGGTGGTGTTGCGGGGCGGCAGCGAGGCGCTTAGCACCAACGGATTTCTGGCGGGTCTGATCTCGCAAGCGTTGAGGGATGCCGGGCTGAATCTCGACGCGGCGATCTTTATCCGCGATCCGGATCGCGAAGTAATCCAGATAATGAAGCGCAGCCGCGAGCTGATCGACCTGATAATTCCGCGCGGCGGCAAGTCGTTGAAGGACGCGTTGGACGGATCTGCCGTGCCGCTGCTGCCGCATTTTGACGGCATCTGCCACACCTACGTCGATCGGGCGGCCGATCTGAAGATGGCCGAGGAAATCTGCGTGAACGCGAAATGCTCGCGGCCGTCGGTCTGCAATTCGATGGAAAATTTATTGGTGCATCGCGAGGTCGCGGAGAAATTCATCCCCGTGCTCGCCGCGCGCATGACGGCGGCCGGCGTCGAGATTCGCGGCGATGAGCGCACGCGAAAAATCGTCCCGGCGGCGCGCGCGGCGACGGACGAAGATTGGGACACGGAATATCTGGAGCTGATACTGGCGGTGAAAGTGGTGGATTCGATCGACGAGGCGATCGCGTTTATCGCGCGTCACGGGTCTCATCTTGCGGACGCGATCGTCACCAGCGACGCGGCAGCGGCGGCGCGCTTTGAACGCGAGGTCGATTCGGCTACGGTTTACGTCAATGCGTCAACGCGTTTCACCGACGGTTTCGAATTTGGATTCGGCGCCGAGACCGGAATCTCGACCAACCGGCTGCATGCGCGCGGGCCGATGGGACTCAACGAGTTGACCACGTACAAGTACGTCGTTGGCGGGACCGGACAAATTCGCGGGTGAGCCGGGAAGCTGAAATCGCATGCGAGTAGGATTGTTCGGCGGCAGTTTCAATCCGATTCATCTCGGGCATCTGCGCGCGGCCGAGGAAGTCCGCGAGGCAATCCATCTCGACCTGGTATATTTCATTCCGGCCGCGTCGCCGCCGCATAAGGCGAAGAGCGAATTGGCGCCCGCGGAGCATCGGCTCGCGATGGTTCGGCTGGCGACCAAGGGCAACCGGCATTTCATGGCGTCGGACGTGGAGATTCGGCGGGCCGGGCACTCGTACACGATCGAAACGGTGCGCTACTTCCTGGCGACGCTGCGCCAGCCGGCGACGCTGTACGTGCTGATGGGCGCGGATCAGTTTGCCGAGCTGGAATCGTGGAAAGAGCCGGACGAACTGGCGCGGCTGTGCAACTTCGCCGTTCATACAAGGTTAATCGAAGGCGAGGCGGGTCCGCCGCGAATTTCAGTTGCCGCGCTCAAACGATTTGGCTACACTCAGGCAGACGATCACTACGTGCATTCGAGCGGACAAACGCTATCTTTCGTCGAAACCACGTTCTTCCCCATTTCAGCGACTGAAATTCGCGGCAAACTGCAGCGCGGTGAATCGATCAGGTACCTGGTGCCGATCGACGTCGTCGATTACATCCAGTACCACGCGCTCTATTGAGGTTCGCTCTGCTTAAACTTTCGCGTTCATTCCAATCGAACCAGCCACCAGCGGCCAGTCAGTTGCCGCGTCGCGGACACATTTCTTGACGGCGCTGAAGAAGGCATACGCCGCCGCCGAAGCGGCGCTGGAAAAAAAGGCCTACGACCTGGTGGTGCTCGATGTCGAGCATCTGAAGTCAGTCGCGGATTATTTTATCGTGGCGACCGGGCGCTCCGACGTGCAGGTGCAGGCGATCGCGCGCGGGATCGAGGACGCGATGGACAAGGCGGGGCAGCGGGCGCTGGCGGTCGAAGGGATGCATCATGCGCACTGGGTGGTGCTCGACTACGACGACGTCGTTATCCACCTGTTCTACGAACCGGCGCGGGAATTCTACCGGCTCGAGACCAATTGGATCGACGCGCGCGAAGTGAAGTTGCCGGAGCCGATTCGCAAGCAGGCCGAGGGTCTGCGCATCCGGGCGATCGGGTGAGAGCCGGCGCGCGCGGGGTCTTTTAGTCAGACCTCGCGAATCGCGTGCGAGATCCAGACCAGGATGACCGCGCCGATGGTCGCGACGACGATCGCACCGATCATGCCGCTGGGTCCCGGAATGCCGAGTGCGCCGAAGATCCATCCGCCGATGAGGCCTCCGAGCAGACCGAGCACAAGGTCGCCGAGCAATCCGAAGCCTTCGCCGCGGATCAGCTTGCCGGCGAGCCATCCCGCGATTATTCCGACTATGATCGCACCAATCATTTTGGGGACCTCATTTTCGTTGTCGCGATGAGCTCGAACGATTGAGCGCGCTCGCTACTTTTTTTGTTCCATCGGAACACCGCAGCACTTGAGTTGTCCGGAGCCGCCCTTGGTGACGATAACCTGGGATTTGCAATTGCCGCAGATGTAAACTTTGCCGAGCTGATTTGCCATTCGTGGATCCTGATCCTTTTGGACGATTTTGTCTTAAAACTTTGCGCCGAACATTCACGCGCCCCTGAACAGCGGTCTGCGCTTCTCGAGAAAGGCGCGCACGCCTTCGGCGCGGTCGGCAGTCGTTTGTAGCAGGGCGTATAGATCCTCCTCAAGCCTTATGCCCTGCTCCAATGTCATGTCGTAACCCTTGAGCACGGCGTCCTTGACCAGCCGCGCGGCCAGCGGAGCGCGGCTCAGGATCGCCCCGGCGACGCGGCCGCTTAATGCAGCGAGCTCGATCCGGCTGTCGGCGAGATAAGCGATAAGGCCGGTGCGCATCGCCTCGTCGGCTCCCAGAGCCATCCCAGTGAGCATCAGGCGCAGAGCGACGCCGGCGCCGACGAGCCGCGGGAGTCGCTGGGTCGCGCCGAAGTGGGGCATCGCGCCGCGTTTCATCTGCGTGATCGCGAATCGAGCCGACGAAATGGCGACCCGAATGTCGGCGGCCATCGCAAGTTCCAATCCTTCATCGAATGCGTCGCCGTTGATGATCGCCACGGTGGGCTTGGAGAGCACGGCGAGCGATTCGACCAGGCGCGGATCTACGCCGTCGTCGAAACCGGTGCAGAACATGGAGCCGGCGCCGGTGATCGCGAGCACGCGGGCGTCGTCGTCGTCCTCGACGTGCTCGATCAGCTCGAGCATCCGCACCGCCATCGCGGGCGTGAGCCGGGCGCCCGGACCGGCGTAGCGAAGCGTCGCGCTGACGCATCCGCTGGCGAAGGCAACGTCGATCGCGCCGGCGCCACGGCGGGGCGCGGCGCGGGTTCGGGATTTTTTGGCGGGGCGCGGCGTCAGACGTCTCCCGCGGGCGCGCGCAGGTCTTTGCGCAGGATTTTGCCGAGCGGATTTTTGGGCATCGTGTCGATGAACTCGATGCGCTCGGGACGCTTGAAGCTGGCCAGGCGTGAGCGGCAGAACTCGGCGAGCTCCTGCTCGGTCGCGGTCTTTCCCTTGCGCACGACGACGAAGGCTTTGACGGTCTGCCCCCACTCGACGGAGGGCACGCCGATAACGGCGCATTCATCGACGGCCGGATGGCTCATGAGGACGGTTTCGATTTCCGCGGGAGCAATATTTTCGCCGCCGCGGATGATCATGTCGTCCTTGCGGCCGGCGAAGAAGACGTAGCCGCCGCTGTCGAGCCATCCGAGATCGCCCGTGGCGCGCCATCCGTCGAGCAGTCGCGCGTTGTCGTCGCGGCCAGCGTAACCCTTCATGATTCGCGGGGTGCGGATAATTATTTCGCCGACCTGGCCGGCGGGGAGCAAGTTGCCGTCCTCGTCGCGGACGTGAATCTCGACATCGGGGAGCGGCAAGCCCACCGAATTGAGGCGTTTGAGTTTCAGCTCGATCTGCTCGGGCGTGCCCTCGAGTCTATGATCGTCGGGGCCGAGCACGGTCAGCGATGAAGTCGTTTCAGTTTGTCCGTACGCGTTCACGAAGCCGACTCGTTTGGGGAAGACTTCAATCGCGCGGCGAATCACCTGCACCGGCATCGCCGCGCCGCCGTAGGCGAGGTTGGTCAGGCTGGAGAGATCGGAGTTCGCAAATGAGGGCTCGTCGAGGATCTGCTTCATCATCGTGGGCACGACGAAGGCATGCGTGACGCGCTCGCGCTGGACGAGATCGAGCCACGTGCGGGCGTCGAATTGCGGCATCACGATCAGCTTGCGGCCGGTCCAGATGTTGGTCATGTACGAGGTGGTTCCGGCGATGTGATAAAAGGGCACGCACACCAGCGAGGCGCCGCGATCGGTGCCGTCGGCCATCTCGACGTTGGCGGTCACGTAGGCGGTGAAATCGCGAAAGCGCAACTGCACACCCTTGGGCAGCGAGGTGGTGCCGCTGGTGTACATCAGGATCGAAATATCCTCGTCTTCGACTTCAGCTTCGGATTCATCGGGGTCAGCCTTGGCGATCAGATCGGCGAGCCGCGGCAATCCGCGGGCAGCGTCGCCGATCGCGACAATCGTGTTCGCGCTGAGCCGGGACTGAATCTTGTTTACCAGTTCGAGGTAGCGATCGCCGACGAGCAGCGCCTTCGTCTGTGCGGTGTTGATCATGTATTCGAGCTCGGCATCCTTGGCGCGATAGTTGAGCGGCAGGAATACAAGCCCGGCCTTGGCGGCAGCGTAGTAGCATTCGATGTAGAGATCGGAGTTGGTGTCGAGCAGGGCAACGACGTCGCCATGCGCCAAACCGAATTGTTTGAAGACCGCGCACAGGCGCGCGACCTGGTCGTTCAGATCCGCGTAGGTAAGGCGTCGCGAGCCGAAGACCAGGATTTCCTGGTCGGGCACGATCGACGATGGGATCGTGACGAAGTTAACCGTGTTCACAGCGCGCGATTCCTCCAGGGCATATGCAAATCAAATATCGGCATTTTTTCCGCCGCGGATTGGCGCGGGGCTGCGTTCGATTTCGATCAGCGCGAGCCGCTCCCATAGCCGGCGTTCGAGTTCGAGTCCCTGTCGAAGCGGCAAATCGAGGCCTCCCCAGACCGCCAGCTTTAATATCGCGGACCGCTCGCGGGCGACGCGTCCAAAGGCGCGGGCGATCGTGAGCGCGCGGCGATCCAAATCCGCCAAGGGAACTACTTCGGCGACCAAACCTACAAGTAACGCGTTTTGGGCGTCAATCCAACGGCCAGTGAGGCAAAGGTCAAGCGCGCGGCCCAGGCCGATCCGGCGCGCGGCGGTTTGGGTGCCCGCGACCCCGGGAATCATGCCGGCGCCAGTCTCGGGCAGGCAAAGGCTGGTGTCATCGGCGGCGATGGCGAGGTCGCACAGCAGCGCCATCTCGAGTCCGCCACCGACCGTGTAGCCGTGGATCGCCGCGATCGTCGGGACAGGCAGCGCGCGGAGCATCCCCCACACGTCGCGGCGAAAGCGGGCCCATCGTGCGACGATCGGTGAGGGCGCCATCCCGAACTCGGCAAGATCGCCACCGGTCGAGAAGGCCTGACCGGCGCCCCGCAAGACCATCGCGCGAACCTCGCGATCGTCGTGGATGGCGGTGAGGACCTGAAACAGATCGTCGCGCATCGCCATGTTGTAAGCGTTGAATTGATCGGGACGATTGAGCGTGACCCACGCGACGGGCCCGCGCTTGCTGTAGAGAACCGCACTCGAGCCGCTCGATGACATCAGCCGGAACGCAGGTCGGCGCTGTCGCTGCTGGCGATGGCGGGACGGCCGCGCTCGTAAACCACGCGGCCGCCGACGATTGTTATATCGACGGCGAGGTTCATCAGATCGGCGGGCTTGAGCGAGAACGGGTCGTGCGGCAACACGATGAGATCGGCCAGACGGCCGGGCTCGATGGCGCCGGCCTCGAGCCGGGCCAGGCGCGCAGCGTCGATCGTGAAAAGCGCGAAGGCCTCGTGGACGGGGAGCGCTTCGGCGGGTGCGAGCTCGACGCCGTCGATGGTGGTGCGGGAAACCGCGGCCGCAATCGCGGCGAGCGGCTTGGCGGGTGTGACCGGGGCGTCGGTGGCGCCGACCAGATGAACACCAGCGGCCTTGAGACTTCGCGCGCGGTAGAGATGCGCGATGAGGCCGGGCTCCGCGGCGTACTTGGGACCGCGGAAGTGGATGAAGCCGGGGTTGGTGACGACCCACACGCCGAGCGCCATGAGCCGGTCTATGTAGTTGGGCGTAATCAGCCCGCCGTGTTCGATGCGAAACCGCGGGATATCGCGCTCGCCGGGGAAACCGGCCTTGGCGGCTTCGATCGCGGCGACCGCCTCTTCCAATTCTTCGATTTCGGTCACATGAAAGGCGCAATCGAGTCCCCGGCCGAGCGCATCGAGCACCGGGCGTGCGAGCCCGGCACGGTCGTACTGATAGCCGGGCATGAACTTGACGCCGGACAACCCGATTCCAGCGGCGCGGGCAAGTTGTTTGCATCGATCGACGGCGTCGAGATGCTGCGCGCCGATCATCACGCTGACGCGTTGGCATATCGCGCCCGAACTCGCCAGCTTGGCGAACAGTTCGACTTCGACGGGGCCGTTGCGCGTGGTTGCGTCGGTGAATGTGGTCACTCCCGCGGCGGCCAGTTCGCGGCTCATGATGCGCGCGCGTGATTCCGATTCCGCGGCGGTCACGAGCGGGAGATGATCAGACAGCCACGTTTCCATCCCGACTACGAGGCCGGTGAGCTTGCCGGCGGCGTCGCGAATCAGGTTGGCGCCCGGCGGCGGTGTGAAGCCGAGAGCTTCGAGGCCGAGCAACGCGATGGCGCGCGAGTTGAGCCAGGTCGCGTGCAACGTCTGATGGCGCAAGCGCAACGGATTTTTGGGCAGCGACTGATCGAGCTCGGCGCGCGTGGGTCCGCGCTTTTCGAGCATCAGCGCTTCGTCGCATCCGAACGCGCGCAGCCAGTTGCCGGGCGGAGTCTTGCCGGCGGCAAGCCGCAGATCGCCCAGCAGATCGCCCACCGTGCGGCATCGCTGAACCGAGACTCCGGTGGCAGCGGCAGCAGCCTGCAGGAAATGGAGGTGCGAATCGATGAAGCCGGGAGCGACGGCGCGGCCCGCGAGCTTGATCAGATGAGTTCGCGGACCGACCAGCGGCTTCAGTTCCGCAAACGGACCGTGCGCGGTGATCACCCCGCCAGAGATGGCAACCGAGTCGATCCCGGGGTGGCCGAGGACCAGACCCTCGTGAAGAACCAAGTCGGCTTTCGCGGGCGCCACTAGCACTTTGGAACGCATGCCTTCGCCGCCTGCGACCGAGCGCGGCGGCGTACGGACGTTCTAGTCGGAACTTGGAAGCGGCTTGGCTTCCTTGATCTTCATCTCGCCATCGCAACACTCGACGCCGCCGGCGCCAGCCTTGTTGCAGAGCACCTCGGTGCCGCACTTCTCACACACGTAACGCTTTCCAAGCACGTTAGCCATCTCAATCCACTCCTTGAACCGGGGCCGTGCGGGCCCGCAGATTAAACTTAAAGTATCGCTTCAACTAGTCAACTCTGCGCGAACGGCAAATCAGCCACGATCGCGGCGCCGTCCCCGCCAATCTTCAACTCAACCCCAGGCGTCCATGCGCTGCGGTGCAAAATCGCAAGCCCGATCGCGCCAAATCGCGGCGAGCGCATCGCACTGGTCACACGGCCGACCTCGATCCCGGCCAGACTGACCATCGCGCCGACCGGCGGCACATGCGCATTGCTGAACTTAAGTCCGAACATCCGTTTTTTCAAACCGCCGCGCGCGGTCGCCCGCTCGATAGTTTCCTGCCCAAGGTAGCATCCTTTGGAAAACGAGATTGCACGATCGAGCCGCGCCTCGAGTGCGATCGTCTTGTCGGTGGTATCAACACCGATGAGTGCGATGCCGTTTTCGACGCGGATAGTTTCGAGCGGGCTCGAATCGACGCGGCGCGAATGCGGCGCTTTCGCAAGCAGGTTGGCGATGGTCGAATCAATGGAATCGCGCGAAGCGATTACAGATACCGCGGGTCCGCCGTAACGAGGCAAGTTGCCGATCAGCGACTTGCCGGCTTCGACGAAACGCCACGGGGCAATCGACGCTGCCACTTCAGCAGAGCAGGCCGCGTCGAGAGCGGCAGGTCCCTCGACGTCGATCAGGGCAAGCTCGCTTGCGTCTTCGAATTCGACATCATCGGCCACCAGCAGGCGCTCAAGATGCGCCCGCGTGCGCGTCCACGCATCGGAGTCGATATCCAGCATCAGCGCGTCGCCGGTCACCCATATGAACGCATCGGCGATCACGTGTGCGTGCTCGGTCAGAAACAGCGCGGGCAGGATGGAACCAGGGCGGGCGCCCTTTACGTCGGCGGTGCACATCCCGTGGAAGAACGAGGCGCGATCGTCGCCGACTACGCGCACGACGATTCGGCCGTCGAGGACATGCACGCCCGCCGCATTTACGACCGCATCGTAAGCCGAGTCGAAGGCCGCATCGGCGGTTGCGGGCGCGCCGGTACGATCAGATGTTTCGAGATGTGCCACGACAAAACAAAGATAGCAGGGGTGACCCCGTGCGCGTAGAGCAGTAGCGCATGCGGGGGCGAGTTAATTGAATGCGGAACCCGCCATGGGTTCCGCACCTCCCTGGGCAGGGGTGACCCCTGCACCCGGTATTAAGAAGACGCGAAAATCTGCGCAGCGCATCTTTTCGCGACTACGCGATGGAAGAGCCAACGGGCATGCGGTTTCTTAATACTGGCCAGCCGTGCCAACGGGCAGGGGTGACGCCTGCACCCGGTAACGAATCGAAAAATCCGCGCGGCGCGTCTTTTTCTCTCGGGCGTAATACTGGGCAGTATTAAAAGACTGCGCGCCTCCGGCACGGGCCGCGCCCGCCGTCGGCGGGCGGCCTTAACGTTGGGTGCAGGGGTCACCCCTGCTATCGCGTTGTGGCGCGTGGGGGGCTAGAGAATAGCGCTTGCGGGGGAACGAATGGGGAAACTGGAGGATCTGGCGCGGCTGAAGTTCACGGCCCCGCCTTTGTCCGAGGCCGAAATAAGGGTCGTACAGGCCGCGCCTAACGGGAGCGTCGCGGATTGCCGCGATCTCGGCGGAGGTGACGACCCGGATAAGGCCAACGGAACGGGCGAGGCGCCGGACGAAAAATGGCCGGAAACGCGCAACGTCCGCGCCGATCTGATCCGCTGGCTCTTCGTCGATCGCGAGGCACGTGAGCTGGTTGATCCGCGTGGCGTATGGATTGCGGGTGCCCGGATTAAGTGGCGACTCGACCTCAGCTTTACCAACGTGCCCTTTCCTCTTCTCCTGTTGAGCTGCCGTCTGGAACAGGAGGTTGACCTTAGATATGCGAAGGTGCCCCTGCTCAGCCTGGACGGCAGTTGGACCCGGGCGATAGCTGCCGATGGGCTTAAGTTGGAAGGCAACATCTTTCTGAGGAACGGTTTCCATGCCGAGGGCGAGGTGCGGCTGCTCGGCGCGACCGTCGGCGGCGATACGGTAGAGCCTTGAGCGCCCATGGCGCCAGGATCGGCGGCAACGTCTTTATGAAGCGAGAGTTGAACGCCCAAGGCAAGGTGCAGAACGAGTTCATGGCCGAAGGCGAAGTGGGGCTGGTCGACGCGACCATCGGGGGCAATCTGGAGGCGGAAGGCGGAACATTCAAAAATCCAAACGGGAACGCCCTGTACGCCGACCGCATAAAGGTGACGGGCAGCGTTTTCCTGAGGAACGGCTTCAGCGCCGAGGGCGAGGTGCGGCTGCTGGGTGCGACTATCGGGGGCGATCTAGATGCGAAGGGTGGAACATTCAAAAATCTGAAATCCGATAAAAATCCTGATTCGACTGGGGACGCTCTGAGCGCTGACGGCATCAAGGTGAGCGGCAGCGTCTTTATGATGCGAGAGTTGAACGCTGAGGGGGTGGTGAAGAACAAATTCGTTACCGAGGGCGCGGTGCGGCTGCCCGGCGCAGAAATCAAGGGGCTACTGGAGGTCAATGACGCCTGGCTGGACGCATTAGATCTCGAGAGCGCCCATATTGCGGGGCCATTCTTCTGGCGAAACATCCACAAGGATCACGGGGATCGGAAGGATCGCCATCCGGACTTTGCAGACAAGGAATGGAAGCCATCCTTGAACTTGACCAATGCGAAGGTGGGGTCGTTGGCCGATGAGGAAGCTAGCTGGCCCGAGAAGGGACGGTTGCGTCTTGATGGCTTCGTCTATGACCGCATAGACGCGGGACAGACCGATGCGACGGCGCGGCTCAAGTGGCTGCGCTTGCAGCCGGACTGGCTCGGGCTTCGTCCGCAGCCATACGAACAGTTGATCGCCGTCATGCGGCGGATGGGCCATGAGCATCAGGTCGCGAAAGTTGCGATCGCCAAGCAGAAGGACCTGCGCAAGCGCGGCGATCTCGGCTGGTGGGGTTGGATCCGGAGCTGGTTTCTCTTTCTCGTTGTAGGTTACGGGTACAAACCGTTGCGGGCGTTCGGCTGTCTCGCGCTGTTGGTGTTCATAGGAACCTGTGTGTTCTCGCGCGCCCACTCTGCCAACGTGCTCGTTCCCTCCGAGCAGGCAGCTTACACGGATTACGAAAATTCGAAGATGGAAGAACTGACGCCAGCTTATCCCCGCTTCCACGCGCTCCTTTATTCGCTCGATGTTATTAGTCCCTTCGACCTCGGCCAGAAGTCGCACTGGCGACTGATTGAGAGCATCGGGTACTGGAGATATGAAATTTATTCGCTCTTTCAGTTATTCTTCGGATGGGTGTTGCTGCTAGTCGCGGCCGCCGTCCCGGCCAGATTTATCAAGAAGGACTGAGCAGGGGTGACTCGGCAGGGGTCGGGATGACGGAGTCAGAAGGGCAACTTGGAATTTTGACCCGCACCCGACGCTCGACGACTCGCGTCGGCCTCTCCCTGTCAGGGCGAGGCTATTAACGCGCAAAGCATGGCAAAAAAACGCAAGGCGCGGGCTTTTGTGATGCGCTCGCAGAACCCTCACCTACCGACCGCCGAGCGGTCGGCCGCCTCTCCCGTAAAGTAACGGGCGAGGTAAATTCCCGCAGCTCTTTCCCCCATCACCCTTCTAACAGGAAGAAGCCCGCATCTTCTCTTTTCACTTTTCGTTGGGTGCGGGGGCACCCCTGGCCGTGGCGACGGCAGCGCAGTATTAAGCCGTTGGCAGGGGCCGCGCGCGACAACGGAGCGCGGCCTTGACGGTGGGTGCAGGGGTCACCCCTGCTAGGTTTCGGGGGGTGGATTTGAATATAATCTGGGGTATCCGGAGGAGCGGAACTATGGGCGCATTTATCCTGGGTTTGATTGTCGGCGTCGGCGGCGCCCTGGTGCTCTTCATCTACGACGAGGGCGATATATTCCTGAAGCTCTCACGCCAGATAAAGCAAACGGCGGAGCGCTACCGGCAATCGCCGTAGCCGCATGGGCCACGCCGCGCGCCCGAAGGATGGCGCGAACTTGCCGCGCGCTGCGGGCTTGCGTAGAATTGCCCTCTTAACCTTCGTTCTTTATCGAGAGTGTCCACACAATGCTGATTCAAGCGACGCAACTGCGCCCGGGTATGATTGTCGAACACAACAAAGACCTGTACCGGATCATGACGATCACGCATATCACGCCGGGCAACTGGCGCGGGATGGTGCAGACCAAGCTGCGCAACGTGAAGAACGGCTCGCAAACCGAGAACCGGTTTCGGTCGGAAGATCGCGTCGAGCGGGTCATCCTGAACCAGAGCAAGATGCAGTTCCTCTACCAGGACGGCGACGATTTCCATTTCATGAACACCGAGAACTACGAGCAGATCACGATTCCCAAGGAGCTGATCGAGGACGTGGTGGGATTTCTGACGCCGAACCTCGAAGTCGAAGTCGAGTTCTACGAAACGACGCCGCTCAACGTGCGGCTGCCGAAAACGGTGGCGCTCAAGGTGGCCCGGACCGATCCGGGAGTGAAAACGGCGGCGGTGACCAACACGCTCAAGCCGGCGACGCTGGAGACCGGAAGGACGATCCAGGTGCCGCATTTCGTCGTCGAGGGCGACACGATCACGATCAACACCGAAACCGGCGAGTACCTGTCACGCTCGAAGTAGCGCGCACGCGAGCCGAAGTTGATTAGCGCGCGCCAGACGGAACGACATGCCGGGCGCAATCGCTCGGCTGCGCTGAATCGCAAGGCTGCGCCCGAGCGCGCGCAGCCGCATCCGATACGCTTCGGGCCCAACCTCTACATCGCGCATACGCAGCCGGGATTCGAGGGGATCGCGGCTTTGGAAATAGCCGGACGAATTCGGGGCGCGCGAGAGATCGCGCGGCGAGTGGTGCCGGATCGCGCCGGGATGACGATTTTTTTCGCGCCGGCGGCAGGGAAACTGGGCGTTCTACGGACGGCCGAGGACCTGTTCGGGCTGGCCGGCTACCGGGCCGGGATTGGGCCGGAGAGCGCGGCGCTGGACAAGATTCGCGCCGCGGCGCGCGAAGCGCCGCTGGTCCAGGCCGCGCTGGCGGCGCGGGTCAAGGTCTCGCCGGGGACGCGCGCGGGCCGCAGGCTCAAGTTCCGCGTGATCGCCAGGATGGCGGGCGAGCACGAATATCGGCGCGTCGATTTTCAGCGCGCGGTCGAGCGCGGGATTGTCGAGCGTAGCGATCACACCTGGCGGCTGGAAGAAGAGGACGCGGACGTCGAGTTTTGGGCGACCATGATCGACGCGGAGTTTTTTCTGACGGTGAGGCTCAGCGACGACCGCATGCGGCATCGCGAGTACAAGACGGCGCATCGCCCCGCCTCGTTGCGGGCGTCGAGTGCGGCGGCGCTGGGATGGCTGTCGGAGCCGTGTGAGGACGACGTCGTGCTCGATCCATTTTGCGGCGCGGGAACGATTCTGATCGAGCGGGCGCATCTGGGGCGCTACGCGATGCTGCTGGGCAGCGATCGCGATCACGCGGCGCTTGCGGCGGCGCGGATCAATGTCGGCGCACGTTACAAGCCAATCCAGCTCGAGAACTGGGACGCGGGCGCGATCCCGCTCGGCGACGCGAGCGTAAATAAAATCGTCACCAACCTGCCGTGGGGATTGCGCTACGGATCGCACGGCGAGAATCGAAAACTCTATCCGCTGTGGTTCAAAGAGTTCACGCGCGTGCTCAAGAGCGGTGGCGTGATGGTGATGCTGACGGCGGAGTGGCGGCTGATGCGCGAGCTCGAGCGCATCCGCAAGATCGCACCGAGCAAGATTTTCCGCGTGTCGGTGCTCGGCCGGCCGGCGGCAATTTACGTGTGCCGCAAGGAATAGACGCGCTACGGGGCCGGGGAAAAGAAGGCGAGCACCGCGTTTGAGATCGCGCGCGGCTCGCTGCCGTCGATGGGCACAATATACGCCATCGGCGGCGGCGAAATTCCCAGCGCCTGCCCCGGCGATCCCGCCAATCGCACGCCCGCGTAAATGAATGACGATGAATCGGGCGACCAGATGGTGTGCGATACGGCGAGTTGGTCGAAGTAGTTGTAGGCGATCGATTCCTCTTGCGTTGCGAGAAAGTTGCCGAGCGCTTTTTCGGCGCCAGTCTTAACGTCGATGACAGACCAGCTGCAGTAGGGTTTGTCTTCGGGGACGCCGACGTAGGCGAGATGGCGCGAGTCGGGCGCGAAGAAAAATGCGGCGACGTCGTTGTGGGTCAGCCATTTCGAATTCGCGCTGGCGACGTCGACCAGCTTGATGCCGTGATAGGTGGGATCGCGCGGCATGAGCGCCGTCGAATAGGCCAGATGCGCCGAGTCGGGCGCCCACACGAAACTGTTTTCGCCGACCGGCAAACTCACGACGGAGCGCGGATGGCTGGCGTCGGCGTCGGCCACCACGAGGTTCGATTCGGCGTGGTAGTTGGCGATGTAGGCGAGATGCTTGCCGTCAGGCGACCAGGCGGGAGTCTTGAACGGCGTGCGTCCGCTGGAGAGCACCTTGACGATGCTCTGGCTGGTGGGCGTCACGCTCATCAGCGAAACCTGTTCGGTGCGATCCGAGTCGAGGGCGAGCGAATGCAACGCAACCTCGCCGGGCTGCGCGCTCCAATCGAAGTACAGAGGCATCCCGGTGGTGACGATTCTGACCGGCGTCGATTCCTTGACCTCGGCCAACACCAGGCTGAGTCCGCGCGGCTCACCGAGCAGGAATGAAAGATGCTGCGCGTCGGGCAGCCAGGCCAGGTACACGATGCGCTCGGCGCGGCTCTCAAAGATTTGCGTCGGCAGGCTGCGCGCGAGATCGTAAACCCATACCGCGAACGAGTTGTCAGCTTTCTTTTGAGTCTCGGACGAATATGCCAGGCGCTTGCCGTCGGGCGAGAACGTCGGCAATCCGTACACGGTAGCGCTGGCGTGGCCCGCGTCGGGAACAGAGTCGGCGACCGGCACGATAGCGTTGTCGCGCCGGACGTTAATCGCGGCTGCCTTGCACGTGATGCATTTCGGCTCGGAACATTTGGTATCGCAGTAGTAGATGTTGGAATCAGTGCCTACGAAAGCGATCGCACCCGGCGGTGGCGGCGCACCATGGGCAATCGTCGCGAGAGCGAATTGAAACAGGACGGCCGCGGTTGCGGGATTTCGCAGGCATGCACGAACGGAGCGCATCACTGATGTCGTCATCGCGTTTAGAATTGCGCCGGCAGGGGCGCCAAGGCAAGAACGATCCTGCGCGGGAATCCACCTGCAGCCGGGTGCGGCGGCCAGTGATCGCGAAGTGTTGACACGACGGCGGCCAATCGCGCAAAGTTGACGACATGCGTCGAATTGCAATTATTTTCTGCGCCGCGCTTTGGATCGCGCTGCCCACAATTTCGCACGCGCAATACAACGACACCGATCTACAGAATCCCAAGGAATATCACGACGAGGATTCGCAACCGCTCGCGCTCTTCGCCGACGTGCTCTATCCCGTTGGGTTCGCGGTCGAATGGCTGGTGGCGCGTCCGATGCATTACGTGGCCAACGAAAGTCCGGTAGCGCCGATTTTCCGGCCGGTGGGCGGTGGTGACGGCACACCTCCGGCGCGGATTCCTATTATTCCGGACAACACGATGAAGGAGGAGGCGGCGGCAACAGAACCGCAGGAGTGGTCTCCAACCAGGTCGGCGGTCACGACGAATGCAACCGTGATCAAGCAGGCGGCACCGTCATTCGCGGCGCCCTCGAGCGCGGCGCCTTCAAGCAGTCAGCCGGTGATGCACTGAATTTTCGCTAATCGTATCCGTCCTATCCGGCATGGCTGAGTTAACAACAGGCTTGTTACAGGCTGGGAGGTAGCGTCACTTAGATGGCGGTCGCACTCAAAGAGAAGGCTCCGACCGATCCTGCCGAACTCAAGAAGTGGCGTGAAGACGAGCAGGCGAAAGAACGGGCGAAGCGGGACAAGGAAAAGTCCGAGCCCGGCACATTGTGGAGTCGGCGCGATTTTCTGGGTGTGCTCGGATGGGCGGGGTTCGGTGCATTCTCGCTGATCGGCCTGCTCGCGGCGATTCGCTCGGCATTTCCGCGCGTGCTCTTTCTGCCGCCCTCGAAATTCAAGGCCGGCTTGCCGGACGATTACGTGGTTGGCGAAGTGAGCGAGAAGTTCAAGCAGGATTTCCGTACCTGGATCATCCGCACCAAGGCGGGTTTCTACGCGATCTTCGCCAAATGCACCCATCTGGGATGCACGCCGCGATGGTTGAAGACCGAGCAGAAGTTCAAATGTCCGTGCCACGGCTCGGGCTATTACATCAACGGACTCAACTTCGAAGGGCCGGCGCCGCGCCCGATGGATCGATTCAAGATTTACGTAGGCGACGACGGACAGTTGGTGGTCGATAAGTCGGTCGTGTATACGATGGAACCAGGCGTCGATCCGAACGAGCAGTATCCCGAGAGCATCTTGAAGCTCGTCTGATAGAGACTTGGAATTGCGCGCGGCGGATGCAGCTCGGTAAAGAGCCGCATCCGCCTTTTTGATTTTTCCACGGGGAGTAAATTTTTCGCGATGCCAATAATCAAAGCCGGTAACATCAACCTCAACTACGAAACGTACGGCGACGGTGAGCCGTTGCTGCTGATCATGGGATTCGGGATGTCGGGCGCCGCGTGGATTCCGTCGTTGCCGTTCTTCAGCGGTTTCAAGTGCATCTATTTTGACAATCGCGGAACAGGACTCAGCGACAAGCCCGAGGGGACCTACACCGTCGAGGGCATGGCCGATGACGCCAGCAATCTGATCCGGGCGCTCGGAATCGCAAAAGCAAAAGTGTTCGGAGTATCGATGGGCGGGATGATCGCGCAGGAGCTCACGCTCAGGCATCCCGAGCAGGTCGCCAAGGTCGTGCTTGGATGCACGATGGCGGGCGGGCCAACCACGAAGATGGCGGCGCCGGAGATCCTCGATAAGCTAATGACGGCGAGCAGGATCATGGCGACCGATCCGGAGAAGGGCTTCGACATCCTGCTGCCGGCAATCATACCGCCGGAATTCGCCGCCGAGCATCCCGAGATCAAAGCAATGATGGTCGCGGGCGCGAAGATGATGCCCCCCACGCCGGCGGAGACCGCGGACCGCGCGCTGGCGGGAATATTGCAGTTCAATGCGTACGATCGGCTGCCGCAGATCAAGTGCCCGGTGCTGATCGTGCACGGCGACAAGGACGTGCTCGTGCTGCCGGAGAACGCCAACCTAATCAAGAGCAGAATCCCGCAGGCCGAGTTGTACATGATTGCGGGCGCGGGTCACGCATTTCAGCTGGCGGATCCGATCGGGATTCACCAGAAAATCGTCGCTTGGCTGAAGAACTGAGACGGATCGAGCAGGTCGCCGTCAGTCTCGTTGCCGCCGCAATCGTGCACCACGATCGGATCTAATGGTGGCGCTCATATGCCTGGTGCTCTTCGGGCGTCTCGTGCGCAACCCAGTCCGGGTGGTGCTGATGAACCCAGTCATGATGGTTGCTGATCCACCAGTATCGATCATGCCAGACGTGAAATTCGTCGTAGTCGCCTACCAGCACCGGCCCTCCCGGGGGCCCGTAATAACCGGGTCCGGTATAAAAGCAGGCCTGGAACGTGAGCGTCCCGAACAGCAGCATCGCTAGCAGAATCAGAAGTGACCTACCCTTCATTTTCATATGGGTGGTCTTCCTCATCCGATGCTCTTAAACCTGGATCAGTACACCGTTGTGGATTAAAAAACTCAGCACATTGGCGCCCATGCGTTGTGACTCCTGGTCCGGGGTGCGTTCGCGAAACTCACGAACCTTTGCGGCATAATGGGCGCGCCATTTTGTGCTGATTACCCGCTCACCATCTGACTTCCGAACCCGGAAGCAGCGCCCGATAATCGCATCGGGATCCTCGCCCACGAATTCGCAGAATCGTGCGAGTGCTTGCAGCTTCTCGGGCTCTTCGGCAATCGGGTCGCCGCCCCATTGATCGCTTAGATCGCGCCGCCAAGTCCTGACTGACTCGTACCCTTCGATCGTCTGTTCGGTCATCATCTCTATTCCGAAAGGTTATTCCTGCTCCACGGGCGCTTGGGATCGAAGGATCGACCGCCGTGAACCAATCGACTCCTGGCGCTCCATCGCGCTTGCGCTACCTCGAGAAAATGTGAACCGACATCGCCGCGGCATCGCGTCCCAGAAAGCCGCCACCGTTTTCGGTGAGCCCTACGCGCGCGCCATTGACTTGGCGGGCACCGCATCGGCCGCGCAGCTGATCGACGATTTCCACGATCTGCGCGATTCCCGTGGCGCCGATCGGATGGCCCTTCGAGAGCAGTCCGCCGCTGGGATTGACGACGTGGGCTCCGCCGAGATTCATGGCTCCGCTCGCGAGGAACTTGGGACCCTCGCCCCGCGGGCAGATTCCGAGTTCCTCAACTGAGATGAGTTCCGCAGGCGCAGCGGCGTCGTGGACCTCGAGCACGTCGATGTCCGACGGCCCGACGCCGGCGACTTCGTAAGCGCGCTTGGCCACCCGCTCGAGCGCGGTGGGCTCGTCGGCTGCGCGATCGCGCCCTGAAAAGATTACCGACGCGCGCACCTCGACCGGGGTCGCGATACCCATCCGACGCGCATACTTTTCCGACATGAGCACAGCCGCGGCCGAACCGTCTCCGATCGGCGAACACATCATTACGGTCAACGGCGCCGAGACCTCGCGCGAGGCCAGGACCTGCTCACGCGTGACGCGATCGTTGAACTGCGCCTTGGGATTCAGCGCGCCAAAGGCGTGGCTCTTCACAGCGACATCGGCAAAGGTCTCTGCGGTCGCACCGCTTACCTTCATGTATTCGCGCGTGGAGGCCGCGTAGATATCCATGAAGAACGATTTCTTCTCGCCGCCACCCTCGATTTCCGGTTTCTTGTCGCCGGCGCTCATCCGAGCCTTGAGTTCGCGAATTTGATCCAAATCCACGGCGGTGCCGATCGCCCTGAAGGTGACGCTCTTATCGGGATGGGTCATCTTCTCCGCGCCAACGGCGAGCGTGACGTCGTAGAGTCCCGATTGAATCGCCATCCACGCGAGGTGGAATGCGGACGATGCGGACGCACACGCATTTTCCACGTTGAACAGCGGGACACCAAGGATTCCGGTGTTCCGAAGCGCGACTTGTCCGCGGATCATTTCCTGGCCGGTGATCAATCCGGCAATCGCATTCGAAAAGAAAACCGCCTCGATATCCTTCGGCGCGACGCCGGCGTCCTTGAGCGCATCGCTCACCGCTTCTTCGGCCAGCGAGCGGACGCCGCGATCCGAATACTTGCCGAAGCGCGTCATCCCGACGCCGGCTACTGTCACACGTTCTCGGTTTGGCATTTTCGATTCTCCTTGTCAGGCGCGGGCGATGTTGATTCCCGCTTTCTTTCGATCGATCGGTCCCTGAAGATGCGCCATGTTGATTCTTCCGCGATCCCGACGCGGCGCTACTGCGTTATAGCAGCTCCCGTCACGCCGCTGCGACTCAGAATGTGGCGGGCGCCCGCGAGGCTCAGGACATCGTTGGTGCCGTCCTCAATCAACGAGGCGCGTGCGTCGCGGAAGATTTTTTCGATTCCGTACTCCTTGCTGAGGCCATTGCCGCCGAATACCTGGAGTGCGTCGCTCGCGACCTCGAACGATGTCTGTGTGCAGAACGTCTTGGCCGCGATCGCGTGCTCCAGCGACGGAGTGGTCGAGGTTTGGTTGTAGATCATCACGGCCCGTGACAGCGCCCGGCATACCTCAACCTTGGTGAACATCTCGAACAGATGCTTCTGGACGAGTTGATGCTCGCAGATCGGCCTCCCTCCCTGGACGCGCTGCCTGGAGTAGTCGAGCGCTTCCTCGTAAGCGGCGCGTGCGACGCCGGTGAACGCAGCCGCCATCGCAGAGTTGGCAAAGGTGAGAGTCCGTTCGACTTCGAGCTCGTAGCCCTCGCTCTTGGTCAGCATCCATTTGCGCGGAATCCTTACATTGTCGAAATAAATTTCACCCTGATTGAGCGCACGTTGGCCGAGCTTGTTGAGCGGCTTGCCCTTTGTCACGCCCGGCAGGTTGAGCGGGACGAAAGCGATTCCGCCGCCAGCCATGCCGGCCTTGGGCTCGGTCGTCAGATAGAGCGCCGCGTGGGTTGCGATCGTCCCGTTCGAGACCCACGCCGCCTTCTGCCCGTTGATCACGTATGAGTCGCCATCGGCGCGCGCGACGACCTGGCCGGTCACGCGGGGATTGTGGAACTCGGGCGTCCCCGGCACCAGTTCATCGGAGCCGTGCTGAGGCTCAGTGATCGCCCAGCATCCGATGAGACTGCCGTCGCGATCGGCGATATAGGGCTTAACGAACTTTTCGAAAAGTTCTGGATTGCCGCTCGCGGCGGCGGCAGAAAACGGGAAACCCGTGGCCAGAAGGCTTATCGCCAGATCACCCGCGCCCCAGGCCAGCTCCTCGATCAGCACATGCATTCCGAGCCCACGCAGTCCCATCCCGCCCAGTTCCGTGGGAAGGCCGGCGACGTGGTATCCCAACTGGTATGCCTGTTTGAAAACGCTTCTTAGCGGCGAATCGAGCGCGATCACGTCGCGCGGATCGGTCATCCGGTCAAGCGCCGCCGCAGCCGGGCGAAGCACCTCCTTGGCGAAGCGATGAACACTCTCCTTGATGGGCACGAGGTCTTTAGGGAATTCGACGTTTAGCTCGCGGTAGATATCCATTCCTTGCTCCTCGACGCTCGTACCGAACGGGATAGGCTAGGCGTAGCATAGGTCGTGCCCGAAATGAACGATCGTTTAGTGAAGAGTTTTCAGTCGTTGGGATGTATCCAATCGCCGCAATGATTCTTTTCGGGACAACTCGAATGGCCTCGCGTGTCTAGGCGAATACGCATCGCGGGTCTATAAGCTAAGTAAAAGGAACTCGCACGGTTCTTGTTCGTGTGAAGGCGCAGACCGCGCTTCGAATCGCACGACGATCGACGGCGCGCTTACACCCGGCTCCGCACAGGGAGATTCACCGATGGCAAAGATTGATGGCGGCGAGATGCTGGTAAGGACGCTCGAGCAAGAGGGCGTACGCGAGATTTTCACGCTCCACGGCGGCCATCTCGACGCGATTTACGCGGCCTGCGGTGCACACGGCTTGCGCGTGATCGATACTCGTCATGAGCAGGCTGCCGCGCATATGGCTGACGGATGGGCGCGCACGACCGGGCGTCCGGGCGTCGCGATCGTGACGGCGGGGCCAGGAGTCACAGACGCGGTCACTGGCGTCGCCAACGCTTTCATGGACTCGATTCCGATGATTTTGATCGGCGGCCGAAGCCCGCTCATCGAGGATGACAAGCTGCCGCTGCAAGCAGTCGATCAGATGGGCATCCTGCGGCCTATCACCAAGTGGGCGCGCAGTGTCACGCATACCGAGCGGATTCCGGAATACCTGGCGGCCGCTTTCCGCCATGCGGTTTCGGGCCGCCCCGGGCCGGTGTTCCTCGAGCTGCCGATTGACGTGCTCTTCGCGCGCGTTGATGAGGAACGAGTCGAATTTCCCAAAAATTATCGGCCCAAACAGCCCGCGGGTCCCGGCAGAGCCGCGCTCGCGCAGGCGCTCAACTGGCTTCGCGAGGCCAAGCGCCCTGCGATCCTTGCCGGCGGTGGAGTGTGGTTCGCGCAGGCCGCGGCAGAGCTGACCCGCTTTGCCGAGCTTGCCAACACCCCGGTGATGACCAACGCCAAAGCGCGCGGCTCGATCTCCGAGGAGCATCCGCTATGCTTCGGCGGCTTCGGCGCGATTCATCCCGCCATCCATGCCAACAGTGGCGGTGGCGCCGACCTGGTAATCCTGCTTGGTACGCGGATCGGGATGTTCACCGGCGGGCGCAACTCGGTAATTCCGGGCGACGCACGCGTAATCCAGGTAGATATCGAGCCCGAGGAGATCGGGCGCAACCGGAATATTGAACTCGGCATCGTTTCCGATTGCGGCGAATTCCTCCGCCAGGCCTGCGAAGCGGCGAAGGACGAAAAATTCGACCCTCACGCGCAATGGCTCGAGCGGTTGAGCGCGATCCGCAATGCAATCCGCCATCGCTTCGATGACGCGCTCAAAGATGGCCCCGGCCCGATTCATCCGGCGCGAATGGTGCACGATATCGCCAGGACCTTGAGTCCCGACGCGATCGTGGTTGCCGACGGTGGCGAGACCGCCGCCTGGATGTCGAAATGCGTGGACGGCACGCCATCCGGGACGATTCCTGACGCATGGTTATCTCGGATGCCTGGGAACCGGCCTCCCGTTCGCGCTCGCATGCAAGGCGGCGCACCCCGACAAGCAGGTTTTCTGCATCGTCGGCGACGGATCGGCGGGGCTCAATTTCTCGGAGTTCCATACCGCGGCGAAGAACAACCTGCCGATCACCGTCGTAATCAACAATGACCAGCAATGGGGGATGTCCAAGCACGGGCAGGAGTTGATGTGGGGGAAAGGCCGCACCATGGCTACCGAACTCGGCATGGTTCATTACGAACGCGCGGCCGAGGGTCTCGGCGCACAGGGCGAACTCGTCGAGCGCGCGGCGGATATCGCGCCCGCCCTCAAGCGGGCGCTCGCTTCGGGACGGCCCGCTTGCATCAACATCGTCACGGACCGCGACGTGATCGAGCCGGGCACTCTTGCGATGTACAGCGCCGGCCTTGCTGGACCCGCGAAGGAAAAACCGAAGCCCGATCCCGGCGGTGAAACTACGCTGCCCTATTACGGTAAGCGCAAGCTGGATTGAGGAGATCGCGGCGCGTGCCCGTGTTCGAGCAAGGCGCCCGATTGCAGATAGGACTCGGCCCGCATCGACGAGGCTGACCTATCCGTCAGTCTTAGCCAACGCTCGCGGCGGTGCGATGATGAAATCATGGTGAGATGGCGCGTGCTCGCCGACGCGGTTGTGATTATCCACACGGCTTATGTCGTGTTTGTCGTGTTCGGCTTGGCCGCAATCCTCATTGGTGTTGTGCTTGGGTGGGAATGGGTGCGGGGATTGTGTTTTCGCCTCTCGCACCTGGTGGCGATCGCATTGGTTTGTCTCGAAGCGGTTTTGGGCGTGATGTGTCCGTTGACCACGCTCGAGGACTCGTTGCGTGCCAGAGCAGGACAGGCGCGCTACCCAGGCGACTTCATCGGTTACTGGGCGCACCGTCTGACCTTCTACACCGCACCGCCTTGGATGTTCACCGCGCTTTACGCCGCTTTCACAATCCTGGTGGCGGCGACCTTCTGGCTTGCGCCGCCGAAATGGCCGCGCCGCAGCGCGCACTCGAGGCGGCGCTTGATCAACCACAATGGTTAAACTCGGCCATCGCCGCCTTCGCCCTGGGATCGGGCTCGATTTCTTAATTCCAATCGTGAGCTTTACCGCTCAAGTTGCGATCGTGGCGGCTTTGTCTGAGAATGGGCGAGTGGACCTCTTGTTAACCTTGCATCCACGACGCCACCTCTCCCGAGCGTACGATCCGGCGCGAAGGAATCACCGATGAAGCAAATTCTGATCCTGGCCTACAAGCTTTTGGTCAACGACAAAGGCAAATATTTCGCCCTGCTGGTGGGGACCACCTTCTCGGTATTCCTGATCGTCCAGATGACCTCATCCTTCGCGGGCATCCTGACCAAGGCGTCGGCCACGGTCATTAACATTGGCGCGAACATCTGGGTCATGGACCCTGCGGCCACAAATAGCGTTCTGAGCAACGTTCCAATGCCGGATTACGTCCTGGACGCGGTGCGCAGCATCAATGGTGTCAAATACGCGGTTCCTCTCTACTCCGGTACGGCGCTGGTGAAACTGCACGACGGCACCTACCAGGCCGTCAGCGTGATCGGGCTTGACGATAGCAGTCTGGTTGGCAGGCCGAAGCTGCTGGAGGGGGACATCGATGACATCTTTGCGGAGAACGGCTTCATCGTGGTCAAGGACGAGGAGTTTCCCAAGCTTGAAAATCCGAAGATCGGAACAGAATTTGAACTGAATGACTATCGCGGCGTCATCGTCGGCATCGCCACGGTCCCGACCGGGGGCCTGTACGGTACTCCGACGCTGTACACCACCTACTACAGGGCGATTACCTACATTCCGTCGATGCGGTTTACCATCTCATACGTTCTGGTGCAGCCAAAGGCCGACTCCGATATCCCGTATATTAAGCAACAGGTTGCGCGGCTAGGCTACCTCGCGCTGACAAACCACGAGTACCAGGATGCGATTTCGAGTTACCTTGAATACAAGACTAGCATCGGCACCAATACGCTGCTGATGACAATAATCAGCTTCCTCGTAGGACTCTCGATCTGCGGTCAGACCTTCTATACCTTCATCATCGAAAACCTTGAACACTTCGGTGCGCTCAAAGCCATGGGAGCGAAGGGGCGCGAGCTGGTCTACGTGATCCTTTTCCAGGCGGGGTTTACCGCGCTCGTCGGCTACGGTCTCGGGGTGGGTCTGTCGACACTTCTTATAACTGCGGCGAAGCTGAGACTCCCGGAATATACCTCCCGTCTAACCTACACCAACCTCAGTCTGGCTTTCCTGATGGTCCTGATAATCGCAAGCATCTCCGGTTACGCGGGAGTACGCCGTGTGCTGAAAATCGAACCGTTCGAGATCTTCCGAGGTTGAAATGCCGAAGGCGGCAATCGTGGCCGACAAGCTCAACAAATGGTTCGGCGTAGGCGAAGCTAGAACCTACGCGGTAAAGGAAGTGAGCTTCGAGGCGAATTGGGGCGAGATGCTCTACATAGTGGGGCCTTCGGGCAGCGGCAAAACCACTCTGCTCAGCATGATCTCCGGAATTCTCCGGCCGAACTCTGGTTCGGTCGCAATCGACGGCCGGGATCTGTGGAGTCAGTCGGACGACGAGATTGCCGACTTTCGGTTGAACACCATCGGCTTCGTGTTTCAGGACTATCATCTCTTCCCCCGCCTTACGACCGCCGAGAACGTGGCGATTCCCCTCATTCTGCAGAAACGAAACTGGGGCGACGCGCTTAGCACCGCTGCTCAATGTCTGAAGATCGTCGACCTGGCCGACAAGGCGCAACTTCCGCCGACCAAGCTCAGTGGCGGCGAACAACAGCGCGTTGCAATCGCGCGCGCCATCGTTCATCAACCCGCGATCCTTGTATTCGACGAGCCCACCGCTTCACTTGATGGCGATACGGGGCGTAAGATCGTGTCCTTCGTTAAGGCGGAAATCTTGACCTCGAAGCGATGCATTATCTTGGTGACGCACGACAGCAGAATCTTTGAGTACAGCGACCGGATCATGGAGATGGAGGACGGACGGATAACCGGCTTCCAGCAGGGGCAGACCGTATGAGGCCCAGGATAGAGCTACTGCTCGCCTTTCTCGGACTGACGGTCGGCCTGATCGTAGCTTGGTTCTATGGGATCCATGTCGTGCCACAACCCCCGGCGTTTAGTCCTGCGGCAAACCCATATGCAAAAGGTATCTACGCGGAAGGCATCGTCGAGAGTTACCAGAACAACGGCGAAAACATCAACATCTATCCGGAGGTGCCCGGCAGGATCGTGGATATCCCAATCCACGAGGGGCAGTTGGTTCATCAAGGCACGATTCTGTTACGGATGGACGATTCAGTTCAGAGGGGGACGGCGGAGCAGCAGAAATCCCAGGCGGAAGCCGCGCAAGCCATGCTCGAGGAACTACGGGCCGAACCTCGCAAGGAGACTTTCGAGGTCTCCGAGGCTCAGCTGACCTACGCCCGCGCACAACTGAAGAACACGCAGGACGAACTCCAGAAGCAGCAGGCGTCTTATCAGCTGAATCCCAAATCTGTGAGTAAGTACACGCTCGACGATGCAACAAACGCGGTGAAGGTCGCCGCCGCAAACCTCAAGGTCGTGGAAAAGCAGTACGAACTCACCAAGGCCGGGGCGTGGATATACGACATCAGAAATCAGGAAAAAACCTACGAGGCAGACGAAAAAGCATACCTCTCTTCGAGTGCCCTGCTTGCGAAGTACACAATCACGGCGCCGGCTGACGGTACGATTCTCGCGATTCAGGCGGCGGTCGGAAGCTACGTCACCCCGCAGGGCACTTACGATACGTACACGCAGGGCTCTGACCCGATGATCGTGATGGGAGCGTCGGAAACGTACGTCAGCGTACGCTGTTATATCGACGAAATACTTATACACAGGCTGGCCCCAGGACCTCAGATGCAGGCGCGTATGTTCATTCGAGGCACGAACACCAGCGTTCCACTGGAATTTGTAAGAATACAGCCTTACGTCTCTCCAAAAATCGAATTATCCGACGAGCGACTCGAAAGGGTCGACGTTCGAGTGTTACCGATCATCTTTCGGTTCGCGAAGCCCAAAAATCTCGCAGTCTATCCCGGTCAGTTAGTAGATGTTTACGTTGCCGAGAATTAGCCGCGCGGGCGCGTGCCGCCCGGCGCGCGATTATTACCAACTGGCGACCCTCTGCGTCCTTCTTTCGTGTTTTCTCACTGCGTGCGCGGTGGGACCGGATTTTGTACCTCCTACCGCACCGGTGGCTAAGCGCTACACCTACGAGCAAGAGCCTGCGGGAACGATTGTTGCCGAGGGCGGCGCCCAGCGTTTCGAAAATGGCGCGAAGATCGCGGCAGATTGGTGGCGCTTATTTAACTGCCCCAAGCTGGACGCTGTGGTCATGCAGTCCGTCGCCAACAACCCGACGCTGCAAGTCGCCCAAGCCAGCCTGCGGCAAAGCGAGGACAACCTTCGTGCCGGCTATGGCATCTTCTTCCCTCAACTCAGTGCCAGCTTCCAACCGACGCGCCAGCGGTTCTCACCGGCCCGCTTCGGGCAAACTACCGGACCCAGCACCTTTAACCTTTATACCTTCACGACGACCGTCAGCTATGTACTCGACGTATTCGGCGGTGAACGACGCACTGTGGAAGGGTTGGGCGCACAAGTCGACGTTCAATACTATAACACTCAGGGGACCTATCTCACGTTGTCGGGCAACATTGTCAACGCAATGGTGGCGGAGGCAGCGTACCAAGCCGAAATCGGGGCGACCGAACAGATGATCGGGTTCCTGGAGGAGCAGACCAGCATCATCGGCGCGCAAGCGACCACGGGCATCGTTCCCTACTCGAATTTACTCAGTATCCAAAGTCAACTGGCCACAACTGAGGCGACGCTGCCGCCGCTTCGCCAGCAATTAGCTCATACCAGGCACTTGCTTGCGACGTTGGCAGGTCAGGCGCCCGCGGATTGGGCGCCGCCACGAGTCACGTTTTCCGAACTCAAGCTGCCTAGCGACCTGCCGGTGAGTCTGCCGTCCGACTTGGTGCGTCAACGTCCCGATGTCCTGGTAGCGGAAGCCCAGCTACATAGCGCCAGCGCTCAGATCGGGGTAGCAACCGCGGCTATGTTACCGAACTTCAATCTGACCGCCAACTACGGTTTTAACAGCACCACGCTAGCCACTCTATTCGGGAGCAGCGCTGCTTTCTGGACCATGGGGGCCGCCCTTGCTACCCCGGTGATTCAGGGACCCACGCTGTGGTTCCAACGAAAAGCGGCAATCGACGCGTACCAACAGGCGTTGGCCGACTATCGCCAGACCGTTCTAGCAGCGCTTGCCCAGGTTGCGGACGCACTGGATGCGTTGCAGCACGACGCCCAAGCTCTCAATGCACAATCGCAGGCACTCAAGGCTGCAGCCGAGGCGCTTCACCTTATACAGGCAAACTATCAGGCCGGCACTGTCAACTACCTGCAATTCCTAATCGCTGACTATCAGTATCAGCAGGCGAACCTTGGCTATGTCCAGGCGATGGGACAACGTCTTCAGGATACCGCCGCGTTTTTCGTCGCTCTGGGTGGAGGATGGTGGAATGCTCCCCAAAGCGCCATAGGCAACTCATCAGCCGAGAAAGCCGGTAGCAGCCTTATTCCGCAAGCGGGCTCGCAGAAGGTCGGCGGGAATCCGCTATAGGCCAACGAACTTCGAACGTAACGATCTGAAAGGGGCGCAGATCCAACTCGACGGTACCGTCGCGGCGCCGCTTGAGCTTGACGCCTTTCAAAGGCCGGCCGGCGAGATCGATCAATCGAGCTCTCCGGCCGTGGCCGAAGCTGAATCGCGCGATCTCCGGTGACTCGGAAGCGCTGAACGCGCGTACGATGTAGGCATCGACGCGCTGCGTCGTGCGCGCGGTGGAAAACACAACTCGCGGATTGTCGCAGGCGCAAAGTCGATTCTCAGACACATCTATCGCGGAGCGAGCCTGTGGCCTGCTCCCCAATTTCC
>PLDK01000047.1 GCA_003135135.1 Deltaproteobacteria bacterium
CGGCGCGACCTATCAGCAGACGGCGACGCTGTCTTTCTCCGCAGCATCCAACAATTTCGTGTTGGCATTCGCTGTCGCGGTCGCGACCTTCGGGATCGACAGCGGCGCGGCATTCGCCGCCGTAATCGGTCCGTTGATTGAGGTCCCGGTGATGATTGGTCTGGTGGATGTCGCTCTATGGGCTCGGCGCAGTTATTTTCGCAGGGGGGTGCAGGGGTGACCCCTGCACCCNNCCCCTGCCAACGGCTTAATTCTGCGCTGCCGTCGCCACGGCCGGGGTGTCGTTGACACACTGCCCGCGCCGTCGTTTTTGCTTTTTACCGGAAGCGAGTCTATCGCGCGGCCGAGTTACCGGCAGAGCCACCGATGATGACGGCGGAAGTAGCGATCGGCGCATGCCCACGGCCGATAGTAGGCGACCGTCGTAAACGGCGTCGGCGCGACGGTCTCCTGAACCACCACCGGTTGCAAATTCTGCGGATGCCAAGCGACGACATCTGCGGAGACAACTCCCGGCATCGCTATCATGAGGAGTCCAAACAGCGCGGCTATTGTAGTTGTGTAAAGTTTCATATGCGTCTCTCCTGATCTGAATACGGATCGGGAGATCGGCGGGTTACGAAGGCTGAACGATCGTTTATACGAAGGGGCCGGCCGTTGCGCCTGAGTAAGGAATAGATGCGGACTTCGGAACCCGAAACCTGGTGCAGGTTTCGGACTTCCCGTTGGTTAAGACAGGGGGCCGTTCCAGCCATCTGGAACGGCCCCTCAAGTTTTTCGTCAATGGGTGCCGCTCAGCAGCGTGCCCGAACCAGCCTACTTCAGGGAAGTTCCCTTGATTTTGAATGTATCTGTGGTGGAGTTGTAAGTGTAATTACCCAAAAACGAGCCAACTGCTCCATCCGTAAAAATATTGGTGTCCTGGAGGTAGGCCCCGCCACTGAGAATTCCCTTATCCCCCCAGTCGCTTTCACAGTCTGCGCCATTGAATGCGAGACTCTCGGTGTCCTTTGAACCGCTGATCTCTATGTCGCCGAATGCAACGACGCAGTATTCGTCAAGATTATTAAGCCATGAGTCGCCATAATCGTAGGTCTCATAGAGCGTCGCGTTGCCACTGCCCGCTGCGCCACTGGCAGTCCCCGAGTAGGTGTAGCAATTGCACCCACCGGACGGACACCAATCCGCCCAACCCTCCCCACCTGTGCAGGCGGCGCTGGTATGGCTCGTCGATTCGATGAGCTTCAGGGTAATATTGTAGCTCGCGGGTTTCGCTGTTTTAGAGTCCGACACGGCCCCCTGCCAGTCTGCCGACCCGTGCCGAGCTGCCCAAGTGGGCGCGGCGCAAAACACGGCGGCGGCGAGCATCGCACTCATAAGGAATCTGAATTTCATCGGTATCCTCCCTGATTCTGTTGCGCGGCGGTTTACGACGTTCGGCCGCGGATTTTTAGGCCTCGCTGCAACGAGCGATACAAATCGGCTCAATCGAGTCGAATGGCTCTCGGCAAGCTACAATTACCGCAGCACATCCCCCAAGCAGAGGCACAAATAGATACGCAATCGCCGGAGTTACCGCAATACCGTCCGCTAGCAGGCTGTTGAAAAAGTAATTTTCAACGCCTGCTCCCTCTCTCTTGTCTCCCCCAAAGGGGTTTTTCACTGGTCTCCCCCAAAGGGGGGAGATGTTGTAGGTAAGAGGGCAGCTTTTACGCAGGATGTTGAAGCACTTGAGGTCGAAGCCGACAATTGACCCGAATTTTTCAACATCCTGCTATTGGCGCCGTGCGAGCGTGAGGGTGCAGAAAAGACCACTGTGGTCGGAATAGGGGAAGTCGGCCCGCTGATTCGCGATGATCTCGAGGTTTGCCGAAGCAGTCCACGCGTGTGAGTTGGCTGCGACGATGTAGTCAATCCATTCGGGGCGGCCGTCAAGGGGGTCTGTCGTCGTTCCGCAGTTGCATAGCTCGCGGGCCTCAGCAGTCAGATCCGTCCCGAGGGCAGCGACGTGTGAATAGAGAGACTCGCGCGAATTTGTGTTGAGATCTCCCGCAACTATCGCGGGCAGCGATGCATGAAGATGCGACACGATCTCGCGAAGCTCAATGAGTTGCGCTTCGCGAACCACGGCATAGTCGATCCCCTGATATTGTGCCTGGAGGTGAGTATTGAGAGCGCAGATGCGTTGTTCGCCGCGCTCGAGATCCACAGTCAGAATGCCCTTCCCGCCAAGTCCATCGCCCTCCCAGATTTTCCACATCGGCGCGCTTGCGGCGAAGGGGTGAAACTTCGGTGCTGCGCGCACACGCCATCCCGCAGAGGCGCTGACAAATGCGAGCAGTCCACCCCTGGGACCGACGCCGCGGCGTTTGATGCAGATTGGAATCCAATCGGGTTGCAGCGCCGAAGTGAGACGATCAACCTGCGAGCCGAACCAGACTTCCTGAAATAGCGCAACGTCCGGCGACAGTTCGCGCACTTTCGCGCTTACCCGATCCATCCGGCCGCCGGGGTCTTTGGACAATGGCCACGCCATTGCGTGCAGGTTCCATGACAGAGCCTTAAGGCGGATTTCGCTCATGGTGATTTAGACGCTATCTCGCGATTGCGACGGCGTAGTCGCGGCCTTCCCAATTTTGCGTCTCGCGCCAGTTGAACGTAAAGCGAACCGGGGCGCGGTCGCCTGCGCCGATATCGATGTCAACGTAGTCGAAGCCGATCGGCGTTGAATTCGACCCGGTATCATTGAAGTGCCGCCATTCGTCCCTGGACCAATGAAGCATGAACGGCCGAGTCGCCTGAATGCGCAGGCGGTCGCCGGGTGAAACCGACTTGACGTGGCGGTTGGATTTCCAGACGCGAAGGCGGCTCGGCTTTCGTCCCAGCTTCAGGTAGCGGTCCTTGACCTCGTCAATCATGTCGAAGACCCGCGCGTCCGAGGCCGAGCGCAGCAGCTTGATGTACTCGGCATGCGCCCACATCAAGGGAGTCGCGCTGCCGGTCTGGTAGCCATACCTGAGCAGCTCGTGCGGGATGTCGGGTTGATCCCAGATCTGTTCGGGCAGCAACTGCGTCGAATTCGCAAACCGTTCCATCGCTCTCAGATAGGGAAGCGGGTCACGACCCGCCGCGAGTTCGTAATGCCCGCGTTCACCGGTCAGCAGCGGCCACGGACGTCCGCGGCCCCATCCGATAAACGGGCCGCCGTCGTCGCACTGTCCATAGCCGTCGTGGGTGTAACGCCGCCAGCACGGACCGGCAGGGAAGCTGGTCTTGAGAACGGCATCGATGACGCGGATCGAATCCTCCATCAGGGGATCGCCGGCTTTGCGAATGCCGTAGCGGACCAGCTCGAGAAATCCGCCGTCAACGATTTCCGCGACGGGGAATTCAGTCTGCGCGTCGGGTGCGCGATTGTGAATGAAGACGCGCTTGCCGTCGATGCTTTCGTCGGCGTCGGGATCGCCGATGTCGATGGGGTTGATCCTGACGTAGTGGCGCTTGACGCCGGGGACGAGGAAGCCCTGGTTGGTGACGGTCCAGGTTTCGATGTGCGCCTCGATGAAGTCGGCGTACTCCTCAAGGAATTGCGCGGTCAGCGGGTCGCCGCGATCGCGAGCGAAACAGGCCGCGCAGATCAGCGCCGCCACATTTGCGGCCAGCGTCGAGGGCGAGTAGCCGGCGTTTTCCTCCCATCGCTCCTGCGGCGTGGCGGGTCCGTTGTCGATTAGAAAGTGGGCCGCCCGCAGCGCCATCGGATACGGGTCGAAATTCTTGAGCATGGCATGTTTGTGCATCCGCCACGCGAGCATGATCGGAAACGAAACTTCGTCGAGCTGAATTCCGTTCCAGTAGGGCTTCCCGTCGATCCAGAAGTTCTGCGGAAAGCCCCCGTCGGGGCGCTGCGCACAGGCGAGATAGATCAACGCGCGCAGCGCGGTGGCGAGCTCGCCCGCAGCGGCCAATCCGATCACGCTGTTGACCATGTCGCGGGTCCACACCAGATGGTAACCGCCAAGGTCCTCGTCGCCCTTGGCCTCGCCCCAGGGGATGCTGAGCGAAGCGATGAGCGCGCCGGGATAAGTTTTGTCTTCATGGGCGAGCAGCAGCTCGCCGCTGCGGCGATAGAGGGCGCCGCCGTCGCCGGAGAATTTCTCGAGCGGAAGGAAATGGTGCGACGCGCGATTCCATTGTTCGAGGAAGCGGGCGCGATGCTCGGGGAAAGGATCGGCGAGCGACTGATAGAGAGTAGTCACGGCGCGATTGAGCTTGCGGCCGAAGCCGAGGCCCAGGGTGAAAGAGTAGCCCTTGCGCAAATCGATCTCGGCGGTCAGCGCGATATTGCCGTCGAGCGCGGCGGCGAACCGATAATCCATTTTGAAGTTGGTGCTGATGTCCTGCCATCCGTCGGTATTTCCGACGTATCCGCATGAAGCCCTGAGAAATGGCACTGTCGCTCCCAAAGCCAGCCATACGTCGTCCTTGTTCGCAGTGAGGAACTCGTGCCCGACGATTTCGGCCAGGTAACCGCTGTTACCCCATCCGCCGACACACAGATGCGGCGCGAGCATGACGTAGAGGTGGAGTTTTTTGAGCAGCTCCGGGTCGCCCTCGAGACGGGTGTTGATGAGCAGGGTCGGCAGATGCGGATCGGTGATGACTTCCTTGAAGAGATGATAGCGGCCGTCGGGCGAATGGCTGACGATTCGCACGCCGAGGCCGGTCGCGTCGAGGTACTCGGTGGTGGAAACGAGATTGCGGCGTTCTTCGTGGAAGAAGGTCTCGCCGTCGGTGATGAGGAACTGGAGGTCGCGGACCTGCGGCTGATCGATGGTGGGGAAATAAATCTCGTTGACGACGCCGACGGAGGTGGTGAACCACAGATGGCTCACGGAGGAGTAGGCGGTGCAAACCGCATCCTTGGCGCTGCGGGTCCATCGCGGCGGGATTCCGGGGGCGCCGGTGGCGACCGGAGATTTCAGAATTATTGCCATGGGACCTCTGATCGACTCGCTTGAAAGGTCAGACGATTTCGGGTCGTTCAGGTTTCGTAGTTGTCGCGGATGGTTCTTCCGCGGGCTTAAGACGAAACATCCAGGCGACGCCGACGCTGATCGCATACAGCAGCACCAGCGGGACCGCGAGCAGGAACATCGAGATCATGTCGGGCGGAGTCAGCGCCGCGGAGACCACGAAGATGGCGACGATCGCATAGCGCCAGTAGCTGAGCATCATCTTGTAGTCGATCATCCCGAGCTTGGTGAAAAAGAATGCGAAAATCGGCATCTCGAACGTGAGCGCGAACGCGAGCAGCAGCTTGGATGAGAACGCCAGGTACTCGCTGATGCGGATGGTCGGGGTGACTCCGATGTACGCGTATTGAGCCAGGAAAAATGCGTAGCCGACTCTGAAGACGACGGCCCAGCAGAAATATCCGCCGAGCACGAAAAATATCGTCGCGAAGAAGACGAACGGCTTGGCCATCCTGCGTTCGGTTTCGTACAAACCCGGCGCGATAAATTTCCAGATTTCGTAAAAGACCGCGGGACTGGCGATGAACAGACCGGCGATGAGCGCAACCTTGATCTCGGTGTAGAACGCCTCGCCGACGCCGGTGCCTATGAGCAGCACCTTGCCGCCTGAGACCTCGCGAATCGGCCAGGTCAGCAAGCGAAACAGCGGATTTCTGATTGCGTACGCGAGGATGAAGCCGACGCCGATGGCGATGAAGGCGCGAATCAGGCGGGTGCGGAGTTCCTTCAGATGCTCGACGAGCGACATCCGCGCCTGTTCGGGCGTTTCCTCGATGGTCGCGGGCGGTGTGATATCCTCGCTAGGCACAGTGCGGGATCACCGGCTATGGTTTCTCGGTCGGCACCGGCGCCGGCGGCTGGACGGCGGGCGGTTCGGACTTCGGCGCGGGAGGCCGCACTTTGGCGGGCGGCTCGTCGAGCACCTCGGTCAGTTCGTGGAGGACGGTATTGCTCGCCAGGCGCAGCTCGCGCAAGACTTTTCCCACAGTGCGCATAACCTCGGGCAGGCGTTCGGGGCCGACGACAATCAGCGCGATCGCGAGGATTAGAACTATTTCAAAAAGGTCCAAACTTCGATGACCATCCAGCGCGCCAGCCAGTGCAATTCGATGACCTTGCGAGGTGCGGAAAAATTCCGCGCAACCTCGCCCGCTCCATGCCAGTTAATCATCATATCCGACCGGGGTGTCAACGATGCTTAAAACCGGGGTCGTCGCGGATCGCAGCTACCTGAAGCACTTCGCCGGCCGGGCGCATCCCGAGCGTCCGGCGCGCGCCGAGGTCATGATCGAGATGGCGGCGTCGCTCACGCGGCCGAATCTGAGGTTCATGGCGCCGCGCGAAGCGACGCATCAGGAAATCGCGAGCTGCCATGTCCCTGAGTATATCGCGACGGTCGCGCGGACGGCGTCGATGGATCGGTTCGACTTCGATCCGGATACGCATAGCTCGCGCGATTCGTATCAGACCGCAATCCTGGCCGCGGGCGGCGTGCTTACGGCAGCCGAGGCCGTGATGGACGGAGCGATAGATAATGGATTTGCTATTGTTCGGCCACCGGGGCATCACGCACTGCCTAATCGCGCGATGGGATTCTGCTTTTTCAACAATGTTGCAATCGTGGCAAAGTGGCTAATCGAAAAACGCGGCCTCAAGCGGGTGATGATCGTCGACTGGGACGTCCATCATGGCAATGGCTCGCAGGATATATTTTACGAATCGCCCGAAGTGCTTTACGTATCCACGCATCAGTTCCCGCAATACCCAGGCACCGGTTCGCTCGACGAGATCGGGTACGGCGCCGGACTGGGATTCAACGTGAATGCGCCGATGCCGGCGGAATTCGGCGACGCCGAGTATATCCGCGTGTTCGATCGCCTGATAATGCCGATCGGACGCCATTTCAAACCCGAGTTCATACTCGTCTCGTGCGGCTTCGACGCGCATTACCGCGATCCGCTCGCGCAGATGCGCGTGACGGAGGCGGGATTTGCAGCGATGACGCGGCGGCTGAAACGGCTGGCCGCGGAATGCTGCGGCGGGAAGATGGTCGCGGCGCTCGAAGGCGGCTACGACCTCGAAGCAATCGCGGAGTCGGGACGCGCGGTGATCGACGAATTTGGACGCGACGCCGATGAGCCGATTAGCCCGGATAATGGCGGCGACCGGGTGATGCCGATGATCGAGCGGGCGGCGCAAAACGTCGGCCGCTGGAACCTGGGCTAGGACGATCGATGCCGCCGGAGCAACGCTCTGCGGACAACGTCCCGGGTGAGAACGGGAGCGCGCGCAGTCGTCTCGTCTCAATAGGCAGTTCCGATTCGCGTGAATACCCACTAGACAAACAGACAGTAGCCATTGGCAGCCATCCGTCGAACGATGTAGTGCTTGACGACACGACGGTATCGCGCCGTCACGCCACGATTACGCGCAAGGGCGGCCGCTTCGAGCTGGCGGACCTCGGCTCGACTAACGGCACGCTGGTCAACGGCGGCCGAGTGCGCAAACCGGTCGCGCTCAAGCGCGGCGACGAGATCAAATTCGGCTCTGTGCATTTTGCTTTCATCGCCGCCGGAGATCCGATACCGGCGCCGACGCGGGCGGCGCGCGCCCCGAGCCGGCTGGGACGGCGGCTTGCGATTGCGGCCGTAATGTTCATCGCGGGATTCGCGGGAGTTCGCTACCGAAGCGAGATCGGACCCGCCGCGTCGGCAATCGCCGCATGGATTTCACCGCGCCGGCCCAGCTCCGCGCCTTCGGCGGCCAATACTCAGTCGGCATCACCCGGCGAGCAAGCAAAGGCAACTTCAACGCCAGCGTTGTCGGCGATTCCCGCAGCAGCCCAGCCCGAATGGCTAAGGCGAGTGAACTACTACCGCGCGATGGTGAAGCTGCCGCCGATAGTCGAAGATCCGGCGCTGAGCAAGGGCGATCGCGCGCACACTATGTACATCGTCAGGAACTACCACGATGCGATCGAGCATGGAGGCCTCGGCGCCGAGATGCATACCGAGGATCCGGGGAGTACATACTTTACGCCCGAAGGACTCGAAGCGGCCAAGTCCAGCGACATGGACGTGTGGTCCATGCGAGGGGTATCCAGCGATGCTAATGCCACGTCGGACGCAGACAAATGGGGCTCGCCGACATGGTCGATCGACGGATGGATGGCGATACCGTTCCATCGCATGCCGATCCTCAATCCGCGACTGACCAGGGCAGGCTTCGGAATCTACTGCGAGTCGGGAGTATGCGCCGCGGGACTCAACTTATTGAACGGCTCGCAGCGGAAATTGCCGGCGGGCGCGGCGGAGAGCGGGCCGATCGAATTTCCTCCTGACGGCGCGACCGTCGCGATAAGATCGTTCGGCAACGAATGGCCCGATCCACGCACCAACTGTCCCGGCTACGAGTCACCAAGCGGACTGGCTATTACACTACAGCTCGGCACCTGGATGGATACGCATCTCGGTGAATACTCAATCGCGCGAGAGAACGCCGACGGCAGCCGCACCACAGTCGAAGCATGCGGGTTCGATTCGACTAGCTACTCGAATCCCGATGGATACTCACAAGAGCTGGGGCGAAACATTCTGAAGTATTACGGCACGGTCGTGGTGATTCCGCGCGCGCCGCTGGACAAGGGCGCGAAGTACGCGGTGTCGATGAGCGCGAACGGAAAGCAGTACGACTGGACTTTTTCCACCCGTCCATGATTTAGTGCGCGCGTTAACCGATGGTTATCGGGGGAGCAATTCTCCGCCGATGAGCAAAAGGAGGGCGACGGTTGTCTTGAGACGCGTGGTGTTAGTGGTGGTGACGATCTGCTGTTGCGCACTCGCCGGATGTTTCGAGTGGACAGAGGATTCGAACGGCAACTTGAAATCGGTGGGCCTGCCAGGACTGCCGGTCTGGCAGGCCAAAAAGCCTCCGCCTCCGCAAGGTCTCACCGACATGGGACTGACGCCCGACCAGGCCTCGAAAGTGAGCGGGCCCGTCCTCGTGGTGCCGCCGGATCAGCAGAACCAGCTCACGCGATATCGCTACTACGAAACCGGGCAGAATAACTGCCAGCAGGATCTCGCGAAACTGCAGGCGCAGAGGGGAGGCAGCAACTCCGGCGGGCAGGCGCCGTATTGCACGGAAACTCCGGTTCCGCCTCCATCGAAGGGGACCGCATTCGTCTTCTGAAATGGCTGCGTTGCTGAACGCACCGCGCGAGAGTGGCCGCCGTTGCTGAAACGACCGCAAGCCGCGCGACTGCTCGCGGTGGATCGCGAGGCGCCGGGGACTCGGCTGCTGCTGCTGGCGCGCGATGAAGCCGCAGTGGGCAGCGCCGAAGGTTCGAAACTGCGTGTCACGGATCTGAACGTCGCGGAGCGCCATGCGATCATCAGATACGCGCGCGGCCGGTACTACCTGGTTGATCTCAAGTCCGGGCCAGGCACGTTCGTCAACGGTCGGCGGATTCGCCGGACGCAGCGGCTCAAGCACGGTGACGTGTTGCGCTTCGGCGGTGCGCCTCCGTATCGATTCATCGATCCGGATGCACAAAAGCGGCGACACTGGCGTCGGAACCTGCGCGTCGGAGCGGCTGCGGCGATGCTGCTCGCGTTCGCACTGGCGGACCATTTCGAGAAGTGGGGACTGGTTTCGGTCGCGACGCTCTCGAAGATCGTCGCGTTGGTCGAATCGAATCCTCCGTCGAAGCGAATCGAGCCTCCGATTGCTGTAGCTGTGCGCGCGCCGGCTCAGGCCACGGCTCCATCGGCGCCCGCGACGACTATGCCGTCGCCTGCGGCCCGAGCCAGTACGATCGCGGTAGCCGCAGCACCCGTGGCAGCATCGACAGCGAGCACCGGCGCTCCGGTCGCGGCGGCCAGCGCATCGCCGATGACCTGGCTGGAGCGCATGAACTTCTATCGCGGCAGCGACGGGCTTCGTCCGATTCGCGACAATTCCCGGCTGAGCGCAGCCGTCACCGCGCATGCGCATTACCTCTTGCTGAATTTCGCCGACGATATCCGCGGCGCCAAGCCGATCCCCGCTGATGCATACGACGAGAAGTCCGGCAAGAGCGGCTACTCTGTCGAAGGCGCCGGGGTGGCGCAGAATCTTCAGCTCGCATGGGGATGCAGCACGTACGATGCGACGCAGCAGATCGATCGTTGGCTCGAGGGACCGTTTCATCGGCTCCCGATGCTCGATCCTTATCTTGCGGACGTCGGCTACGGCGAAGTGTCGGAAGACGGATGCTGGGTTGCCGCGCTGCGTTTGCCGCCGCCGCCGGAGGACGTGAAGCCGTATCGGCGCGCGGTCGAATTTCCACCGGAGGGAGCGGACATAGCGCTGGAATGGATAGGGCTCGAGGTGCCCGACGCACTTGCGAGCTGCAGTGGCTACGAGCGCCCGGTCGGGCTTCCGATCACATTGCAGATCGGACGGCTGATGCAGATCAGACTCACCAATCATTCTCTCACCGAAGACGGCAAGCCGATTGAGTACTGTGCATTCGACGCGCCCAGCTATCGCAATCCAAATCCCAGGGAACAAGAGTACGGCCGCTGGAACTTGCGCAACGCCGGCGCGATCGTGTTGGTGCCACGCGCTCCGCTTCGGCCAGGCTCGCACTACCAGATTTCGGTCACGACCAACGACGTGACCTACGCATGGAGTTTCACCGTCGCGCGCACGTCGGAGACCACGTTCGGCGCGAGCGCGAGCTTCCCGGCCCCGGAACCGATCGCGACGATCGGCGCAACGCCGTTCCCGTCTGCGCGCCCTCGCCGCACCATGAGCGCTTCGCATCGCGCTGCGCCAGCGCCAGCCGCGTCGGCGATAATATCGGAGGCTCCGTCGCCGATCCTTGCGCCGCCACCGTCGCCGATGGCGGAACCTGCCCCCGAGATGTCCAGCCCAGGCACGAATTGGTTGGGGACCGTGAACCTCTATCGCTCGCTGCTCAAGCTGCAGCCGGTGGAAGAGGATCCTGCGCTGAGTCAGGGCTGCAGGGATCATGCGAAATATCTCGTGACGAACTACGGGTCGACTTTGGCGGCCGGCATAAACCTCGGAAGTCTCATGCATACGGAGAACGAATCGAAGCCTGGCTATACGCCCGACGGCATCAAGGCCGCGCGCGGCAGCGACGTCATGTTCCAGCCTCCACAGAAGTTCTCTGACGACCAGCGAATGACCAGGGCAGTCCAGCACTGGATCGCGGGACCGTTCCATCGCCCATCGCTCTCGAACCTTGACCTGCGCCAGGTTGGATTTGGCGAGTACTGCGACGAAAGAGTTTGCGCCGCGGTGCTTGATTGGCGCAGCGATCTCGAGCCGCCGCTCCCGGGCGGCCACCCGTACGCAACACCGGTCGAGATTCCGCCCGACGGCGCGACCGTCAAGCCGAGCGGGTTTGGCGGCGAGTGGCCGAGCCCTATATCGACGTGTCCGGGGTACCCGTCCAACGCGTCCGCAATCACCATCCAGGTCGGCATCAACATGAAGGCGACGGTCACCGATGCTTCTATGACTCAGATGACCGGTGCTGCGGCGGGAACGAAAGTCGGAACCTGCGCCTACGATCCCGATAGCTACACGAATCCCGACCCCGGCACTCAGGCGCATGGCCGTGCGGTGCTCAGGTCTTTTGGTGAAGTAGTAATGATGGTTCGCGATCCGCTCGCCGGCGGAGAGACTTATCGCGTCGCGATGACGGTGAACGGCAAACCATATACCTGGAGTTTCACCGTTGCTCGGTAGTCGGAACTAACGCTGGAAATTCACCGCGATGATCGTCGCGATCGAATCGAGCGCGCTGTCGGGCGTCGCAATCACGAGCTCGCCGACCGGATCCTGGTTGAACAGCATATCGACCGCGGCGATTCGCTTGCGCACCTTGAGCGAAATCGTACTTGCCAGCGGACGCACGTCGCCGACGTGCCGCACCTTGACGCCGCGCACCGAGATGGACTCGTACGGCTTCATCAGCACGTGCAGATAGACCCGATTGCCGCGGCGCGTTGACGGTCCGTAGAACTGCCACGGCTCGAGCCCGGGGTCAGTGCCGACGATCGCCTCATTGTTGCGGTCCATCCAGCTGCCAATCGCGTCGAGCCGCTCGACTTGTTCGGGCGGAAGAGCGCCGTCGCCCATCGGGCTTACGTTGAGCAGCAGATTTCCACCCTTGCCTGCCACTTCGCACAGAGTATGGATCAGCGACCGGATCGATTTGAGGTCCTTGTCCGACGGGTTGTAACCCCAGCTGTTGTTAATCGTCAGGCAGGTTTCCCACGGGCCTTGCGGCGGCCTGGGCGGAACGGCCTGTTCGGGGGTCTGATAGTCGCCGTAACCCGGGATGCGATCGTTGATGACGACCTCGGGCTGGAGCGAGCGGATCATCTCGACGAACTCGCGCGACTTCCATTCCTCGGGCGTGCGTTCCCATCCGCCGTCGAACCAGAGCAGATCGATCTTGCCGTAATTGGTCAGCAGCTCGCGCATCTGGGCGAACATGAAGTTTATAAACCGATCCCACTGTTCAGGCGTCGAGCGGCGCCAGGTGCCCCATTTATAGGGCTTGTCCGACTCGAGAAATGCCGGGTAGTCGGGATGATGCCAGTCGATAAGTGAGTAATAGAGCCCGACCTTCAGGCCCTCGGCGCGGAACGCATCTGTGTATTCACGAACTATATCACGCTTGAATGGCGAATACTCAATCGAATAGTCAGAATGCTTCGTATGGAACATCGAGAAACCGTCGTGATGCTTACTGGTCAGGACTGCGTATTGCATCCCGGCGCGTTTTGCCGTCCGCGCCAGCGCGCGCGCATCCCATTTTGCCGGATTGAACGTCCTGGCGGTCGAGTGATATTCGTCAACCCCAACGCCTTGCCCATACGGCAGCGCGCCGACACCCCCGACCAGCGGCCACGACAGCTCCAGTCCGCGCTGGCTGCAATGGCCCCAATGGATGAACATTCCGAATCTTGCCTTGTTGAACCACGATTCCATAGCGGCGCATTCTCGCCTTCATCGGATGCGCTTGTCCATCCCCAGTCGCGCGGCGGTACTGGTTCAGTTCGCCGACCTGAAGACTGCGACGTACACGAATTCTGACTGATCGAATGGAGCGGGAAAGCGCAATTTATACCATATGTAGTGATTTTGGGACGGGTCGGCCCCAGGGCTAGCTTTGTTCCGTCAAAAGTAATGTTCGACGGGAGTGGGGGTCGCCCGCCTACGGGCGAGCGCGGCGAGCATAAGGCAACCTGGCGGGTGACCATAGCGCAGGTGTAGCACGCCAAGTTCGCTGGCGTCAGGCTGAACAGTTCATCCCCAAACTCGGCCGGACCGGAAGCAGTGCTCGCTCCGCTGCGCCGTTGGGGAACGGCGCAGGGCCGTGGTATTGGAAAATATCGGATGCGCTTGCCCATCCCGATCCAAAAGTCGATCAAACAAGGCGCCCACGATCACTTGCGGATTGGCGGCGCCTCGAATACTTCCATGTAGGACTGATGGAACAACCCGACTGCATGGACGTTTGCCCGTTCGTGCGAATGCGAGTGGAAAAAAATGAAACGCAACTCCTTTAGATTATCGTGTCTTGCCGTCGTGGCGGTGCTGGTGCTTGCCTCGGCTTGCAAAGGCGCAACGGATGGACTCCCAGTGAGAAACACAGGTCATTACGCAATCATCGAGACCGAACGCGGCACCATAATCGTCGAGCTTTACCCGGCAGTCGCACCCAAGACGGTCGCGAATTTCGAGACGCTGGTGAACAAGGGCTTTTACAATGGCCTGACCTGGCATCGCGTCGTCCCCGACTTCGTGGTGCAGGGCGGAGATCCTGACGGGACGGGATCCGGTGGACCGGGCTACACCGTGCCGGGCGAAATTAACCCCGCCGAGCATCACCTGCGCGGCAGTCTGGCGACCGCACGCACGGGCGACGAAGTTAATCCGCAACGCGTGTCCAGCGGCAGCCAGTTCTACATCTGCCTTGAGCCGCAGCCGGCACTCGACGGCCAATACACCATCTTCGGCGGCGTGATTAAGGGCATGGACGCGGTCGATAAGATTCAGAAGGGCGACCACATGAAGAAGATCACGCTCGCGAAGGAGCCGCCCAAGTAGCCGCGGCGCGTCGCAAATGACGGATTCACGAAGCGGGCACCCCCGTGGGGCGGGGCCCTACTTCACCGTTGACCTGCATCTCCACACCAACCGCGGTAGTTCGGACTCGAACCTGGCGCCGAAAGACCTGGTCGATCGCGCGCGTGCGATCGGAATCGGCGCGGTCTGTATCACCGAGCACGACAACATGTGGGACTGGCGCGAGATCGAGGCGCTGGCGGCCGGCTCGGGCGTGATTTTTATGCGCGGGATGGAAGTCACGACCGACCTGGGGCATGTCGGCGCGTTCGGGCTCGAGCGATACGTCGGAGGAATCTACAAGCTCGCCGAACTGCGGCGCGTGGTGAACCTCGAAGGCGGGATACTGATCGCGAATCATCCATTCCGCTACAAACTCGATCCGCGCTTTTCGTTCATCAATCCGGGATCAGAACCGATCGATCCAACTTATCCGGAGCGCGCGGCCAAGCTCGAAATCTTCGAGATGGTCGATGCGATCGAGGTGCTCAACGGCGCGTGCGGTGAGGAGGAGAATCTGTTCGCGCTCAAGGTCGCGCGTCATCTCGGGATGGCGGAGGTGGCGGGCTCGGACTCGCATTCCGCGGGCTCGGTGGGATGCGTGACGACGCTGCTCGACGGGCCAATCAAGGACGAACGCGAGCTTATAGACGCGATCCAATCGCGGCGATGCCGCGCGGGTCGCGGCCTGCTGAAGAGCGCGCTCGCGCCGTTTGAGCTGTAGGACCTGCCAGTTAGCTCGCTAAAAAGCCTTGAAATAAAAGCGTTTTCCTCTGGTTCGCCCTATCGCTGGATTTGAGAGGAAATATGGCTGAATATCGGCACTAAAATGCTCCTAAAAACACTTGATTTAATTAATATTTCCTCTCAAGATGCGATCGAGGTAAAATTGAGAGGAAAGTGCCTTGAAGCTGAAAGAACTCACCGCTGAGCAGCGCAGAATCGCAGTCGATACAGCGCAGCTTTACGAACATTTGCTCGAGCTTCAAGCCGAGCGGCAAGCATTTCGCGGCGGATTGCATTGGAAGAAAGTACTCGGCCACGATTACCTGGTCCGCACGATTGGCCGCCACAGAGGCAATCGCTCTCTGGGCCCGCGCTCGCCCAAGACCGAGCAAGCTTACCGCGAATTTACCGAAACTAAACGCGACCTCGACGAGCGGATTCGATCGATCAATCAAGAAGTCGCGCGCCAGGCCAGGTTCTGCGTCGCCGCTGGAGTGAATCGAGTTCCGCGGATTGCGGCCGACATAGTAAGGTCGCTCGATGCCGGCGGCCTGCTGGGCAGCCATCTGATTATTCTCGGCAGTCATGCGATCTATGCCTACGAAATGGCGGCGGGCGTACAGCTCAAAGCCGGACTTCTGCAAACCGAAGATCTCGACACGCTGCTGAACACCAAGGCTGAAATCGAACTGGCTGGCTCGATACGAAGTTCAGGGCTGCTCGGAATCCTTCAGCGCGTGGACAGAAGCTTCAAGCCGCAACGGAAAAGGTCATTTCGCGCGGTCAACGCGAAGGGCTTCATGGTCGACTTGATCCGGGCGCCAATCGATTGCCCTGGCGGCCTCACCAGCATTGGCAGAGGACCCGATCTGATTGCGCAGCCCCTGCACGGCCTGGAATGGCTTGGCGCGGCGCCGCGAATGACCCAAATCGTGATCGCCGACAACGGCTTCCCGGTCAGGTTTGTGGTCCCTGAGCCGCGCGTGTTCGCATTGCACAAGCTGTGGGTCTCGCTCCAGCCGACGCGAGATCCAATCAAGCGCAAGCGCGATTTCCGCCAGGCAGAGGCAGTTGCACAACTATCGCTGGACTACTTCAACTTGAGGTTCGACGATCCCGCGATAAAAGCGCTTCCGGCCGCGCTTACCGCGATGATTCCGGGCTTGGTCGAGCGGCTCCGTGAGCGAAGCTCGAAGATGCGAGGCGAGCCGACGGCGCTTCCGCCGGGCTTCGAAGATCCGGAGGGCGAGGACGCCGCGGATTAGATCGCTCGGCGGCATTGTTTGCCACGCGATCGATCCGATAAAATTTCTGCGCCGCCGCTGAGACTTTACCGATGAGTGCCAACAAGGATCGCCTCGCTTTGATCGAGCTTCTCTCCTCGATCGGCGGCGAACATTCCGAGGATCTCCGCGCGACCCTGGACCGGGTTGCGCTGGCGATTGCCACCGGCATGGAGGCCGAGGTCTGTTCGCTCTACCTCTTCGATCCACAGCGCGAGCGAATCGTGCTGCGCGCCACTGTGGGACTCGATCGCGAATCGGTCGGCAAGGTTTCGATGCGCCTCAACGAGGGGCTGGTCGGGCTGGTGCTGGAGAAAGACGAACCGGTTTGCGTGCCCGACGCGATCAGCCATCCGCGCTACAAGTACTTTCCCGAGACCGGCGAGGAGCGCTTCCATACTTTTCTGGGCGTGCCGGTTCGCGACCACGACGGCCGCAAGAAGCCGCTCGGAGTGCTGGTTGCGCAGACGCTCGAGCGGCGCAAATTCAACAAGAGCGAAATCCGCCTGCTCAGCACCGCCGCCAACCAGGTCGCGCAAATTCTTTCTCATTTCAGGCTGCGCGAATCGCTCGCCAGCAAGGAAAAAGAGCGGCTCGAATATCGGCGCCGGATGATCGAGGCCAACCGGCAGCTCAAGGACTACGAAAAAGTCGGCGGCAAGACGCGCCACGCCGCGCCGGCCAAGATTCGGCGTCCCCGGCTGGCAGGGCTTTCCGCGGCACCCGGATTTGCGCAGGGAAGCGCGCACATCGTCGGCGCATTTCTAAGCAGCGTCGATCGTAACCAGAAGTGCCGCGACCCCAAGGCCGAGGTCAAGCGCTTCGAAGATGCGCTGGCCCGTTCGCTGGCCGAGCTGGCGACGCTGCGGGTCAGGATGGAGCCGCTGATGCCCGAGTCGGACCTCCAGATTTTCGACGGCCATCGCATGATTCTCGAAGACGAGGAGTTCGTCAGCCGCATCCGCGATACAATTGCCGACGGCTACGCCGCCGAGAGCGCGCTGTGCCGGGTCGTCGAGGAACTCAGCACCTCGATGCTTGCGGTCGCGGACAATTATTTGCGCGAGCGTGCGACCGACTTCCGCGACGTCGGCCATCGCGTGTTGCGGCATCTGCGCCAGGAGGAAAAGCGGGCTTCCTTCGCCAAGCCGACGATTATAGTCGCCGAGGAGCTTACGCTCTCGCAACTGATGCTCGCCAGCCACGACAAGCTGGCGGGTATTGCGCTGCAATCCGGCGGCGCCACCTCGCACGCGGCGATCCTGGCGCGGGCGTTCGAAATCCCGACGGTAGTCGGCGTCGAACATCTTATGGAATCCGTCGTCGAGGGCGATCAGCTCGTGCTCGACGGCAACTCGGGCGTCGTTTACGTCAATCCCGGCGGCGAGATCGAGCGCGACTACGTGAGCCTGTCCAAGCGCTACGAGGCATTCAAGCGCGAGCTTATCGAAGAGGGCAACGCGCCGACCGCGACCCGCGACGGCCATCGCGTGATGATGCTTGCGAATATCGCGCTGCCCGCCGACATCCAGCTGGCGCTGCGCTACGGCGCTGAGGGCGTCGGGTTGCTGCGTTCGGAATTCTCCTTCCTGACCTACGAGGATTTTCCCGACGAGACTCAGCAGCTCGCGCTGTATGGCAAAATGCTCGATATGCTCGGCAAGCGCCCGATCACGATTCGCACGCTCGATATCGGCGCCGACAAGTATCCGGCGTACATGCGGGTGCCGCGCGAGGACAATCCGTTCCTCGGCTGGCGTTCGATACGCATCTCGCTTGAGATGCCGGGGCTGTTCAAAGTTCAACTGCGCGCGATTCTCCGCGCCGCCGCCACCCACAATGTCCGCATCATGTTCCCGATGATCTCGAGCCTCGAGGAATTGCGCCGCGCCAAGGAATTGTTGGCCGAGTCGCAGGCCGAGCTGTTCAAGGAAGGCCTCGAGCACAATCCCAATATCGAAGTCGGAATCATGGTCGAAGTGCCGTCGGCGGTGTGGCTGGCGCCGCGGCTTGCGCGCGAGGTCGATTTTTTCTCGATCGGAACCAACGATCTGATCCAGTACCTGCTCGCCGCCGATCGCAACAATCGCAAAGTCGCGCACCTGTACGAGGCGCTGCATCCCGCCGTCATTTCCGCCATCGCCGAGGTCGTCAATGTCGCGCGCGCGGCCGACAAGGAGGTTTGCCTGTGCGGCGAGATGGCCAGCGATCCGCTGGCAACGCTGCTGCTGGTCGGGATGGGTCTCGACGAACTAAGCTTGAGCCCGCTATTTATTCCGGTGGTGCGCAAAGTCATTCGGGAGGTCGATTATCAGACCGCTCGCCTGATCGCGCGTGAGACTTTACAAATGTCCAGCGTGCAGGAAATCAAGGGTTATCTGGTTGAACGCTATCGCGATTTGGGCCTGATCAATCTGGTCGAAATGTACCGCTAGTTACCCTCTGTCGGGATTACCCGATTAATTCCTCGACTTTGGCGCTATTAATGTGTTTCAATCAATTGTTGACAAAACCAGTCGGGAATTGTTTACTTCTTCTGACCGACCGGTTAGATACCATCCGGCCCCGCATTCGGGTATCATGCGCAGGGTAAGTACGCTCGGGGGGCTGGGCTAGGAAACAAAGGCTGAGGATCTATTGATGGTATTTCTTATATGTTTAGGCGGATTTCTGGTTTTCGCGGCAAGTATCCTCTACTGGCTGTTGGGGACGAACCGTTATGGCGGTGATCGTCCGGCCGCCACACTTCAGTTGACTGCCCGCAAGGGTGCGACCGCCGATGCGGCGATAAAGCCCGAGCTTTGCCGCACGATTCGAGTCTATTTCATCAAACCCTCGCGCTACGACGAGGAGGGCTTTGTCCAATATTTTCGTTACGGCGTTCAGCCCAACAACACTTTGACGGTGCTGACGGCGCTCAACGAGGCGTTCAACAAGCGTTACGCGGTCGAGCGAAACGTATACCTCGAGACGGTAATTTGGGACGAAATCTGCGACGGTGTAGTCAGCCCTGAGACGATCAAGGCGATGAAGGAAAAGGCGCGCGAAGATGGCGTCGAGTTGCTGATCGGGTTGGCCGGTGTGCAATCGAATCAGTATCCGCGCGGGCGCGATCTCGCGCTTCAGTTCGTCGCCGAGGGCTTGCCCACGATGATGGGCGGATTCCACGTCAGCGGTTTTCCGGATTCGTGCAAGTTCCTCAACGAATGCGGCGTCACCACCGTCGTCGGCGAGGCCGAAAACATTTGGGGCTGTATCGTCGAGGACTTCCTGCGCGGTGAGCTGCGCAAGCATTATTCGGTCACGGAGGGAATTCGCGCGAAGACCGGCCAGGACGATATCACCGTTCCGCTCATCACGGAGTCGCTGCTGCCGAAGCTTGACGATCGTTATCTCACGCGGTTTTTCAACGATACGATGACCACGCTCGACACTTCGCGCGGATGCCCGTTTACCTGCTCGTATTGCAGCGTGAAAAACGTGATGGGCCGCACGATGCGCTCGCGCGAGCCCGACGCCGTCGTAAGCTGGGTGCGCGACGCATGCCAAAATCATGGCATCGAGTCGCTGTTCCTGGTCGATGACGACTTTTTCCGCTCGCCGCGATGGGAAGAGATTCTCACCGGCCTGATCGATGTGAAGAAGGAGTATCCCAAGCTCTCCTTCATGATGCAGGTGGACGTCGATGCGTCATGCTACGCAAATGTCGCCGACGGCGAGACCGAGACCGCCAAGCATCGGCGCAGCAAACGCTTCACCGAACTGGCCGCAGCCGCGGGATGCTACCAGGCGTTCGTCGGAATCGAGTCGCTCAATCCCGACAACCTGAACTTTGCCACCAAGTACCAGAATACCGACGACCGCCAGCACAAGTGGAAGCTGGAAGCGGCGCGCGCGCACGTGATCGACAAGTATCGGCGCGTCGTTGAGAACTGGCACAAAGTCGGTGTGTCGGTGCACGCCGGCTACATGCTGGGATTCCCGTTCGACGGTCCCGATTGCGGACGCGTGGCGGTGGCAACGCTGAAGAAGATCGGCTTCGACCTGGTGTCGTTCTTTATCATGACTCCGCTGCCGGGCACTGAAGATCAGGCGCGCTTCACCCGCGAAGGCGCCATCATCGACTGGGACTTCAACCAGCTCGACTCGCAGCACGTCACGCTCAAGCACGACAAGATGGACAAGGAAAGCTGGCTCGGTGCGTACCGCGACGCTTACCTGGGCTTCTACTCGCTGCCGCGCTTTCTTCACAGGATGTTCACCATATGCGCCGGCCGCGGACTCAGTGCGGAAGCGCGCTGCTCGACGCTGCGTCAGTTCACCTATTATTTCTTCAGCCATCGCCAGGGCCGGCATCCGATGGTCGGCGGGATATGGCCGATTCGCCGCCGCGACGTCCGCCGTGCCGCTGTCACCGACGACGAGGCGCGCCGCTGCTACCTTGGCGGGAAGCGCTTCGATGCGATTTTGCGCGGCGACCCTGGCGATGGATTCGCCGGGGCTCCAGCGTAAGCGACGCTGATTCACCTGACCGAAAACCGGCGCGATCCAATCAGGATCGCGCCGGTGTGCTTTTCGGATGCTATCTGCTTCTAACCGCCGCATCGCCCCAGGACTATCCGCGCCCGGCTTGCGTCAACGCCCCATAAACGGGTAGGGATTCCCCGGGGGCCCCATCATGAGCACGCTGCCCGTCATCATCGTCGGCCTGGTCGTCATCGCGGTACTGTTCTTCGTCCCATTCGTCTTGCGGCTGCTGGTCCGCCTCGCGTTCTTTCTCATTCCCGTGGCGATCGCCGCGGCGGGCATCGCGATGATCATGAATGACGAAACCATTTTCGAAAGACCCGGCGCCCAGCAACGCGTGATCCGGTTCGTCACGATGAAGTCCGCGGCCTCCAGCGCGTCGGGTGACGGCTCGGTGACTTGCCGGATGGGCATTCAGCCCAACGCGGCGGCGATTCCTGCCGCGCCCGCGTCGAAGCATCACGCCGCAAAGGAGGCGCCTGCCAAGCAGCCTGACTCCACCCGCAGGCTGGGACCGGTACCGACGCCGCCGACGCTCGACGATGTCTTTCCGGAATTGATTCGCCGCTCGTATCCGGGAATCCCGCGACAGAAACTGTTCCAACTCTCGCAAGACACCATCAACTCGCTCGGTGGATGGAAAATCGTCAAGGCGGATTCCCGCAACTCCACCATCGATTGCATCTACACGTCGCGAATCTTCAAATTCGAGGATGACGTGAGGATCACGGTGCAGCCGTCAGGTGAGATCGAGGTGTGCGCGCGCTCCGGCCTGGCGCGCCCCGATGCGACCTCGATGCTGCGCTACTTCCCCGGTGACATCGGCGCCAGCGTTGGGCACATCAAGCAATTTTACGAGACGCTCGAGCCGAAGATGGACGAGGTTTACAAGGAAGAGCAGGACCAGCAGAACGCCAAGAAGCCGCACTAACGCGCACGCGCGTGGCGCGCGTGCGCTGGGGAAGGGTGAATCACTTTATTTTATGTGAAACCCGCCGTGGGTTTCACGCTTCCCTGGGCAGGGGTAACCCCTGCACCTTAGTAAGGAAGAAAAAAGATGCGGGCTTCGCCCTGTTAGAAGGGGTAAGGGGAAATTACCTCGCCCGTTATTTCACGGGAGAGGCGGCCGGCCGCAACGCGGCCGGTAGGTGAGGGTGCAGGCGGCGCATGCTGAATCTTTTGTGTCATCCTGAGCGCAGCGAAGGAACCCGGATCTTTTTCTTTGCCTCTCTCTGACGCGGAGCGAACCGCGCTTCCGGTGCGGGTGCTTTTGACAAAATGCACCCGATCCGGTCAAGCTGTGATCGTATGGCGATGCGGGAAGCTCAGATCGACGCGCTGGCGACTCATCTCGTGAATGGGCTGCTCGATCGCGGCGTGATCAAGCCCAAGGGCGACCTCAAGGAATTGGTGGCGTGCGTGGTCGAACTGATGTCGGCGAATTTCGAGACCGAAGCGCAGATCGACGAAGAGGCCGACAAGATGGCGGAGGTGGAGGCGCGCCGCGATACGCGCCTGGACGTCACGCGGCTGCGCAATTTGATTCGCCAGCGCCTGGCCGAGAAAAAGAACTTCACGCTCTAGGCGATATACTCGCACAGTAAAATCTTCATGAAGCTCACCGAAGCACGAGTGCTGTTCCTGGCGCGCGAGTCGCTGGCAAAATTGCGCGACGAGGGCCTGGCCGAGATCGCGAACTTTCCGCTCGCGCTTCGCCAGGCGCGCGAAATCGTCGCGCAGTTCAACGAGCAGGGCGACGAAGTCGATGCGATCGTCAGGCGCAAGATCAAGTCGATCAAACGCGGCGTCGTCGAGGGTTCCAACGAATGGACCATCCTCTACAAGCGCTACCGCGACGAAGAGATGCGCAAGAAAGGCCCCCAACGGTAGGGTTGAGCAGGGCTGAGCCCTGCACCCACCNNCTCCGTTGTCGCGCGCGGCCAGAACCTTTTTTGTGTCATCCTGAGCGAAGCGAAGGAACCCGGATCCGTGCTTTGTGCGGGCACCATGCCCAGTGTTGCAACTCAGACACGGTGGCCGCATCGGGGCGGCGGTTGATACAATCGGCGCATGGACGATAATGAATTTCGCGAGCGGTCCGATACCGCCTTGACCAAAGTCGCGAAATGGCTCGAGGACCTCGACCCCGACGAAGTGGATTACACGACGGCCGACGGCGTCGTGACGATCGAGTTCGCGGGTGGCGCCAAGTTTATCCTGTCGAGGCAATCGCAGATGAAGCAGCTGTGGCTCGCCGCCGGCTCCCATGGATTCCATTACAGTTGGGATGCTGCTCGCGGCCTGTGGCTCGACGACAAGGACGGCCACGAGTTGTTTCCACGTCTGGCAGAGGCGATATCCGAGCAGCTCGGCCATCCCGTAGAGTTCTGAATTTTCCAGCGGCGGCCGCGCGCCTGCTCAGATCTCGTCGCGCATGATTCGCGTCGCGATTACCAGCGCGGTGGCGCCGGCCGTGGACATCAGGATCGCGCCGACAAAGTTATGCGCGTGAACGCCGAGCACCGCGAAAATCATTCCTCCGATCACTCCGCCGACCAGGCCGAGCGCTATGTCAGCCATCATGCCGTAGCCGTTGCCGTTGAGAATCTTCCCGCACAGCCATCCTGAAATGAGTCCGACTAGAATCCATGCGAACATGATTGGCCTGTCCTCCCTGTCGTTGGCCGCGACGCCCGAAAGTTCGGCACCGAGCCTTCAGCCTGGAGAGAGCAAGAGCGTTGCCATCGTGGTACGCGCGAATTGGTGCGGGAATCAGGCGGTATTGCTGCGGATATGATGCCGAATTTCGACTGCACCGCCGGATTGCGGCTGCGGGGGCACTGAGCGCGACGCGGGCGGCAGGGCGAAGAAAAAGAGGCGGGGTCGCTCGGCTCCGGAGACTCCGCTCGGAATGACACAAAAAAGTCGATGCGGCGGCTACACCCTCACCTAACCTCTCCCGTAAGATAACGGGTGAGGGACGAGTGGTGGCGAATCAAGCAAAACTGCGGGGGGCTATTTCGGGGTTCGGCGAGGTCGCCGCGCGGGCGCATCTCCCGGGATGGCGCACGCGCGAAAATATCGCTATCGGCGCGATCCACGATCCAATCTCGGAGCGCCGCCATGAGGCGATCCGGCTAATCAAGAATGTTCGGGTGTACGACGACCTCGAGCTGATGCTCGACGGTGAGGCGCCCGACTTTGTCGATGTCGCCAGCCCCCCGGGGATGCATCATGCGGCCGCGCGCGCAGCGCTTAAAGCGGGCGCGCACGTGCTGGTCGAGAAGCCGCTTGCGCTCACGCTTGCCGACTTCGACGAACTCGCCGCGATTGCCGCGGAAAAACGGCGCGTGCTGATGTGCGTGCACAATTGGAAATACGCGCCTGCGTATGCGGCTGCACGCCGGGCGATCGAAGCAGGGCGGCTTGGCGAGATTTGCTTCATGTCGATCGATCGGCTGCGCACAGAACCTGCGGGCGCGGGCGGAAGCGGTGGCAAGTGGCGCGCGTCGGCGGCGTCGGGCGGAGGGATTCTGATCGATCACGGATGGCACGTGTTCTACCTGATGTATTGGATGCTCGGCGGCGAGTCGCCGGTGTCGATTTCGGCGCGGCTTGAATCGCCGGCGGGCGTGGACGTTGACCACGTGGCCGACGTGCGAGTTGGGTTTGGGGCCGGGTGCGTGGCGCGCGCGCATCTGTCGTGGCGAGCGCCGGTGCGCAGAACTTCCGCGGTCATCTATGGAGAGCGCGCGAGTATCGAGATCGAGGGCGATCGGGTGCGCCTGACTGATCGGTCGGGCAAGGCTGAAGACCTCTCGGTCGCCGACATTCCCGACGATTCGTACCATTCGGCGTGGTTCGGCGGAGTCGCCGATGAGTTCGAGCGAGCTGTCTCCGAAGGAAACAACTCGTCCGATCGTGTTGCACGACGCAATTTGGCCGAGGCGCGGGCCGCACTGGCGCTAATCGATGCAGCGCGACGATCAGCTGTCAACAACGGAATCGAGATAAATATCCCGTAAAATCAAGCGGTTAGAGCGAAATGTCTCACGGGGGACATTTTGCCTCGAGCTGACCGCCTGACCGATCGGACTGGCGCTCTTGACTTTCGGGACTGTGACGGTAAAGTTGCCATTGACCGAAAGGTTAGCCGAATTATCGAGACGGGAAAATTATGGACGCATCGCAGGCCAAACAACCAAGCTTATCCGAACCGCGCACACAGTCGCAGGATTCGCGAGACGAGATTCTGAAGGCGGCGATGGGGCTATTTGCCAATCGCGGCTTCCATGAGACGTCGATGTCGGAAGTGGCGCGCGAGGCGCGGGTCAGCAAGGCGCTGATTTTCTGGCATTTCAAAACCAAGGAAGAGCTGTTCGTGGCGGTGCTGAACCGGCTGCTGGAGCCGTACTTCATCGATTTTGCGGAAGAAGCGGCGATGGACGAGCGGGCGCAGATTGAGAAGCTGGTCGAGTCCTACCTGTCGTTCGTGCGCGACAACGCGAGCTCGGTGCGTTTTTTCCTGGCGCAGATGCTCCACGACCAGCGGCTGTCCGAGGGCCTCAACGACCAGGTGCTCAAGCTGTATAGCGGATATCGCGCGATGCTGGTGGAACTGATCGCGCGCGCCCAGCAAAAGGGCATCTGTACGCGGCGGCCGGCGCCCGAATCGGCGGCGGCGTTTCTGCTCTCGGCGCTGAATGGATTGCTGATCGAATACTTGTTCATGGGCGCAAACTCCGTCGATCCGGAAGGCGCAGTGGCGATGGTCGGCGAGTGGCTGTTCGGGGGCTCACCGGCGGCACCTCCATCGGAGAATGGCGGCACGCCAGCCGCCTGAATTTTTCACTCATTTCACTTTCTTCAAGATCCAGGAGAACGCGCCGGCATGCGAATCCCGCTAAGACAGATGATCGATCTGGGCCGCTACATGAGCGCGAAGAAGCGTTCGGGGGAGAAGTATTTTCCGTTGGTGCTGATGCTCGAGCCGCTGCATGCGTGCAACCTTGCATGCATCGGATGCGGGCGAATCGTCGAGTACAAGGACACGATTCGCGACATGATGCCGCTGGACGAGGCGCTGCATTCGGCCGAGGAAGCGGGCGCGCCGATCGTGTCGATCTGCGGCGGCGAGCCGCTGATGTACAAGCATATTGTGCCGCTGACTCAGGGATTGATCGAGGATCAGAAGCGTCACGTCATGATCTGCACCAACGCGGTCCTGCTGGAACGATTCGTCAAGCAGGTGGCGCCGAGTCCGTATCTGAGCTTCAACCTGCATCTGGACGGGATGCGCGAGACCAACGATCGCGTGACCGACCGGCCGGGGCATTTCGACACCGTCGTGAAGATGATCAAGCTGCTGAAGCAGAAGGGCTACCGGGTGCAGACCAACACGACGGTGTTCCGCGAGACCAGCGGTGAAGAACTCGAAGGGATGATCAAGTACCTGACGAGCCTGGGCGTCGATGGGATGCTGCTGAGCCCCGGCTATCACTACCAGGTGCTGAACAACGACGACGAGTATCTGAGAAAAGAAGATATGCCGGCCAAGTTCCTCAAAGTCCGCGACATGGCGAACGACTACAAGATCATCAACACGCCGATATACCTGGACTACCTGGTCGGCAAACGCGACATGCTGTGCAGTCCGTGGACGACGGTGACGCGCAATCCGCGCGGGTGGAAGGGGCCCTGCTACCTGATAACCAACGGGCACTACAAGACGTTCAACGAAATGCACGCGGCGACGGACTGGGAATACTACCGGACCAAGCAGGATTTCCGCTGCCGCGACTGCAAGCTGCATTCGGGATTCGAGGGCACAGTGGCGCTTGATTTCGGCAAGAATCTTAAAGACTCGTGGCGGATGGTGAGGCATTACGTGGCGTGATGAGTCGCTTGCGCGGTCGAAGCACAGAGCGCTCGCGCGCAGTTGAACAATCACCCTTGCCAGGCGGGAGGGGAACGATCGCGTGAGGAAAAATCCCGGCCAGTTTTTCAGCGCCGCTGTCGAGCCAACGTCGGCGCCGCCGCCGTCGCGATAAGAGAAACCAGACGTGTTTGACTTGCACAGCTATTTAAAGGAGCGCGCGCAGATTATCGAGCGAGCGCTCGCTCAAAGCGTCGAGGAACCCGCGGGCGCGGCGGCGCGCCTGCATGAGGCGATGCGCTACTCGCTGTTGGCGGGCGGCAAGCGGCTGCGGCCGGTGCTGGTGCTGGCGTCGTGCGAGGCTGTCGGAGGGAAAGTCGAGGCGGCGATGGGACTGGCGTGCGCGGTCGAGATGATTCACACCTACTCGCTGATTCACGACGACCTGCCGTGCATGGACGATGACGATATGCGCCGCGGGCGCCCGACCAATCACAAGGTTTATGGCGAAGCGATCGCGACGCTGGCGGGCGACGCGCTGCTGACGGACGCATTCAAGGTGCTCGCGCGCTCGGCGCACAACAGCGCGCCGCCGGCACTCGTGCTGGAAACGATCGCGGAGCTGGCCGGCGCGGCGGGATCGGCCGGGATGGTCGCGGGGCAAGTGATCGATCTGCTCGGTGAGGGCAAGTCGAAGACGGTCGAGGAGCTCGAAGAACTGCACGGCAAGAAAACCGGGGCGCTGTTCCTGGCGTCGGTTCGCGGCGGTGCGCGCCTGGGCGGCGCGAGCGGGGCGCAAATCGAATCGCTCGACGCATACGCGCGCGCTCTGGGGCTGGCGTTCCAGGTCGTCGATGACCTGTTGGATGTTCAAGGCACGCCCGAGCAGATGGGCAAACGCACGCAAAAGGATGTCGAGCGCGGCAAGGCGACCTATCCCGCGATATTGGGAATCGAGCGCTCGCTCGATTTGGCGCGCGAGCTCGAAACGCGAGCGCATCGCGCAATTGCCGGTTTCGGGAATAGCGCCGACGCGCTGCGCCACATTGCAACCTTCGTCGTGGAGCGCAAGCTGTGAACGGGGCTGAAGCGTCAGTGGAAATTGCGGGGACGCACTCGCGCCAGGCCGTGCTGGTCGAGCCCGGGCGCCTCGAATTGCGCGACTACATCGCGCCGCATCCGGGACCGGGCGAATTGCTGATTCAAATCCGCTGCGCGTTGAGTTGCGGCACCGATCTGAAAATGTTTCGGCGCGGACATCCGCTATGGAAACTTCCGATTGCTTTCGGGCATGAGTTTTCCGGCGTGGTGATGGAAGCCGGCGAGGGCGTGACGTTCAAGCCCGGCGACGAAATAATGGCTGCGCCGACCGCGCCGTGCGGAATCTGTTTTTACTGCCAGCATGGGCAGGAAAATCTGTGCGACGATGCGATCGGGCGAATGGTGCTCGGCGCATACGCGGACATGCTGCTGCTGCCGGCGCACGTCGTTGCGCGCAACACGTTTATCAAACCCGCGGACCTGCCGTTCGAAGAAGCCGCGCTGCTCGAGCCGCTTTCGTGCGTGGTTCATGCCCAGGAAATGGCGCGTCCCGAAAAGACCGAGACGGTGGCGATCATCGGCGGCGGCGCGTTCAGTCTGCTGCACATGCTGGTGCTCAAGGCCGCCGGCGTGCGCGAGGTGGCGGTCGTGGGGCGAAGCGCCAAGCGCCTGAAGTGGGCGGAGGAGATGGGCGCGGACCGGGTGATCGACGCGCGCAGCGTCGATGCGACCGCGGAAATCGCGCGGCTCAACGGCGGCTTCGGCCCCGACCTGGTGATCGAGTGCACGGGACAAGTCGAGGGATGGCAGGATGCGGTGGCGCGGGTGCGGCGCGGAGGGCGGGTAGTTTTCTTCGGCGGATGTCCGGTGGGCACGAAGCTCAGCGTCGACACGCGAACGATGCATTACGACAATCTGACGTTGATGTCGCCGTTTCATTTTCGGCCGCGCGACGTGCGGCGCGCTTACGAATTGCTGGAGGGGCGTGCGCTGAATGCGGGCGCGGTCGTCAACGCGCGAATGCGGCTTGGCGATTTGGTGGAAGTGTTTGCGATGCTCGAGCGCGGCGTGGTTCTGAAATGCGCCGTGATTCCGTAGTGGATTGCGATGAGGTTGCGGCGGGTTGTCGCGGGACGCGGGCTGAGTTCAGGCAAGGATGAAATATGAGTCAGGCTATTGAAATTGGAAGCACGGCGATTGCCATGTCGCCGCATGACGAGTTCGTCGCGAAGGTTGATTACACGGTGGATCGCGCGCAGCGTGCGCTGATCGCGATGCAGAAGCCCGAGGGCTACTGGCACGCGCCGCTGGAGGCGAATGCGGAGATGAACGCGGAGTTCATCATCTTCAACCATTTCATGGACACGGTCGATCTCGAGGTCCAGGCGCGGCTGAAGAAGCATCTGCTGGACATTCAGAGTCCGGACGGGAGCTGGGTGCTTTACCCGGGCGGCGAAGGGCATCTGTCGACGACGATCGAAAGTTATTTTGCGCTGAAGCTCACCGGCATGCGCGCGGGTGACGAGCCGATGGCGGCGGCGCGGCGCTGGATCCTGTCCAAGGGCGGCATCGTGAACTGCGGGACGCTGGCGCGCTTCTACCTGGCGGCGATGGGGCAGATTACATGGGAAGCGACGGCTGCGCTGCCGGTCGAACTCGCGCTTTTCCCGAACTGGTTTCCGTTCAATATTTATGAGCTCAGCTCATGGGCGCGCGGAACGATGATGGGACTGATGATGCTGCAGGCGGCGCGTCCCGAAAAAAAGATCGACTACCAGCGCGGGGTGCTGGAGTTATTCATCCAGCCGCCGCATTTCACGAAGTTCAAACAGCCGCGCGGGAAAAAATTGCTGTCGCTGCGCAACGCACTGAACCTCGCCGACAAGGCGCTGCGATTCTACGATCGGCACAAAATCAAATCGCTCCGCGCGCGCGCGCTGCGCAAGACGGAAAACTGGCTCATCGAGCATCAGGCGGCCAATGGCTCATGGGGCGGAATCGAGCCATGCTACCTGCTGAGCACGATGGCTCTGAAAGCCAACGGCTACCGCAACGACCATCCGGTGCTGAAGAAGGCGATCGAGGCGTCGCACGAGCTGATTTGGCACTTCAACGACTACGACATGTACATGCCGTGCGTGTCGGTCAACTGGGACACGGCGCTCGCGGGCCGGGCGCTGCTGGATTCGGGATTGCCGGGCGACCATCCGGTGCTCAAGCAGGCATCGCAATGGTTTATCGATCATCAGATTTTCCAGAAGGGCGATTGGTCAGTAAAGCGGCCCGACCTCGAACCGGGCGGATGGGCGTTCGAGTTTTACAACGATTGGTATCCCGACGTGGACGATTCGGCGGTAATTCTGTCGGTGATGGCGGATTCGACAGCCGATGATGCCGCGGCCAGGGAGCGCGCGATCCGGGTTGGCGCGAACTGGGTAATGGGAATGCAATCGAAAGACGGCGGCTTCGCGGCGTTCGACACCGACAACGATTCAACCTGGCTCAATCATTTACCGCTCGCGGACGTGGAAGCGGTGACGGATCCGTCGTGTCCCGATCTCACCGGGAGGGTGCTCGAGATGATGGCGTCGGTCGGCTATCGCACCGAGCATCCGGTGGCGAAACGCGCGATCGAATGGCTCAAGCGAAATCAGTCGCCAGCGGGCGGATGGTGGGGACGCTGGGGCATCAACTATATCTACGGCACATTCTCGGCGCTGTCGGGCTTGTGCGCGATCGGCGTCGATATCAATGAGCCGTGGATCAAGCGGGCGGTCCAGTGGCTCAAGTCGAAGCAGAATCCCGACGGCGGCTGGGGCGAGAGCCCGCTGTCGGACAAAGATCCCGCGTGGCAGGGGCGCGGGAACAGCACGGCGTCGCAGACGGCGTGGGCGCTGATCGGATTGATCGCGGGCGAGTCAGGGATCAGCGAACACGCGATGCGCGGCGTACAGTGGCTCTCAGAGCGGCAAAACGATGAGGGCGTGTGGGACGAGAGGGAATCAACCGGCAGCGGATTTCCGAACCATTTTTATCTTCGCTACTACATGTACGCGCATTACTTTCCGCTGATGGCGCTTGGGCGGTTCCGCCGGCGGCTGGCGGAGACCGCGCAACATTGAGCGTATCGCGATGAAGGCGATTTCAATTCTCGGCTCGACCGGATCGGTCGGCGTCACCACGCTAGACGTGGCCGGCCGATTCAGCGACCGATTTCGCGTCGTCGCGATGGCCGCGGGACGCAATCTTGATCTGCTGACCGAGCAGGTGAAGCGCTTTCATCCGGAACTGGTCTCGGTGGCGACGCCCGAACTCGCGCGCGAACTGGCGACGCGCGTCGGTGCGCAGCGCGTGACGATCGTTCACGGACTCGAAGGCGCGATTGCCGTCGCAACGCATCCCGTGGCGAAGCTGGTGATGTCGGCGCTGGTGGGAGCGATGGGATTGCAGCCGACGCTGGCCGCTATCAAGGCCGGCAAGGACATCGCATTTGCCAACAAGGAAGTGCTGGTCATTGCGGGCGAGTTGATCACGGCGGCGGTGCGGGAGAATCGCGTGCGACTGCTGCCGGTGGACAGCGAGCACAACGCGGTTTTTCAATGCCTGGAAGGACGCGGGCGCGAGTCGTTGAAGCGGGTCATTTTGACCGCGTCGGGGGGACCGTTTCGCGAGCTGGCGGCCGATCGTTTCGAATCGATCACAGTCGAACAGGCGCTGAAGCATCCGACCTGGCGCATGGGCAGCAAGATTACGATCGATTCGGCGACGCTGATGAACAAGGGGCTCGAGGTGATCGAGGCGCGGTGGCTGTTCGACCTCAAGGCCGCCGAGGTTTCGGTGGTGATTCATCCGCAGAGCGTGATCCATTCGATGGTCGAGATGATCGATGGCTCGGTGATCGCGGAGATGGCGATTCCCGACATGGCGATTCCGGTGGCGTACGCGCTTGCGTATCCGGAGCGGCTGCCGATGACGCATCTGAAGCCGCTGTCACTGGTGGAAAATTCGCGCTTGACGTTTGAAGAACCCGACCTGAGACGCTTTCCATGTCTGCGGCTGGCGTACGAGGCGCTCGCGGCGGGGCACACGATGCCCGCGTGCCTCAACGCCGCCAACGAAGAACTGGTGGCGGGCTTCCTGGCGGGACGCGTGCGTTTCGTGGATATCCCGCGCCACATCGAAGCCGTGATGCAACGGCATCGCAACTCGGCGGCGCGAACGATTGAAGATCTGCTGGAGACCGATGGATGGGCGCGCGCCGCGGCGCGCGAACTTATCGGAGCGCGACCGGTCGCAGCCTGAGATGATGGCAAACGCGCGGGCCAACGTGCAAAGCGAAGGAACCTCGTACGCTGTGAGTGCAGCGCCGGACGCGTCGCCGCCGCCGGGAGCGTTCGACGTAGCGGGCGCGTACCAGTTCTGCGCGCGGCTGGCAAAATCGCACTACGAAAATTTCACGGTCGCGTCGTGGCTGATGCCGCGCGAGATGCGCCCGCACATGTATGCGATTTACGCGTACGCGCGGATGGCGGACGACTTTGCCGACGAGCATCATGACCTCGCGATGCTCGACGAATGGGAGCGCGAGCTTGATCTGGCGTACGCCGGCACGCCGCGCCATCCGGTATTTATTGCGCTCGCCGACACGGTGCGCCGCTTCGAAATTCCGCGCGAGCCGTTCAAAGACCTTTTGACTGCGTTTCGATCCGACGTGGACTTCAAGGGCTTCGACACGCTCGACGACCTGCTCGGCTATTCGCGCTACTCGGCCAATCCGGTTGGACGGCTGGTGCTTTACCTGTTCGGCTACCGCGACGCCGAACGGCAGCATCTGTCGGACCTGGTCTGCAGCGGATTGCAGCTCGCCAACTTCTGGCAGGACGTTGCAGTCGATCTCGAAAAGGGACGAATCTATCTTCCGCGCCGCGACATGGAACGATTCGGAGTCACGCCGGCGGACCTGGCCGCGCATACCTCGTCGCGCGAGTTCGTGGATTTGATGCGTCATGAAGCCGGCGTCGCGCGTGCGATGCTTGTTGAGGGGGGAGAATTGCACAAGCGCGTGGACAAGCGGCTGCGGCGCGACATCGTGATGTTCGCGGGCGGTGGGCTGGCGATTATTCGCGCGATCGATCGCGTCAACTACGATGTGTTCCGGATGCGTCCGGAACTTGCGAAACTCGACTACCTGAAACTCGGATGGAGCGCGATCTGTGGACGGCTTGAAGTCTGACGGCAGCGCCGCCGGAATCGAAGAAGCCGCCGGCCGCGACAACGCGTCGCTCGACGCCGACTACGAACGCTGTGCGCAAATCACACGGCGCTCGCGGTCGAATTTTTACTACGCGTTCATTTTGCTGCCGCCTCAGCGCCGCCGTGCGCTCTACGCCGTCTATGCATTCTGCCGTTTCATCGACGATATCGCCGACGACGAAGCGATTCGCGACCCGGCGCTGCTGCTGGGCCGGTGGCGCGAGGAACTCGACCGTGTGTATGCGGGCGTGCCGACGCGCGCGCTTTCCCGCGCACTCGCCGACAGCGCGCGGCGATTTAAGATTCCGCGGGAGCTGTTCGAGGAAATCATAAACGGCGTGGAGATGGATCTGTCGCGCAAGCGCTATCAAAGCTGGGAAGAGCTGCGGCCGTACTGCTATCGCGTCGCGTCGGCGCTGGGCCTCATCTGCATCGAGATTTTCGGCTACCGCAATCCGTCGGCGAAGTTGTACGCGGAGAACCTCGGACTGGCGCTTCAGTTGACCAATATTATCCGCGACGTGGGCGAGGACGCGGCGCGCGGCCGCATTTATCTTCCGCTGGAAGACCTCGCGCGATTCAACGTGAGCGAGAACGAAATTCTCGGCGGCGCGTACTCGCCGAGCTTCGTCAGCCTGATGGACTTCGAGGCGAAACGCGCGCAGGAACTTTACGGGAAGGCGCGGAGCGCGCTCGCGCCGGAAGACCGCGCGACGCTGCTGACGGCCGAGGCGATGCGGCTTATCTATGCCGCGTTGCTCGAACGGATCATCAAGTCGAACTATCGCGTGCTCGACCGCCGCCACAGCCTGTCTGCGCCGCACAAGCTCTACCTGGTCGGCCGCGCGTGGGCGGTGGGGCGCTGCGGCGCGCTGCACGGATGAGTGGGATGCGCGTGGCGAATTAGATGGTATCGGCGATGAAAGACGTGGTCGTGATCGGCGCCGGGTTCGCGGGACTCAGCGCAGCGGTTGCGCTCGCCCAGCGGGGCGTGCGGGTCACAGTGCTCGAAGGAAAACCCGCGCCCGGCGGGCGTGCGTATTCGTTCGCCGAGCCGGACACCGGAGATTTCGTCGACAACGGGCAGCACGTCCTGATGGGTTGCTACGTCGAGACGCTCGACTTCCTCAAACGGATCGGCGCTTACGAGCAGTTGGTATTTCACGAAGATTTGGAAATCGAAATGCTCGCGGGTCCCGGCCAGAGTGCGATCCTGAAAACGGCGCGGCTGCCCGGACCTCTGCACATGACGGCCGCGTTGCTCGGATACCGGCATCTGAGTGTCGCGGAGCGCTTCGCTGTAATGCGCGGCGGACTGCGGATGCTCGCGATGAGACGGTTCGGCGACGGCGAATTGCGCCGTCTCACCGTCACGCAGCTGATGGATCGCCTCGGGCAATCGGAACAAGCGCGCCGGTGCTTCTGGTACCCGCTGTCGATCGCGACGCTGAACGACGAGCCGCAATCGTCGTCGGCGCAGCTGTTGGCCGAGGTCCTGAAGCGTGCGTTCTTTTCGCGTCGCCGCGACTCCGCGTTCGTTTATTCGCGCGTCGGGCTGAGCGACCTGTACTGCACGGGCGCGCAGCGGCTGATCGAGCGCGCCGGCGGAAGCGTTGTTTCGCATTCGATCGTGGAGATGCTGGAGCCTGGCGCTCGAGGCCATGTCGCGAGCGTGCGGCTGCGCGACGGGCGGCGAATCGAGGCTTCGGACTTCATCAGCGCGGTGCCTGCGCCCCAGTTACTGCGGTTCCTGCCCGAAAGCGCGGTTGCCGATCCGTTTTTCTCGCGCTTCACGGGCCTTTCGAGCTCGCCAATCATCTGTGTCCACGTGTGGCTCGATCGGGAAGTGACTAATTCACCGTTCATCGGTTTTATCGGCACTACTACTCAATGGCTATTCAACAAACGTCAGATATTCGCGCAGCGCGGCGAGGCGCATCCTGGTTACCTGAGCTTCGTGATAAGCGGCTCGCGAAAGCTGGTCGATCGCAGCAACCCGGAAATTCTGGATATCGTGATTAACGATCTGCATGCGATGATTCCCGCTTCGCGCGAAGCCAGAGTCGTGAAGTCGCTGGTGCTCAAGGAGAAAAACGCCACGATGGCGCCGGACCTTCGATCGCATGAACTGCGTCCGACGGCGAAAACGCCGATCGCGAACTTCTTTCTGGCCGGTGACTGGATACAAACCGGTCTGCCGGCAACGATTGAGAGTGCGGTGATTTCGGGACGGGCCGCAGCAGCCGCCGTCTGCGAGCGAAGTGCTGAATAGCTATTGAGTGAATTGGATGACTACTAAGTTAGCGCTGGTGACGGGCGGCAATGGATTCGTGGGATGCCACGTCGTGCGCGCGCTCATCGCCCGCGGCGACCGGGTGCGAGTGCTGGCGCGCGAGAACGCGGACTTAAGCGCGCTGGTCGGTCTGCCGGTCGAGATCGTGTGGGGCGATCTTCGGTACTTCGATTCCGTCGAGCATGCGGTCAATGGATGCAACGAAGTTTATCACGTCGCCGCCGATTACCGGCTGTGGCTTACCGATCCAGCGCCGATGTATGCGACCAACGTCGGCGGCACGCAGCATATTATCCGGGCCGCAGCCAACGCCGGTGTTTCGCGAATCGTTCACACCAGCACAGTGGGGGCGCTGGGAATTCCACACGGCGGGGTGGGGCGCGAAGACACGCCGTCGTCGCTTGCCGAGATGACGGGTCATTACAAGAGATCGAAGTACATGGCGGAGCAGGCAGCGCTGGAAGCCGCCCGTGCGGGTGTGCCGGTGGTGATCGTGAATCCATCGACGCCGATTGGTGCACTCGATTTAAAGCCGACTCCGACCGGCCGAATCATCGTGGACTTTCTGAATCGGCGGATGCCGGCGTACGTGGAGACTGGCCTTAACATCGTCGATGTGGAGAATGTCGCACACGGCCATCTGCTGGCGGCGGAGCGCGGCCGAATCGGCGAGAAGTATATTCTCGGTGGCGAAAATCTCACGCTCAGGGAATTTCTCGAGCGGCTCGCCATGATTTCCGGGCTGCCCGCGCCAAAGATGAGGATTCCGTACGCGGTTGCGTTGTGGTATGCGCTCGGTGCCGAAGCGTTTGCGCGCACGGTCACACGCCGGGCTCCGCGGGCGAGCCTGACCGAGGTGCGAATGGCGCGAAAGCGGATGTTTTTCGACTCGTCGAAGGCGCGCGCAGAGTTGGGTTATTCGCCGGGGCCGATCGATGCGGCGCTGGCGGCAGCAATAGAATTCTTTAGATCCAAAGGGACGGCCAAGAACGCCGCGTAAACCAAGCATGCATTTACTACTGTCCACGATCATGCTGCGCCCCTACGTGTTCATCTTTCTGGTGAGTTTTCTGTATATCGCGATCGTGAACTTCGGTCTGCGCACGACTGTTTTGTTCACGGTCCTGACCTACGCCGTGTCGCTCGCGTGCGAGTGGTCTTCAGTTCACAACGGATTCCCGTTCGGGCTGTATCACTATATTGACACGACCCGCGGGTCCGAGATTTGGGTATTCGGCGTTCCGTTCATGGATTCGTTGTCGTTCACCTTCCTGGCGTTCGCCAGCTATACGGTCGCGCTGTTGCTCAGTTCGCCGTTGTATCGGCAGGGTGCTGATTTTCGGATTCTCGACACGTGGCAAATTCGCCGCGCGCCGCGAGTATGGCTGATGGCAGCGCTGTTCATGGTGATGGTGGACCTGGTGGTCGATCCGCTGAGCGTGCTCGGCGACAGATGGTTCCTCGGCAAAATGTTCTGGTACGATCCGCCGGGGCCGCACTTCGGCGTGCCGATCAGCAACTACCTGGGATGGTATTTCGTCGCCGCGATCACGATTGCGATTTTCCAGTGGCTCGACGCGATGCTCAATCGCGGCTCGACGAGGCCGGCGCGTGCGCTTCCCGCGATGCGGTCGCGCGCGCTGCTTGGTCCGGCTCTTTATGCGGGGATCGTGATCTTCGGAATCACGATGCTGTTCCGAATCAACGCGCCGGAAATCGGATGGGCTGCCGTGTTCATCTACCTGCCCTTCACGGTCCTGGCGATTCATATCCTGACCCGCCGCGAATCCTACGGCGACCACGCGGCAATCGAGCGCCACCTTGCAGACTTTCCCTACGAGCGCGCTCTTCCTGTCTGGAGGCCGGCGATCGCGCGCATACGCAAGCCGGGCCGCCGCATAGCGAGCACAGACAGTCGCCGGCAAGGCGCTTGATCGGGAGACGCTTCCAAAGTTCCGGCAAGTGTGGCAAGCGTCGGTCATCGAGCCACGACGAAGTAAACCGAGGTGACTTGGCATGCTGCTCAAGGACAAAGTTGCGTTGATCACGGGCGCGGGTTCGGGAATCGGCCGCGCCAGCGCGATTCGGTTTGCGCAAGAAGGCGCGAAGCTGATGGTCGCCGACGTACGCGCCGAATCAGCGAGCAACACCGCGGCTGAGATCGAGAAAGCCGGCGGCGTCGCGAAGTCGGTGTCGGTGGACGTGCGCATCGGCGCCGAAGTCGAGCGGATGGTCAATGAAACCGTAAGCGCGTTCGGCCGGCTCGACATCATGTTCAACAACGCCGGCGTCTTCGTGCCCAAAAACGTGGTGAATACGACTGAGGAAGAATGGGACTGGGTCGTGGACGTGTGCCTGAAGGGCGTATTCTTCGGCTGCAAGTATGCGATCCCGCAAATGATCAAGCAGGGCGGCGGCGTGATCGTCAACACCGCCAGCGGCGCGGGAATCAAGGGTGTGCCGGATCTGGCCGCCTACCAGGCGGCGAAAGGCGGCGTCGTGATCATGTCGAAAGGAATCGCGCTCGACTTCGCGCGCGACAAGATTCGATGCGTGTCGATCTGCCCGGGCGTGATCGAGACGCCGATCGCCGAGAATTGCAACGTCGTTCCCGCCGGCGCGTCGCAGTTGGTTTGGGAACGCACCACAAACATGCATCCGCTCGGGCGCAACGGAAAGCCGGAAGAGGTCGCTGCGCTGGCGGCGTTCCTGGCGTCGGATGAGGCGGGATTCATCACGGGCGTCGCGGTGCCAATTGACGGCGGGCTCAGCGCGGGCTCTTTCGCTCCACCGGGCCGCGAGCACGCCTAGTAGCCGCCGGGACCTCGCCGTCGTGGGCGATAGCCGTCAGTGCGTCGGCGATTGCGGCCGTTGCGCGCGACAGGTTTCGAATCATCCGCGGCAGCTTGAGCATCGTTGCCGGATTACGCAGCAGGTAGGACGTTGCGGCGAGCGGCCGGACGTTGCCGTCCTGGTCGGCCATCGCCGCGCCCACTACTTCGTCGTCAACTTCGTCGAGCACCGCCCGGATCGCGACGAATGGGATTCCGCGCGCAGCCGCTTCTGCGGCAATCGCGGCGGTTTCCATGTCCACCGCGATCGCGCCGGTGCTTTCCTTGGCGCGGCGCTTTTCGGCGCCGGTGGCGAGCACGCGATGCGATGTCAAAATCGCGCCGGTCGAGTACGCGATACCCGCGATCGCAAGCGAGTGGCCGATCGCGCGGATGTGCGCGTCGCCGACGGCCGTCACTTGTTCGGCAACCTGGCCGTCGGTGTGAATCGTCAGAGTGCGGTCGGAGAGGATCAGATCGCCCGGCTTCAGTCCGCTCGAGAGCGCGCCGACCACACCGGTCCCGATTACCAACTCGGCGCCTTGTATCAGGTCGAACGCGCGGCGCGCGGTATCGCGTGCGCGGCTGTGGCCGATTCCATGGCCAACGACAGTGAATTGTTTGCCGCCGATCTCCGCGCGAAAGCCATGCAAGCCGTCGAGAGCGAGCGGAGCGCGACGGCTGAGCCGGCGCTTGAAAGGCGCGATCTCGCGCGCGAAGGCATAAAAGAGAAGAATCAATCGCGTGTTCTCATTTTGGACTTTTGGAGCGCGCGCTTGAGCGAGCCATCCGATGCTAGCAAAATTGTGCCGGTGTTTTTCACTCTTTCACTTTTTCACTGGTTCAGCAGGTTTCGTTATCCGCCGTCCGTGGCGGTTCGCGGTGGCACAGTTTGAAGCGCCTGATCGTTAACGCCGACGACTTCGGCTTGTCGCCCGAGGTCAACGCCGCCGTCGTGCGGGCGAGTCGCGACGGAATTTTGCGCAGTGCGAGCCTGATGGTTGCGGAGCCTGCCGCGCCGGCCGCTGCTCGAATAGCGCGCGACAATCCCGCGCTCGACGTCGGGCTGCATGTGGTGGTCTGCCGGGGACGCAGTATCCTCGATGCGCCGCGGCTCGGCGCCGCGGTCCGCGCGTGGGGAGAGTTCATCGACAATCCCGTGGCTGCGGGGATGAGATATTTCTTCGACCGGTCGATGCGCGCCGCGATGACCGGCGAACTGCGCGCGCAAGTCGAGCGGCATCTCGAGTTGATCGGCTACCTCAACCATATCGACGGGCACTTGAATTTCCACGTCCATCCGTTGTTCGCCGATATTTTGGTTGACCTCGCCGTCGAATATAAGGTGCCATGCATCAGGCTCCCGCGCGAGCGCGTGATGACCACGCTGCGGCTGCGCCGGGACAATGCGCCGCGCAAGTTCGTCGAATCGATCATCTTTCGCGCCCTGTCGCGCCGCACCCGCCGAATGATGGCGGAGCGTGGCCTCATCTCGACTGACGCGCTGTTTGGACTTCATCAGAGCGGTCATCTGAGCGAGGATTACGTCGTGGGCGTGATCGATCGTATCCGCGATGGCGCCACGGAACTTTATTTCCATCCGGCCGCCGACATCGGCGGAGTACCGCCCGCGGCCGAGGCGCAACTCGAGGTCGAGATTCTCACCAGCCGGCGCGTGCGCGATGCGATCGATCGAAATGGAATCGAACTGATCACGTTTGCCGATCTTGCAAAACGCAATCCCGCCGCTTGATTCAACTTTGCATCCGGCGTTGCCTGTGACTCGTGCGAAAAAAACTTCCCGAGCGGGAGACCAGCGCCATGGCGGACGTAAAGATTCGGCCTGCGGTGCGCGACGACCTGCCGCGCCTGACGGAAATTTACAACTACTACATCATCAACACGCCCATCACCTTCGACTTGAAACCATTGACGGTCGAGCAGCGCGCGCGATGGTTCGACGAGCATGCCGGCACGAAGCGGTATCGCATGGTCGTCGCACAGGACGCCGGCCGGGTCGTCGGCTATGCGTGCACGGGGCCGTTTCGCGACAAGGCGGCGTATGACACGAGCGTCGAGACGTCCGTTTACTGCGCGCACGACGAGCAGCGGCGGGGAATCGGCGCGATGCTGTATCGCGTCTTGTTCGACGCGCTGAAGAACGAGGACATTCATCGCTTGTTGGCGGGGATCACGATTCCCAACGACGCGTCGATCAAGCTGCATCGAAGCTTCGGCTTCACCGAGGTTGGCGTCTTCAGCGAATGCGGCCGCAAGCTCGACCGTTACTGGGATGTCGTGTGGATGCAGCGCCCGCTCCGGCTCGGCACTGTGCCATAAGAGCGATCGGTCGCATAACCTGCCGCCGTGGACGCCAGGCGGCGAGTCGGATCAGAGCAGCGCGTGAACTGCGAGACGAGCTATTCGGACTTGTATCCTTCCACGCGACTCTCGATTGCATGCCTGAGCGCGTTAATTGAGTCGAGAGTCTCGGTGATCTTCACGAAGGTCTGGATTTTCGCAAGCAGCTTGTCCGCCTTCAACTTCGCCCACCTTGTTTCGGCTTCTCTGGGCTTGATGCCATGCAACTCGTGTAGTACGGAGATCTGCTCGCGAAAAACGTCCAGCGGACCAAGTGCTTCCACCAGTGCGCTCAATTCTTGGATGTGGGTTGCTTTGCTACGTGTTATGCCGTGATGTCCTTCTTCCAACTCTCTGCCCAAGACGTCGAGAGTGGCTTTAAGAGACTCACTCGCCGCGTCCACGTTCACAGCCTCCAGCAGCAGGACCGCCGAGTTGATCTCAGCGGCCGTGTTGGCGATTTCGAGCAGGCGCCCTGAGTCTTTGAGTTTATCAAGCATTTGCTGAAGTTTCTGAGTGCTTTCCATAAGCGTGCTGTCTCATCTCCGAATATTGGTACAGTTACAACCCGACGAACAGTTTACACGAGCCCGCCACAATCGAGCTACGGGGCCTTTGGGACAAGAGGACGTTTCAATACCACGGATTCCAGGTCGGCTGGAATTTCCATTTTGAAACCACCGCCGTCCGCGATCCGCGTCGGTCGTTTCAGTTCACGACCGACGCGAGAACCATGTCTGAGAGCCGCTGATGACGCTCGAAATTGCGCGACTCCTCCAGCAGTCCAGCGGTCAGGCACACGAACGTCAAATCCCGCTCCGGATCGATCCAGAACATGGTCGAACCAGCGCCGAGACCGCCGAACGTCGAGGGCGACGCCGTCGTGCCGAACGGGTGCGGGAAGATGCCGGTCCCGCGGATGAAGAAGCTCAATCCGAGGTTGGCGGGGAATTCGCCCCATCCGCGCGCCTCGTAAGCATAGCTGAACAGATTATTCGGGAGCGTGCCGGTGTGAATGGTGGCGGCCAACCGGATCGATGCCGGCGACAGCACTCGAACTCCGTCGAGTTCGCCACCACGCCTTAGCATCTCGGCCCATCGCAAGATATCGCCTGCAGTGGAAACCACACCGCCGGCTGGAATCTCAGCCTCCGCGGTCAGCAGCAGGTTCATCGCTTCGAGCAATTCGGGCTGGAAGACTCCGGGAGTTCGATCCCGCACCACTATCGGAACGAACCGCGCAGCGAGGTCCTTGCGCCGGCCCAAGGCGGTTTCTTTCATGGCCAATGGCTCAAAGAATTCCTGCGCGAGAATGTCACGGAACGACCGGTGCCCGCCGTCAAGTCTCCGCACTACTTCCGCCAGCACCGCGTGCGCGGTAAGCGCACTGTAGCTGACGGCGCTGCCGGGAACGGTATCGGGGAGTTGCTGACACGCTGCCGCTACAAAAACCTCGAGGTTGCCGAACCACTCCGGCGGGAGTGCAGGAGTCGCCGACATCCCGGCAGTGTGAGTCAGCATATGAGCGACTGAGATCCGCTGCTTGCCCTTGACTGCGAACTCCGGGATCACGTCCGCGATCTTCGTGGTAAGCATCAGCTCGCCCCGTTCCACGCGCGCCAGGATCGCCGCGGTGGTCATCGTCTTGGTGATCGACATGATCGCGAAAATGTCATCGGTGCGCGCGGCGCGGCTGCTGGCCCTATCGGCGAAGCCGACTGCCTCATGCGCTGCCACCACCCCGCCCCGAGCGACGGCGTACACAGCTCCATCGTAGCGGTTGCTCGCGACATCGTGGCGTATCGCGGCGGCGACCCGATCGAGTCGTGCCGGATCGATTCCGATTTCCGCGGGCTTGCCGGTCTTCATTGGATACCTCCTGCCAACGACACAACCGAAATTGGCGCGAACAACGGGAGCGTCTCGACCGCCTTGAAGAGCAAGATCAAAAGAGGGCCGCACCGGGTCGCGAGGTTGTACCCGGCTTCTCGTTTCCGGCCTATTTCAACTGCAACTCGCCCGACTCGGCGCATGAGTCTCCCTGGCTGTCGGTGGAAATGGCCACGAAGAACACCGCAGCGGCGGTCGAGCCCGAGAATGCCCCGTACACCGCATTGTAGGTGGTCGGCCCACTTCCTTTGTCGATCGTGAAAGTCGTATCAGTCGTCGAGAACGTTCCTGAAGTTGTCTTGGTCGTTTCAGTGAAAGGCGTAACATCGACCGGGCCTCCGATCGCCGTCAGGTCTTGAGAGACCACTGCGCCGGTGACCTTAATCATCGATCCGCTTATCGTGAGCTGCTTGGCATTGAAGGTCAGCACGCCGATCTGATCTTTAATCAAACCGACGGAGCTAAACGAAGAAAAGGCGAGAGGTGGTGGCTCTGAACCTAGCTCCAGCACCTGTGCAAGGAGATTGGGTTGGCAGAATTCGTGAAATTGAACGGCGTAGGTACCTGAGAGCTTGGGTTGCGCAGGCGCCGCGGCCTCACTGGCGCGACCTCCTGCCACCAGCAGCAATGCACACACCGCGACACTCAATCCCAAAACACTTCGCATACGAAAATTCATCGTGAATCTCCTCTTATTCCAAACGCGTGGCGTCTCGACCAAATGAGCTTTGAAGAGTATTCACTCAAGGCCCTTAAAAGCAAACTTAAGCCAGTGCTTCCGGCTCGACGCGGGATCGATTGCTCGCGCCCCGGCGCGGTTTGAACTAGGCTATGAACTTGCGGGGCGCGCCCCGCGCAAATTTTTTCACGCTCGACCGCACAGAAAGGAAGAGAGACCAGATGCGCGATCAGGATGGAGCTCCAGTCGCTGATTATCAGCAGGATTATCGCCTGCCGAAAAACGTCACGCCCAAGCGCTACGAGATTCGCCTGACGCCCGATCTCAAGGCGTTCACGTTTCAAGGCGACGTGAATATCGCCGTCGTCGTCAACGAGGCGACCGACGACGTCGTGCTGAACGTGCTCGAGCTGGAGATCGACAAGGTGAGCGCGCAACGCGGCGGAAAATCCGTCGGCGCGAAGGCCGAGCTGGAGCCGGCCAAGGAACGCGCGCATCTCCGATTCGCCGAGAAACTTTCGCCGGGCGAATGGACGCTCAAGATTGCGTTCCGTGGAATCCTGAACGACAAGCTTCACGGCTTTTATCGCAGCCAATACCAGGACGCTTCCGGCAAGACCCACGTCGCCGCGACGACGCAGTTCGAATCCACCGACGCGCGCCGCGCGTTTCCGTGCTGGGACGAGCCGGAGCTCAAGGCGAGCTACAAAGTGACGCTGGTTGTCGATGAGCACCTGGCCGCCATCTCGAACGGCGGACAGGAGAGCGAGCGGAAGCTGGCGGGCGCAAAGAAGGAGGTCGTCTTCAAGGAGACGATTCCGATGTCCACCTACCTGGTCGCGTTCATCGTCGGCGAGTTCGAGGCGACCGCGCCGGTCGATGCGGGCACGCCGCTGCGGATCGTTCACGTTCCCGGCAAACAGTCGCTGACCGGTTGGGCGCGGCAGATTGGCGCGTTCTCGCTCAAGCATTTCGCCGACTACTACGGGCTCAAGTATCCCGGCGACAAGCTCGACCTTATAGCGATTCCCGATTTCGCCTCGGGTGCGATGGAAAATCTGGGCGCGATCACGTTTCGCGAGACCGCGCTGCTCGCCGACGAGAAAACCGCGTCGCGCGCCGAGCTCGAGCGCGTCGCCGACGTGGTGTCGCACGAAAACGCGCACATGTGGTTCGGCGATCTGGTCACCATGCGATGGTGGAACGGAATCTGGCTCAACGAGGCGTTCGCCACCTTCATGGAGATGCTGGCCGTCGACGCGTGGAAGCCGGAGTGGAAGCGATGGGAGAGCTTCAGCGTCTCGCGCGCGGCGGCGATGTCGATAGACGGGCTGCGCAGCACGCGCCCGATTGAATACACGGTGCGCAGTCCCGAGGACTGCCGCGCGATGTTCGACATCCTGACCTATGAGAAGGGCGCGGCCGTGCTGCGGATGCTCGAGCAGTTCCTGGGCGCCAAGGTCTTTCGCGACGGGATCCGCCTCTACCTGAACAAGCATCAATTCAACAACACCGAGACCAGCGACCTGTGGGACGCGCTCGAGGCGGCGTCGCGCGAGCCCGTGCGCAAAATGATGGACTCGTGGATCTTCCAGCCCGGCTTTCCGATCATCGAGGCGGCGCCGGCTGCTGACGGCCGCGGACTCAAGCTCTCGCAGCGCCGCTTTTTCTATCTCGCCGAGGACAACCAGCAGCTCTGGCATGTGCCCGTGATGGTTCGCGCGAAGACCGACCAGGGCAGCTCGACGCATAAGGTGATCCTCACCACCGCCGAGACGACCCTCGACATTCCGGGCAAGCTCGAATGGGCGCTGTTGAACGAGGGCGGCCACGGCTTCTATCGCGTGCACTATGCGCCGGCGTTGCTCGCGGCGATCACCAGGAATCTCGGCGCGCTGCAACCGATCGAACGCTTCGGGCTGGTGAGCGATACGTGGGCGGCGACCGTCGCGGGACTTGGGCCGCTCAGCGAGTTCCTCAAGATGGCGCGGCTGTTCACCGCCGAGACCGACATCAACGTGTGGCGCGCGTTGATTGGTGCGTTCGCATACCTCGACATGATCGCGTCCGACGCCGACCGGCCCGCGCTGGCCGCCACGGTGCGCGAGGTCGCCGGTCCCGCCGCCGCACGGCTGGGCTGGGAGCCAAAGTCCGGCGAGAGCGAGCTCGTGCGCCAGTTGCGCGGCACGCTCATCGGCGCGCTCGGCACGCTCGGCGACGATCCCGAGGTCCACCAGCGCGCGCGCGCGCTGTATGCGCGCTTCGAGGACAATCCCCAGTCCGCGGATCGCGACCTGATGCCCGCGCTGGTGAACATCCTTGCCCATTGCGGCGACGCCGCGCGTTACGAGGAGTTCAAGCGAAAGTTCAAAGCGCCGCGCACGCCGCAGGAAGAGCAGCGTTACCTGTTTGCGCTGGCAAATTTCCGCGATCGGGATCTCCTGAAAAAAACCATGGAGATGACGCTGGACGGGCAGGTGCGAACCCAGAATTCGCCGTACCTGATGCATTCGCTGCTGCTCAACCCCGCGTGCCGCTACCAGGCGTGGGACTTTGCGCGGGCGCATTGGGACGAGATGATTCAGAAGTATCCGGACAACGCGCTGCCGCGGATGTGCGAAGCCGTGGTCGCGCTGCTTGATCGCGAAGACGAGATCAAGCAGTTCTTCGCCGAGCATCGCGTGCGGCTCGGCGGCAAGATTATAGATCAGCACCTCGAGCGGCTGAGCGTCGCGGTCGGATTGCGCCGCCGCGAAGGCGCGAACCTGCAAGCAACGCTCAAGGGATAACGAACCGCAGCGAGCAGCAGCCGCAGCGCTTCCGCTAACCTCAAGCAATGCTTTAACTTCTCAGCGAGCCTGGATCATTCGCGCCGGCCTTGGCTGTTCGTGGCCGAGAATCGGATGCGGCCGGTACGGCTTCTCGAGCGCGGCGACTTCGTCAGCGCTGAGCTTCACATCGACGGCCGCGATCGCCTCCTTGAGATGAGAGAGCCTGGTCGCGCCGATGATGGGTGCGGTGACGCCGGGCGCCTGCAGGATCCACGCGCATGCGATCTGCGACGGCGTGAGGTTGCGCTGTTTGGCGATCTGCTCGACGACGCTCAGCACTTCGAAGTCGTACTCGCGGAAGTACATATTCTTGGCGAAGTCGTCAGTCTTGGCGCGCGCGGTTGGACCGGCGCCGCCCTTGTCGCGATTGCCCGCCAGAAATCCGCGCGCGAGCGGGCTCCATGGAATCAAGCCGACGCCGTTGTCGATGCACAGCGAATTCATCTCGCGCTCCTCCTCGCGATAGACGAGGTTGTAATGGTTTTGCATCGAGACGAACCGGTGCCATCCGTTTTCCTTCTGCAGCGCAAGCGCCTTGGCGAATTGCCACGCGGCCATCGAGCTCGCGCCCAGGTAGCGCACTTTTCCGGCGCGCACCAATGAGTCCAGCGCTTCGAGGGTTTCCTCGATCGGCGTCGTGTAGTCCCAGCGGTGGATTTGGTAGAGGTCGATGAAATCCATTTTGAGGCGGCGCAGCGACGCGTCGCACGCTTCGAGAATATTCTTGCGGCTTAAGCCCGCGCGGTTGAAACCCGACGCCATCGGGCCGTGCACTTTGGTCGCGAGGACGATCTCGTCGCGCTTTGCCATCTCACCGAGCCATCGCCCGGTGACCTCCTCGCTCACGCCAATTGAATAGACGTTGGCCGTGTCGAAGAAGTTGATCCCCGACTCGACGGCGGCGGCGAAGTGTTCGCGCGCCTCGTCCATCGTCAGCACCCAATCGCGCCACTTCTTGTCGCCATAGCTCATGCATCCGAGGCAGATGCGTGAGACGGTGATTCCGGTCTTGCCCAATTTTGAGTACTGCATGATTTCTCCGAATTGTTTTTTGGAATAGTGAGCTTAGAACCAAAACTCCGGCGGCAGGGGTGACCCCTGCACCCAAGGTTAAGGCCGCGCTCCGTTGTCGCGCGCGGCACTGCCAATGGGTTTATACTGCGCTGCCGTCGCCACGGCCAGGGGCCGCAGCCCCTGCCGCCCACCGCGCAGGTGATTCTTTCCTCATCCTGTCGACCCGTTGGCATGATGGCGGTTTTTGGCGTGCTGTTTCCTCACCTCGGCCAGCATATTAGGATGCTGGCAGTCCCGCTGGCCGATTGGTCAGGAGGATTTACCGAAGATTAGCGAATTAAGTGGAAGGCGCCGCAGGCCCGAAAGATGCGGCGCCGGAGGGAGTCTATGCGGGTTCTATTCGTACATCCGAGTCCGCTTATGTACAGCGAGATTTATTTGCGGCTCGAACCGCTGGGGATGGAGCGGGTGGCGGCGGCAGCGCGTGCGGCCGGCCACGACGTGAGAATCATCGACTTGCAGATTTTCAAGCCTCGCGATCTATTTGCCGAGCTCGAGAGCTTCCGCCCCCATGCGGTGGGCTTCTCGCTCAATTATCTCGCCAACGTGCCCGAGGTGATCGATCTCGCCAAAGACGTGAAGCGGCTGAGGAAGGATTGTTTCGTCTTCACCGGCGGGCACAGCGGTTCGTTCGTCGCGGACGAAATCCTCGAGCATGCGGACGGCGCGATCGACGCGGTGATCCGCGGCGAGGGCGAGACCGCGACGCCGATGCTGCTCGACGCGATCGGCAGCGGCTCGATCGGGAAAGTTCCCGGGGTCATGACGAGGCAAGGGTCGGGGCCGACGCCGGTCATGCTCGACGATCTCGACAAGTTTTTTCCGGCGCGCGACCTGGGGCGCCGGCGCAACAAGTATTTTATCGGCGTGCTCGACCCGTGCGCGTCGATCGAGTTCACGCGCGGCTGCCCGTGGGATTGTTCGTTCTGCAGCGCGTGGACGTTCTACGGCCGCAGTTACCGCAAATCGACGCCGGAAGCCGCGGCAGAAGACATGCTGTCGATCAAGGAGTCCAACGTCTTCATCGTGGACGACGTCGCGTTCGTCCATCCCGAGCATGGGTTTGCGATCGGCCACGAAATCGAAAAACGCAAGATCAAAAAGCAGTACTACCTCGAGACCCGCGCCGACGTGCTGTGCCGCAATCCGGAAGTGTTCCGCTACTGGCGCAAGCTCGGCATGGAGTACATGTTCCTCGGCCTGGAAGCGATCGACGAGGAAGGACTGAAGCTGCATCGCAAGCGCTCGTCGATGGGCGTCAACTTCAAGGCGCTCGAAGTCGCGCGCGAGATCGGAATTACCGTCGCGGTCAACCTGATCGCGGACCCGTCATGGGACGAGAAGCGCTTCGAGGTGATTCGCCAGTGGGCGATCAGCATCCCGGAGATCGTTCATCTGACGGTGGCGACGCCGTATCCCGGCACGGAGCTGTGGTTCACGGAATCGCGCCAGCTGACGACGCTCGACTACCGGCTGTACGACATCCAGCATGCGGTGCTGCCGACCAAGCTGCCGCTGCTGCAGTTCTACCAGGAGCTGGTGAAGACGCAGGACGTGCTCAACCGCAAGCATCTTGGGTTTGCGGCGCTGAAGTCGGTGGCGTCGATCGCGGGCAAACTCGCACTCAAGGGGCAGACCAACTTCATCAAGATGCTGTGGAAGTTCAACAGCGTGTACAATGCCGAGCGGCAGCTCGCGGAGCATTCGCGGGAAGTGAAGTACGCGATGCGCCCGCCGTCGATGCATAGCGAAGGACGTCCACCGGCCGACAAGCTGTATATCCATATGCCGAAGCCGTCGCGTCCGGAAGCTGTGGCGCCCGCCGCGCCATCGGAGGAACTTAATTGAATGTGAAACCCGCGGTAGGTTTCACGCTTCCTTCGGCAGGGGTGACCCCTGCACNNTTAAGGCCGCCCGCCGTTGGCGGGCGCGGCCACTGCACCCGCAAGCGAGAAGACGCGAAAATCTGCGCAACGCATCTTTTCGCGACTACGCGATAGCAGGGCTGAGCCCTGCACGCAGTATTAAGGCCGCCCGCCGTTGGCGGGCGGTCGTTGGCACGACGGGCCAGTATTAATTCGCTGCGCTGCCGTCGCCACGGGCAGGGGTGGCCCCTGCACCCGGTGACAAGAGAATCGGCACCGCCGCGGGATGCGGGACTTCGTCCCTGTTAGAACTTGTTAAGGGGGAAAGCAGGGCGCTGTAGCCGCGGTTGGCTAAGATAGCGGGGCGGATAGTGCTACGGCGAAGACCGCTATGAAGTTGAGAGTGGAGTTCGATCGGGAGACAGACGCTCGCTGGATCGCCGACGTTCCCGAGTTGCCGGGCGTGCTCGCATACGGCAAGACCCGAGAGGAAGCGCTTGCGGCTGTCGAGGCGCTGGCGCGCGAGATCCTTCGGCTTCGCTCGGGATGACACAAAAGAGGAAGCAATCTGGCGGCCGCAAGGCGGCCGATGATCACCGCGCGCAGTGGTTGCTGTTTGCGCTGGCGGGCGGGGCGGGCGCAAAATCGCGGCAGTCAGCAGACTCGACGTATAGCCAAGCTTGACGCATAGCAGTCTTGGCGTATCACGAGGATCAATCCGATGGCCGAGAATCGCAGGCGAAAGTTCTGGGGATGGGGCTACGAGGACCAGGGGCTCACTCCCGAACAGCAAAAGCATCTGGCCGAGCGAATCGCCCAGCGATTCGGGCTCGGACCAATCGAGATCACGCCGGCGCCAAAGGAAAGCGAGCTGAATATCCGCGCGCCGCGGGTGAAACCACCGGCGGCGCTCGAAGCGATTTGCTCGACCAGCATCCACGATCGCGCCGGCCACACCTACGGCAAGAGCTCGCGCGATCTCAGGCGGGCGTTTCGGCGGGACTATCCGAATCCGATCGACGTCGTCGCGTTTCCGCGCGATGAGAAAGAGCTGATCGCGGTGCTCGAATGGTGCGACGGCGCGCAGATTGCAGCGGTGCCATACGGCGGCGGCTCGAGCGTCGTCGGCGGAGTCGAACCACCCGAGGGCGACCGTTATCGCGGCGCGATCTCGATCGATCTGATGCATCTGGACAAAGTCGTGGAAGTGGACCGGGTCTCGCGCGCGGCGCGGATTCAGGCCGGGGTGTATGGACCGGCGCTCGACGCGCAATTGAAGCCGCACGGACTGACGATTCGTCATTTTCCGCAGTCATTTGAATTTTCGACGCTCGGCGGATGGATCGCGACGCGGTCGGGCGGGCATTTCGCGACGCTGTACACGCATATCGACGACTTCGTCGAATCGCTACGCGTCGTGACTCCAACCGGAGTCGTCGAATCGCGCCGCTTGCCCGGCTCGGGCGCAGGTCCCAGCCCGGACCGGATGTTCATCGGCTCCGAAGGAATTTTGGGCATCATCACCGAGGCCTGGATGCGGCTTCAGGATCGGCCGACGTTTCGCGCGAGCACGTCGGTTCCGTTTCCAAGCATGATCAAGGCGGCGGAGGCGGTGCGCCAAATTTCGCAGGCCGGGCTGTATCCCGCGAATTGCCGGGTTCTCGACGAAGGCGAGGCGTTCAATTCAGGCGCGGGCAGCGGCGATGAGGCCGTGCTGATGATCGCGTTCGAATCCGCAGACCATCCGCTGGAGCCGTGGATGAAGCGCGCGCTGGAGTGCTGCGCGGATCACGGCGGGAAAATCCCGGCGGAGGCGGTGAAGACTCGCACCGACGCCGACGCGAAGCATGAAGGATCGGCGGGAGCGTGGCGCAGCGCGTTTCTGAACATGCCCTACCTGATGGACACGATAGCCGCGATGGGAATGGTGAGCGACACGTTCGAGACCGCGATCACGTGGGAGCGATTCCCGGAATTTCATCGCCAGGTGATGGAGTGCGCGCGCGATACGATAGCCCGAGTATGCGGCAAAGGCTCGGTCACGTGCCGATTCACGCACGTTTATCCCGACGGGCCGGCGCCGTACTACACGGTTCTGGCGCCGGGCAAACGCGGCTGTGAGATCGAGCAGTGGGACGAGATAAAGGCGGCGGTCTCGGACAAGCTGATGCGGCTGGGCGGCACGATCACGCATCATCACTCGGTCGGCCGCTATCATCGGCCATGGTACGACCGCCAGCGACCGGATGGATTCGCGCGCGCGCTGAAGGCGGCGAAACGGGCGCTCGATCCGCGCGGGATTCTCAACCCGGGCGTGCTGATCGATCCGGACTGACGGGCGGCGGCGCTAGTCGTCGAGGTCGAGTTGTTTTTTCGCCGCCTCGCAATAGATGCTCAGGGCGTTTGATTATCCGGCGGGCGGCACGATTTTGGATTGGTATCCCAGTCGTCGTTGGAAGCTTCCGAGAGATCCCACGGCAGGTTGCCGTCGAACATCTTCTTTGCGAGCGGTTGGTTTATGGTCTCCACGATTCTGCCTGACGGCAGCTCGATCTCGTAAGCGCGGAACGAACCCCAACAATCGCAGTTGCTATGATGCACGGTCTCAGCCGCAATGAACGCGTGAGACCGATCGAGCCAGCCTATGGGGAAAAGGTTGGGGTATTCGTGAGGCCAGGCTCTGCACTTAATGCCAAGCTTGTCCCGGTAGGAAATGAAGTCATGCGCAACCTGCGCGGTTGGGTCGATGGCGTCAACGTGCTCTCCATTGAATGAGATGAGCTTGGTCTCGTAGCAACAGTTAGCCCCGGCATCGCTGAAAGAAATTAGCACCCCGGATGAATCCTTGGCCCATATGACGAGTGGATTCAAATAGCCGTCAATATGTATCGGATATTGGTGCTGCCCAACAACCGCGAAGAAGGTGTACGCGACAGTATCGTCGTTTTCAACCCAGTCACCGGGAAATATCAGCTTCTTTTTTCCGTTCGGTGAAGGAACCGCCACCGACTTTCCCTTTGCTCCGGTGGGTTCGCTGGGCCAAGAAAGATTGGGGGGCCAAAGATCCTGGACCGAAACCGCACGTCCTGAAAACAGTTGAACCTCCGAAGAGCCTCCGTAACGAGGAAATGCAAACAGCGACAAGAACAGCAGTGCAAGTATGGGATGGAAGAGTCGCATTACGTCTCGAAGGTCTCGGGGCGGCGGCGCTAGTCGTCGAGGTCGAGTTGTTTTTTCGCCGCGTCGCTCATCATGTGCGGCGTCCATGGCGGGTCCCAGACGATCTCGACGCACGCGTCGTCGCAGCCGGGAATGCCGAGCAGCTTGTCCTGGATCTCCTGGGTGATCATCATGCCCATCTGGCAGCCGGGCGCGGTGAGCGTCATCGTAACATTGACGATGTGGTTGTCGATCGCGACGCCGTAGATGAGCCCGAGGTCCACGAGATTGACGGGAATCTCCGGGTCGTAGCACTCGCGCAGCACTTCGTAAACGTCTGCTTCGGTCGGTGCGGGCGAATTCTCCATAATGCGGAGTCTAGTATATAAGAGGATGGGTGTGCGCGAAATCCGCGGTCCCGCAACGTGCGGCGCGCGCATTAATTGGAGGTACGAGATGCCCGACAAAGAGGAACTCTACGACCAGGCGATCGACGCATACGCCGACGACAAGTTCGACGAAGCGATCGCGCTGTACAAACAAGCGCTTGAAATCGATCCGAAGTACGCCGATGCGATGCACGGAATGACGATGTGCTACCAGGCCAAGGGAGACCTCGACGCGGCGATCGAGCTGACGAAAAAATTTATCGCGCAGGAACCGGAAGACATCCTGGCGTACACCAACCTCAGCATGTTTTATCAAAAGAAGGGCATGGTGCCGGAAGCGGAGGCGGCCGGCGCCCAGGCGCGGCGGCTGGACTGGAAGCGGCAACTCAAGGAAGGCAAGAAGTAAGGGTGAAACTCAAGGACAAAGTTGTACTGATCACCGGCGCAGGCTCGGGCCTCGGGCGCGAGATGGGCCTGACGTTTGCGCGCGAGGGCGCCAACGTCGGCGTCAACGACATCAGGCCCGAGTCGGCGCAAAACGTCGTGACAGAAATCGAGCGCGCGGGCGGCAACGCGCGGCCGTTCGTTGCGGACGTGTCGAGCAGCGCGGCGGTGCGCAAGATGTTCGCCGACTTCATCGCCGCGTTCGGCACTATCGACATCCTGATCAACAACGCGGGCATCGGACGCACTCGCGACACGAGCGAGGTAATCCCGACTTACCAGAAGACCGACGAGGAATGGCACAAGATGCTCGCGACGCATCTCGACTCGACGTTCTACTGCACCCGCGAGGCGCTCAAGGTGATGATCCCGAAACAGTCGGGACGGATCATCAATATGGGCTCGGTCGCCGGCACCACGGGGCTGGCCTTCGCGTCGGACTACTGCGCGGCGAAGGGCGGGATCATCGCGTTCACCAAGTCGGTGGCGCGCGAAGTGGTCACGGCGGGGATTTTAGTCAATTGCATCGCGCCGGGATTCATCGACACGCCGATGACCGCGTTCATCGAGGGCGAGTTCCGCCAGCAACTGGTGGCGATGACGCCGATGGGGCGCTTCGGCGAGCCGAGCGACATCGCGGCCGCGGCGCTTTTTCTGGCCTGCGAGGATTCGAAGTTCATGGTCGGCCAGGTGCTCAGCCCCAACGGCGGCTATGTGATTTGAACCCCGAGGATCGAGCGGACCGCCGGATGATCCCACGATGCTGACGCGGTCCGCGGGAATTCTGATTCCACTGTTCTCGATCCGCACGCGCAACAGTCTCGGGCGCGGGGAAATACCGGATCTCGCGCCGATGATGGATTTCGCGCGGTCGATGGGTCATCGGGTGATCCAACTGCTGCCGTTGGACGAGACTGGCCCCGACGATCTCAGCCCGTACAGCGCGATGAGCGTGATGGCGATCGATCCGATGTATATCTCGGTCAGCGGGCTGGCCGGCGTCGGGCGGGTGGTGCTGAGGCGCGCGCGCGCGGCGGTGGGGAAGGCGCGCTTTGTGCCACGTTCGATCGTACGGCGGGAAAAATTTGCACTGCTTGAACGCGCATACCGGGCGACTCGGGCGCGCGGCGGACGCGCCGACACTGCGCAACTCGACGGGTTCCTCGAGGCCAACTCGTACTGGCTCGATGACTACGCGTTGTTTCGCGCGGTCAAGGAGCGCTTCAACTGGACCAGTTGGGAAACGTGGCCGGCGCAAATTGCGCAGCGCGACGCCGCCGCACTCGCAGCCGTGCGCCGCGAACTGGCCGGGCCGATCGAGATGTACGGTTATTGGCAGTTCATCGCGCACCGGCAGTGGTCGCAGATGCGCGCGTACGCATCCTCGCACGGCGCGCTGATCGGCGGAGACCTCGCGTTCTCGCCACGGCGCGACAGCGCCGAGGTGTGGGCGAATCAGGACGAGTTCGATCTGTCGCGCACCGTCGGCGCGCCGCCCGACGGTTTCAATCCCAAGGGACAGCGATGGGGCTTGCCGCTGCCCAACTGGGATCGGATGCGCGCGGGTGGATTCAAGCTGCTGCGCGCGCGCGCGCGTCGCGCCAGTTCGCTTTACGATTTGATTCGAATCGATCACGTCGTCGGACTTTATCGAACTTTCAATTTCGGTGCGGACCCGGACGCGGAGGGAACTTTTACACCGGCCGACGAAGCGGATCAGCGGCTCCAGGGCGAAGAGGTGATCCACGCGATCAAGCAAGAAGCTGGCGCGGCGGAACTGATCGCTGAAGACCTGGGCACCGTGCTGCCGTGGGTGCGCGAATCGCTCACGCGCCTGGGCGTGCCGGGATACAAGGTGATGCAGTGGGAACGCAACTGGGGCCACGCCGACGAATCATTTCTCAGCCCCGCGTCCTATCCCGAACTTTCGCTCGCGACCACGGGTACCCATGACACCGAACCGCTGACGGTGTGGTGGCGCGCGCAGCCGGTTGCGGAGCGTGAGAAATTGGTGCGCGCACTTGGTCTCGAGAGCCAGGTGAATCCGCGTGCGATGCTCAGGGAAGCGGCGCGCGATGCGATCCTGGCCGCGCTGTACGCGGCGCCGTCGCGGCTCGTGATAATTCCGATCCAGGATTTGTTTGGATGGAGCGCGCAAATCAATCGGCCCGGAACGATCAGCGATTCGAACTGGACCTATCGAATCCCACTGACCCTGGAGCGAATGCACCGCAGCCGCGCGATACAGTCGTGCGTCGCCAAGTTGCGCGAGATCGCCGTCGGCAGCGGACGGTTCATGTAAATCCTGCCGCGGAGAACTCAATTGTATGTGAAACCCACCGTGGGTTTCACACTTCCTTGGGCAGGGGTAACCCCTGCACCTTAGTGATAAGAAGGATGCGGCCTGACGGCCTGTTAGAAGGGTTGGAAGTAAGGCCGTTCAAGTTGTGGCGCGCCCGCGGCTTGAACTATAAGCAACACTTGGCCGCGAAATCTGATCGGCAATACTCGGGGAGCAATTTTCCCCGGAGGCATCGATGGGACCATTAGACCGCGCGCTGAAAGTCACAATTGTTGCCGCCGCAATCGCGATCGTGCAGGGATGCGCCGCGCAACAACCGTCGCCCTCGAAGCCCGCGCCCGGAGTCGCCGCCGCCGCTCCGAGCGCGACACCAACGCCCAGCGGCGCTGCGCTGGGCACGCATGCGCCGTACGCAATCACGGCGGGCCTCGACGGCAATCTGTGGTTCACCGAGTACCAGGGCGACGGGATAGGACGGATCACCCCGTACGGCGCCACCAAACGCTTTGAGATCGATCCCGGCGGATTCGCCGAACGGATCACCGCGGGCCCCGACGGCGCAGTCTGGTTCACCGATGCGGCCGGCAACCGGATCGGCCGCGTGGCGCCCGACGGAAAAATCGCGTACGTCAAATTGCCCCACTCAGGCAGCGGACCGGCGGGAATCACCGCGGGGCCCGACGGCAATCTCTGGTTCACCGAGCATTCGGGCAATCGCATCGGGCGGCTCAGCACCATCGGCACTCTGACCGAGATCGAGCTGCCCAAGGGGACAGGTCCCGCCGAAATAGTCGCCGGCAGCGACGGCAACCTGTGGCTCGCCGAGGATCAGGTCAATCGCATCGCGCGCGTCACCGTCTCGGGCTCGGTGAAGGAGTTCCAAATCCTGGCTCCCGGCAGCAGCCCTGCGATGATGACGCTCGGCGCCGACGGCAACGTGTGGTTCACCGAACCGCGGGCCAACAAAATTGGCAGAATCACGCCCGGCGGCTACGTCTCGGAGTTCGCATTGCCCTATCCCGGTGTGCCGCTCGGAATCGCGGCGGGCGCCGACAAAAATATCTGGGTCACGGTGATTCGTGCGCATCTGATCTATCGCGTGACGCCGCGGGGAGAGTTCACGCCGTTCCCCACGCCTGAAAAGTCGATGGCGACTTTCATCACGGCCGGTCCCGACGGCAGCCTGTGGTTCACGGAGCCCAATGGCAAGATCGGCCGTCTCACGACCTCGGGAGACGTCAAGGAATTTGTCTTCTCCGATCCCTACAGCGAGTCCAAGTGAGCGCGGTGGCGCGTCTGTTCCGGTCGCCGGGTTTTGCGCTATAAGCGCCCTATACGAACCAAAACGCTGGGCGCGTTTGGATTCCGGCATTACGCCGCAAGGGAGATATTGAGCGATGGGCAAGCTCGACGGAAAGGTAGCCGCCATCACCGGCGGCGGTCGCGGCATCGGCCGCGGCGTTGCGAGGGCATTCGCCGCGCAGGGATGCGCAGTGGTAGTCAACGATCTTGGCGTCACGGTCGCGGGCCAGAAGGAAACTCAATCGCCCGCCGACGACGTGGTCAAGGAAATCAAAGCCGCGGGCGGAAAGGCCGTTTCCAATCACATGGATATCGCCACCGTCGAAGGCGGCGAGGGCCTCGTCAACCAGGCGATCAAGGAATTCGGCAAGCTCGATATCCTGGTCAACGTCGCCGGCATCCTGCGCGACCGCATGATCTTCAACATGTCCGAACAGGAATGGGACGACGTGATCCGAGTGCACCTCAAGGGGCACTATTGCACGGTCCGTCCCGCGTCGGCGCATATGCGCGAGCGCAAGTACGGCAGGATTATCAACTTCTCGTCGAACTCGGCGCTCGGCAGTCCCGGCCAACCCAACTACGCCGCCGCCAAGGCGGGGGTTCTGGGCCTGACGTACTCGAGCGCGAACTCGCTGCACAAGTATGGGATCACGGTAAATGCGATCATGCCGGGAGCGGCGACGCGCATGACCGACACGATTCCCGCGGGCAGGATGCCCGGCGCAACCGGAATCCCGCAGTCCGAAAACGTCGAGGGCACGCCGCGCGATCCCGCCAACGTCGCGCCGATCGTGGTTTTTCTCGCCAGCGACGATGCCGCGAACGTCACCGGGCAATGCTTTGGCGCGTCGGGCTTTCGCATCATGCGCTATCGGCACATTGTTCCCGACAAGATTCTGTACAACAACGGCCCGTGGAACATCGACGAGCTGTTCGAGCGGCTCAAGAACACGCTGCTGGTCGATCTGAGCCAGCCGCGAATGTAGTGGCGAGGGTTCCGCTTTTTATCCGCCCGCCGTCAATGCGCCTGCGGCTTGGCGGCGGGCCGTTCAATGTCAAAACTCGCGTCGAGGAATTTAATGACTCGTGCGGCGTACCCGTTGGGATCTTCGTAGATCGCATCGCCGTGCCCGCCTGACGGCACCGTCCACATCTGCGCGTTGAAGCCTGCCGCGTCGAGCAGCGCCTTACCGTCGGCAAGCGGCGTGATCTTGTCGTCGCGATCCTGAATGATGAGCAATGAGCAACTGCCCAGGTTGCCCGCGTCGGTGACCGGCGAGATTTTGTACAGCGAGCGCCCGAACCATAGCTGCGCTTCCCACATTACCGTGCCGGCGAACGCGGGATTGAGTCGTGATATCGACGGGCTGCGCATCAACAGTTGCGCGAGGTTCGCGTAGGAGCCGTCGGCGACGATCGCAGTGAAGACCGGCTGCTCGGCCTGGGCCATGATCACGCCGGCGGCGCCCTCGGATATTCCCAGCGCGGCGATTTTATCGAAGCCCTTGTCGCTAAGCGTGCGCGCGGTCGCCAGCGCGAATTTGCGCTTCAGCATTCCCCAGTTGATTCCATAGCTCGGATTGTTGGCGCTGTAAGTCGCGACCACGGTGTAGCCGGCGCCCAGCAGAAACTTGGCGTACGGAATCATAGCCACTTCCGGCGCTCCCGCCGCCGGCACGATCACCACCGCTTCGTTGCGTTTGCCCGGGAAATACCATCCGACCACGCTGACCTGACGGTGGCGGATACCATCCTCTTCGACCACACCGCAGTCCAATCGCTCCGGCTCGACGCCGAGCGCGGTCCCGATGTCTGTCAGCGAGCCCCGCTTGAACGACGGGACATGCTGTCCGAAAACGTCCTGCCTGCCCTTGCGGAGAAAGTCCGGGTACATCAACGATCGCGCGACGAAAAGGGCTCCCCCCATCCAGAGAATGATTGGGACGCCCAGCAGGATTGCGCCGATACCAAAGATGCGCCGCGGCCTGCGCTTGGGCGCCGCTGGCGGAGATGCTGAAGGTTCACCCATCCGCTATGCTTGTGCACGATTACGCACCTTGCCGCAAGACGCGCTTGTGAGCGTTTCGTTGGCCACTTATGCTGCCTGACAGGAAAGGCGACGCTCATGGCCGATTGGGATCCCGAACTTTACAACCGCTTTCGCCGCTACCGCGCGGAACCCGTCGAGCATATTTTGTCGCGCCTGCAACTCGCCGACAACGAACTGATCATCGATCTCGGCTGTGGCTCCGGCGAGAACACGCTCGAACTGGCACGGCGCAGCCTGCGTGGATCGGCGCTCGGCGTCGACGGCTCACCCGCGATGATCGAGGCGGCTCGCAAGCTGCTCGCCGGCGAGCCCGCCGGGCTCAAAGCGCGCGTCTGGTTCGAGTTGCTCAACGTTCCAGAGTTTCGCGCCGACCGCGCATACACGCTGATTTTCTCGAACGCCACTTTTCATTGGATTCCCGATAAGTTGGCGCTGTTCGCAGCGTGCTTCGACGCGCTGCGCCCGGGCGGAACGATCGTGGTGCAGATGCCTGCCAACGAGACCGAGACCGCGAAGATGGAGATCGGGCGGCTGGCGCGGCAGGCGCCATGGAACACGATGCTGGGCGGACGCGAACATGCGTTTCGCGAAGAGCCGCCCGAGTTTTACGCCGCGATGCTGGTGCGGCTCGGTTACGATCGTATCGACTGCTATCACCTGACGTTTCACCATCCGATGGATCGGCCCGCCGACGTCGTTCAATGGTACCGCTCGACCGGCCTGCGGCCTTTCCTCGATGCGCTCCCGGAAGATCGTCACGACGAATTTCTCGGCCAGTTGACGGCGCGGCTCAACTCGGCTTACGGCACTTCCGGGCCGATGACGTTCGACTTCAAGCGGCTGTTTATCCGGGGCCGCCGGCCTGGAACTTAAGATGGCTCGCGCGCGCAATCGTTCCGCACTCGTCGCGCACGGCGGCGCCGGTTCCGCCGGTCCTGGTGCGGAGCGCGCCGAGCGACGTCGCGCGATGATGGCTGCGATGCGCCTGGGCGCGGGAATTCTTCGCGCCAACGGCAGCGCGCTCGAGGCGGTGGTCGCGACCGTCGCGGCGCTGGAGGATCATCCGCTCTTCAATGCCGGCTACGGCTCGTTGCTCAACTCCGAGGGCAACGTCGAAATGGACGCATCCGTGATGTTTGCCGAGCCGGTCGTTGCTGCGCCCACGCTCAGACCTGCCTCACGAGGCAAACGCGCAGGCCATGCCGACCATTCCAATGCAGCCGAATACAGTGTCTCAGCCGGCGCGGTTGCCGCGATCAGCCGCGTGCGAAACCCGATCATGCTCGCGCGCGCGGTGATGGAACATTCGCCGCACATCCTGATGGCGGGCGCCGGCGCGGAAAACTTCGCACGCAAGTCCGGCATCCGGCTCGTGCGGCCCGAGGAAATGGTTACAGAGCGCGCACGCGAACGATGGCGCGCGCGAAAGCAGCAGAGCGGGATGCTCGCGGCGCAGCGCGCCGCGCGCGCCGCGATGGGACACGGCACGGTCGGCGCCGTCGCCGTCGATGATCGCGGCGCGATCGCGGCTGCGACCTCGACCGGCGGAGTGCCGGGCAAACTGTTTGGACGCGTCGGCGATTCCGCGCTGATTGGCGCCGGCACTTTCGCCCACGCATTCGGAGCTGCGTCGGCCACCGGGCAGGGCGAGGCGATCATCCTGACCGCGCTCTGCCGAGAGGCGGTGTTGGCGCTCGCGGATGGCTCGCCGAAGGCCGTCGCTCGCGAGGTGATCCTCGAAATGATCGACGCGACCGGTGCGGAGGCCGGAATAATATTGATCGACGGCCGCGGCAGAATCGGTTACGCCCACAACTCCGCCTCGATGCAGGTGGCGAGATACGACTGCGCGGGCGGGCTGCGCCATCTGTGGCTTAAGCCGATCGCGACGGCCCGCCGTCCGTGACCATCGAGCGTCCAGATACTCCCGTGCATCCGAGCCGCGCCGCGGTCCTGCAACCCACAACGCTTGCGATTGCCTCGTTGTTCGCCTTCATCGTTCTCGTACAAGGAATCAGCGCGCCGTTTCAGAAGGACGCGGAGCCGCAATCGGCCCAGTGGATTCAGAGCATCGTGCGCGACGGGCATTGGCTGATACCGAGCGACGCGTACGGCTATACCGATCGCAAACCCCCGCTCTTCTATTGGCTTTCAGCGCTCGTCGCCGATGCCACCGGCGCCACCGTCGACGAGGTTCGCGCGCGGGCAGTGTCTGTCGTGGCAGGCACCGCGCTCGCGACCGCAGTGCTCGCCTGGACGGCAGCCAACGTCGGCGCATCCGAAGGATGGCTCGCGTTTCTGTTCATGCTCGGCACCTACGGGTTCGCATCGCGCTCGACCGAAGCGCTAACCGACATGCTGCTCACGTTTCTTTTGTTTACAGCGTATTGCACGATCGCAACTTTAGTTGACAACTCGGAGCCTCAAGCGCGAGCCGCGCCGCGCCGGCCGATGCAGGCCGGCGTGATCCTCGGGCTGGCAGTGCTCGCCAAGGGTCCGATTGCAATCGTGCTGTGCGCGCTCGCCGCGTCGATCTATCTGCTGATCGAGCGCCGCAATCCCCTCGCGCTGCTGCGTCAGCGATGGCCCTGGCAGGTCGTCGCGATTGCGGTCGCTGTCGGCGCGGTCTGGTACGTGCCGGCCGCGATTGCCGGCGGGAATAAAATCCTCAGGATCGTCTTCGCGGAGAATTTCGGGCATTTCATGCCGGCCAAGCTCGGCGGGACGGGCGAGAGTTACCGGCCCTTCTATTTTATCGCCGCGCGCCTGCTGGGCGGCGCTTTTCCGATGACGCTCCTGATCGTGCCGGCCGCGCTCGCCTTCTACACCGGCGAGATTTCGGCGGGGAAGCGGCGCGCGGTGATCTACCAGATCAGCATATCGCTCGCGGTGTTGCTATTTTTCTCGATTGCGAGCGTCAAGCGCGACGACTACATCCTGCCCGCGCTCCCGGGGATTGCGATCCTGTGCGCGTCGGTGTTCACGCTGGACGTACGCGGCGCCGTGGCGAAGTTGCGTGACGTGCTCGTCGCGGCATTCGTGCTGGGTCCAATTCTCGTGTCTGTTTTCCTAATTCTCTTCCCCGGCCTTGTTCCGCACTTCAACCTCCAATCGAGCGACGCGGCTTACTACTCGGTCTTCCAGACCATGGGTAAATTTCTTTTCGAATTGGGCATTGCATGGCTGATCGGAGTTGGCGTCGTGATATTCGCGATAACCCGCCGCCGCGCGATTGTAGTCGGCGTTGCATTTGGCTTCCTCGCGCTTTGCTTGAGCCTGTTCTGGACTGCGGGGTTGCGACCCGGCCTTGCCGCTATCCGCAGCGTGAAGAGTTTCATTCCGATCGTAGCGGATCACGTCAGAGGAGATCAGTTGTGCATCCCAGGCGGCATCAACTATGAGCTGTCGTACTACTACGGCGCTGCGGTGCCTGACCTTAGCCATCCTCAATGCGCAAATGGCGCTGCGGGCAAGCCGGTTTATTTGATTGCGACGCCGCGCGAGATGGACGCGATGACGCCCGAGTATCGGACGCGGCTCAAGCTCATCGCGAAGTCCAATCTGATCGGTGGCGGCGGGCCGCCGACGCTGTATGAAATTTTGACAAGCGGCGCGAACGGGGGTTTGAAAGGCGCCGACGGAGCGACTAAATAGAGAACCGATGGCTGGCCGCGTCGAACATGCTGAACATGTGATGAGTGCGCTGATGCGCTTCGTCGTCTCGCTCATCATCCCGCTGTGGGCGCTCGCGATGCTCGCGCTCGGCGTCGAGTACCACTCGCTTTGGTGGATCGGATGCGGGCTGGTGGTCGGCGCAATTGGACTTGTCCTGCTGGTCGGCAATCCGTTGGCGGGACGGGCGCTGGACGTGCGCGAAAGTTGGCGGCCCTTGTCGCCGCCCAAGCCCGGCGCCGGCGAAAGCAAAAGTCCCACCTGACAGACGGCGAAAGCCGCGCCACCGGCTGATTTGCGGGCCGTCGGCGGGCAGGATATTCTTTAGTTCCGATGCCTATTTTCGAGTACGAATGCTCGCGATGCGGGCTCGTCAGCTCGCACGTGATAATGGGTTCATCGCGCCGCCGCGAGCGGCGCGCCTGTCCCGAGTGCGGGTCGGTGCGGCTGCGGCGCGTGATGTCGTCGTTCGCGGTGGTCGAGAGCGAGTCGTCACGGATTGCGAGTTTCGACGCGTCGAAGCCGCGCGACGATTCGTTCTATCGCGACTCGCGCAACGTTGGGCTGTGGGCGAAGAAGCGGGCCAAGGAGATGGGCGTCGATCTCGGATCGAAATTCGAGGCTACGGTCGAGAAAGCACGCAGCGGCAAGCTGATCAAAGAGATGATCTAAGGGCGCCCGATGAAGAGGCGGGACTATGACGGGTGATAGCAAGGACCGGCTGGGCAGCAAGCTGCACGATGTGGAGGCGGCGCGCGAAGATCAGTGGGCGCGACAGCGTGATACCGACCTGCTCGAGAGGATACGCGAGCGCATGAGCCATACAGCTTGTCCGCATTGCAAGCAGTTTTTGGTGGCGAAAACCGAGGCCGGAGTACCAATGCACGTGTGCCCGGCAGGGCACGGCGCGTGGCTCGACGCGGCGGCATTGAAGGCGTTGCTGAAGGAGCACAAATAGCGGTCGCTTGGCAGCGCGATCGACCGGACTGCGGTCCGATGATCAATCAACGCCGGTAGAACTCCTGCGGGAGGAAGAAACATGAGCGACGAAAAAGACCGTCTCGGCGACACACTCCATCAATCTGAGATGGCTCGCGAGAATCAATGGGCCCGCCAGCACGACGCGGAAATAATCGAAAAGCTGCGCCTGAAGTACGCCAAGGCGATCAAATGCCCGCAATGCGGCGAAAGACTCGAGGCCCGGGTGGCAATCGGCGTGGGCGAAATGGTTTGTCCAAAGCATCACGGCGCGTGGGCTGACCGGGAGGCGCTAGATCAGCTGGGCGCGCGCCTGGAGAACGCGGGGGCCATTCACCACGATTCCCTGGGCGAAAAGGTTTTCGTCGGGCTCGGAGAGATCGTCGAAGACATGCGTCACAGGCATCCCACAGAGATCGATTGTCCCGATTGCGGCGCGAGGCTTGGCGCCAGAGCGGCGATCAAGCCGGGCGAAATGGGGCTGGCTGCGATGGCCTGTCCGAACCACCACGGCTCGTGGATTGATCAGGACATGCTTCGCGAAATCCGTAAATGCCTGGATGCGGCCACAGGTACGCACAGCGGCGGCGAGACTCGGAAGTAACTCGCAATCGATCCGGTTGCGTCGCCGAAATAGTTAGACTCAGCAGGGCAACGACGGGAAGATAGTGGAAAACCCGGACAAATAGACAAGTCCCGAGGGTGAGGGACGCAATGATTCGAATCAATTAAGAATTTCTTAAGCGAAATCGGTCGCTGGTGAAGCCGTTCTTCTTGACAGCCTAGCCCAGTCCAAATAATGAAGACTCAGTAACTTAAAATGTATATCAATTTCGGCGTGCCACTGGCGCTTACGATCATCGCGGTGGGCTTCGTGGCGGTGATGTTCGGCGTACAGCGTCTGCTGGCGCCGCAAAATCCGTACGATCGAAAGCTGACTCCCTACGAATGCGGCGAGCCGCCGACCGGGCACGCCTGGATCAATTTCAACGTCCGTTTCTACCTGATCGCGCTGATTTTCGTGGTGTTCGAGGTCGAAATCGCGTTTGTTTATCCGATTGCCGCGGTTTACCTGGACTGGGTGCGCTCGGGCCGGCGCCTTTATGCGCTCAGCGAAATTTTAATTTTTCTGCTGATCCTGTTCGTCGGCCTGGTTTACGTGTGGGTCAAGCACGACCTGGAATGGATCAAGAAGGTACCGGTCGAAGACTGAGGTTTATTTTATGCCTTTGCTGAATACGCTCCCGGATTACGTTCTGACCACCAAGACGGATGAACTGCTGAACTGGATGCGCAAATCGAGCATCTGGTACATGCTGTTCGGCCTGGCTTGCTGCGCGATCGAGCTGATGCATACGGGCGGCCCGCGCGCGGACCTCGATCGTTTCGGCGCGGTGCCGCGTGCTTCGGCGCGTCAGTCGGATCTGATGATCGTAGCGGGAACGCTGACGCTGAAAATGGCGCTCAGGACGCGGCTGCTTTACGATCAGATGCCCGACCCGAAATACGCCATCGCGATGGGTTCGTGCGCGAGCTGCGGCGGACTGTTCCAATTGGCCTACTCGGTTTGCGACGGGGTGGACAAAATCCTGCCGGTCGATGTGTACGTTCCCGGCTGCCCGCCGCGTCCCGAGGCGCTGACCGAAGGCCTGCTCAAGCTGCAAGAGAAGATCATGACCGAGCGCTGGCTGGTGCGTTCGCCCAACGCAAAGCAGGTCGCAGCAGCCTGAGCAGATGGAGGCGCTCCAAATAATCGAGCGGGTCAAGAGCCGGTTCGGCGATCGGGTGCTGGAAATATCCGACAAGAAGCCGGATCCATTCGCGGTGATTGACCCTAAAGCGATCGTCGAAGTCGGGCGTTTCATGAATGAGGATCCCGAGCTCGCGATGGACTGCCTGTCCAACGAGAGCGGCGTCGATTACAAGGACCGGATCGAGGTGGTCTATCACCTGTTCTCGTACCAGCATCGCCACGGCGCGGTGCTGAAGGTGAAACTGCCGCGCGACAACCCGAGCGTGGCGACGCTGGAGGGCGTGTGGAAGTCGGCCAACTGGATGGAGCGCGAAATATTCGACCTGCTGGGCGTCAACTTCGAAGGGCATAGCGACATGCGGCGAATCCTGATGCCGGAGGACTGGATCGGTCATCCGCTGCGCAAGGATTTCGTCGAGCCGCCGGAATACCACGGAATCTCAACGGTGAGGGAGAGCCCGATAGTCCGGCTCGACACGAAAAAGAAATGAGCACGCTGCGCACCGAAGAAATGACGCTCAACATGGGCCCGCAGCATCCGTCGACGCACGGGGTGCTGCGCTTCGTGGTGCGGGCCGACGGCGAGGTGATGCGCGAGGCGATTCCGGACGTCGGCTACCTGCACCGGTCGATCGAAAAGATTGCGGAAAAGGTCGGCTACCGCGGCTTCATGCCATACACCGATCGCGTCGATTACGTGTGCGCGATGTTCACCAACCAGGGCTGGGGCATGGCGTGCGAGAAGCTGGCGGGAATCGAAGTGCCCAAGCGCGGCGAGTACTGCCGGGTGATCGCGGCGGAGTTCAACCGAATCGCGTCGCATCTGCTGTCGGTGGGCGCGATGGCGATGGATATCGGCGCGATGACGCCGTTCGCGCACGTGATCCGCGAGCGCGAGATGATCAACGATTTGATCGAGGAACTGTGCGGCGCGCGGCTGACGTTCAACTACATGCGAATCGGCGGCGTGGCGTGGGACCTGCCGCCCGGATGGCGCGAGAAGGCGCTGGCTTATCTGGATCATTTCGACCCGATCCTCGAGGAATACAACGCGCTCATCTCGTGGAACAAAATCTACGTCGAGCGGCTGGCGAACGTCGGAGTGATCACGGCGGCGGACGCGATCAACTACAACCTGGTCGGGCCGAATCTGCGCGCGTGCGGAATCAAGTGGGACATCCGCAAGGACATTGCGTATTCAGTGTATCCCGACTTCGAGTTCGAGGTGCCGGTCGGCAACGGCCAGTGGGGCAAGCTCGGCGACTCGATGGATCGATACGTGGTGCGGATTCGCGAGATGGCGGAGTCGTCGAAAATTCTGCGCCAGGCGCTGAAGAAGATTCCGCCGGGCGCGGTGCTGGCGAAAGTGGTGCGCAATTTCAAGCCGCCGGCCGGCGAATGCCAGATTCGCGTCGAGAGCGGACGCGGCGACATGGGCTGGTACCTGGTCAGCGACGGCAGCGGGTATCCGTGGCGGGTTCACGTGCGCACGGGATCGTTCGCGGCGATGGGAATCATCCAGAAGCTGAGCGCGGGATTGATGATCGCGGACCTGGTCACGCTGATCGCGAGCCTGGACGTGATTGCGCCGGAGATCGATCGATAGGCATCGATGCATACGCTGATTGAAAATCTGATTGCGTGGGGCGTGTTCGGCAAGAACCCGCCGCGGGACGTGGTCGCCGCGATCGTGGTGTTCGTGATGAGCCTGGTCGTGTTCCTGGTCGTCGCGCTTCCGTTTGGGGGAATCGTGACCTGGGTCGAACGGCGGGTGTGGGCGCGAATCCAGTCGCGGGTGGGTCCAAACCGCGTCGGCCCGCAGGGCTTTCTGCAGTGGCTGGCGGACGGAATAAAAATCGTCTGCAAGGAAGACATCATCCCCGACGAAGCCGACTCGCGCCTGTTCAAGATGGCGCCGTACCTGGTGATGCTGGCGTTCGTCCTGCCGTGGGCGGTGATGCCGTTCTCGTCGTCGCTGATACTGGCCGACATGAACGTGGGCATCCTCTACATGACGGCGGTGACGGCGCTCACGGTGGTGGGCGTGCTGATGGCGGGATGGGCGTCGAACAACAAGTGGTCGCTGATCGGCGGAGTCCGCTCGGCGGCGCAAATAGTCAGTTACGAAATACCGGCGGGGCTTTCGATCTTCCCGGTGGTGCTGATGACGGGCACGCTGTCGATGCAGGGAATCATCCGCGGGCAGGGCTGGGCGCCGCAGCATTGGTTCCTGTTCGCCAATCCATTCACGTTCGTGGCGGCCAACATCCTCTATATGTCGTCGCTCGCCGAGGCTAACCGGACGCCGTTCGATTTGCCCGAAGCCGAATCCGAACTGGTGGCGGGTTTTGCGACTGAGTATAGCGGCTGGCGCTACGCGTGTTTCTCGATGGCGGAATGGGGAAACCTGTTTATCGTCGGCGCGATAATCACGACGTTGTTCCTCGGCGGATGGCAATTTCCGCACGTGACGAACAATGTAGTCGCGATGAACGTGCTGGAAGTGATCACGTTCAACGTCAAAGTACTATTCCTGGTGTTCGTCTCGATGTGGATACGCGCGACGCTGCCGCGGGTCCGAATCGACCAGCTAATGACAACATGCTGGAAATACTTCGTGCCGATCGCGTTCGTGAATATGATCGGCACCGCGGTGTGGGTAGCTATATGGCCCGACGGCAACGTGGCGATGGGCTATATCATGTTCGCCGGGGCGATCGTGCTCGGGGCACTATTCATTCAGCGGGTTATCTACTATCTCAGGCGTTCACGGATGGAAGTTTACTTCAATCCGACTATATAGAGGCTATTGATGATCGTGGTTTCGGAATACGTACATAATATAAAGGACACGGTCTCGACGATCTTCGAGGGCATGGCGGTAACGGCGTCGCATTTCATGCGCAAGCCGTACACGGTGCAATATCCGGATCGGATGCCGGTGCGGGTGCAGGACACGCTGCCGTTCCGTTATCGCGGGATCCTGGATGTCGATCTCGAGATCTGCACGGGCTGCCTGGCGTGCGAGCGCGCCTGTCCGATCGATTGCATAGTCATCGTGGCCGAGAAGGATCAGCAAACGCGGCAGTTGCTGCTGTCGCAGTTCGATATAGACATCGCCAAGTGCATGTACTGCGGGCTGTGCAGCGAGGTGTGTCCAACCGGAGCGATACATCATACGACGGAGTTCGAGGGTGCTGACTATTCGCTGGAGAGCCTGATTCGCCGCTTCGTCCAGGATCCGCTGATGGCGTACAAGGCCAAGAAAGGGCCGGAGACAGATCCGAAAATCGCGCCAATCCTGAGTCGCGGCATGGCCTACCTCGATCAATGGGCGCAACCAGGCGGCGAGAAGCCGGGCGGAGACGAGCCGGCGTAGCGCGCGCGCGGGTCTGCAACGCGGGGAAGGGCGAATCGATGCTCGCACAGGTAATATTCTATGCGCTAGCCGCGTTGACGGTGGGCTCGGCCGGGCTGGTTGCGTTCTCGCGCAACATAGTTTATTCGGCCTTCGCGCTGCTGGGCGCATTCATGGGCATAGTGGGTATCTACATTCTGCTCGCGGCGGACTTTGTCGCGATGGTGCAACTACTCGTTTATGTCGGCGGAATATTGGTACTGACTATCTTCGCGGTGATGCTGACGGCGGGAATCGGCGACGTGAAGGTATCGAATCGCGCGGTGGGAACCGGACCGGCGATTGTAGTAGCAGGAGTCGCGGCGATCGTGATGCTGTATGCGGTGATGCGAACGCAGTGGCATCAGGCGGCCGCAATCACGCCCGCGCCGACGACCTATGCGATCGGAAACGCGTTCCTGGGCGATTACGTGCTGCCGTTCGAGGTCGCGTCGCTGGTGCTGTTGGCGGCGTTAATCGGCGCGATTGTCATTTCGCGCCATGAAGTCAGGGAATAGGAGAGCGGGAGAGTCGGGATGGGCGGGGGAATAACGCTGAACCACTTCCTGGTTCTGAGCCTGATAATATTTTCGCTCGGGCTGTTCACGGTTCTGACGCGCCGAAACGCGATTGGAATCCTGATGGGCGTCGAGCTGATACTCAACTCCGCCAACATCAACTACCTTGCATTCGCGTTTTACGGCGGCGGCAAATACGATGGCCAGATTTTTGCGATTTTCGTAATCATGCTGGCGGCGGCAGAGGCGGTGATTGGACTGGCGGTGGTGCTGGCGATCTATCAGAACTTCAAGACGATCGACGTCGATGCGGCCGAGACGCTGCGTGGATAGCTGAGCGATGGATCATCCGATTGCGGTTACCTTCATCCGATTGATCGTGGCGCTGCCGCTGGCTGGCGCGGTGATCAATTTCATTGCGGGCGCGTGGCTGCAGAAGACCTTCGGCAAGCGCGCGATCAGTTTGATTGGATGCGGCGTCGTCATCGCGGCGTTCATCCTTGCGGTGCGCGCGTTTCTCGTGATGATCGCGATCCCGCCGGAAAACCGCTTCATGCTCGACGACCTGTGGACGTGGTTCGACGTCGGCGGACTGAACCTGGACATCGCGTTCTGGCTCGATCCGTTGTCGATGGTGATGACGCTGATAGTCACCGGCGTGGGCGGCCTGATCCACATCTACTCGATCGGCTACATGCACGACGACGACGGCTACTGGCGTTTTTTCGGATGGCTCAACCTGTTCACGTTCGCGATGCTGGTGCTGGTGTTGGGCGATAACCTGTGGCTGATGTTCGTGGGCTGGGAGGGCGTGGGTCTGTGCTCGTTCGCGCTGATCGGGTTCTGGTACAAGGTGACGGCGAACACGACGGCGGGCAACAAGGCGTTCATCGTCAACCGGGTGGGCGACCTGGCGTTCGTGATCGCGCTGTTCAGTTTGTTCGCGGGACTGCAGTCGATCGGGCACGCGACGCTGGTGACGCGCGAGATCGCGAGGTACGCACCGGGGCTTGCGGGAATGCCGATGAATTTCGCCGGCTATCAGTCGGCGTTTCCCCTGGTCGGCTTCGTGACGCTGTTGATGTTCATCGGGGCGACGGGAAAGTCGGCGCAGATTCCACTGTACGTGTGGCTGCCGGACGCGATGGCGGGACCGACGCCGGTCAGCGCGCTGATACATGCGGCGACGATGGTGACGGCGGGCGTGTACATGGTGGCGCGGCTGAACTTTTTGTTTTCGATGTCGCCGTTCACGATGGGCGTGATCGCGGTGGTGGGCGGACTGACGGCGCTGTTCGCGGCGACGATCGGCGTGGCGCAAAACGACATCAAGAAAGTGCTCGCGTACTCGACGGTGAGCCAGCTCGGATACATGTTCGCGGCGCTGGGCGTCGGCGCATACGCGGCGGGCGTGTTTCATCTAATGACGCATGCGTTCTTCAAGGCGTGCCTGTTCCTGGGATCGGGGTCGGTGATCCACGCGATGGGCGGAGAGCAGGACATGCGCAAGATGGGCGGGTTGCGGCACAAGATGCCGATCACGTTCGTGACGTTCATGGCGGCGACGCTGGCTATTTCGGGCGTGCCGCCGTTCGCGGGATTCATGTCGAAGGACGAGATCATCTGGCAGGCAATCTCGCACGGGCATCCGGTGGTGTGGGCGATGCTGCTGACTGGGGCGGGAATCACGGTGTTCTACATGTTTCGCCAGGTGTACATGACGTTCTTCGGCGAATTTCGCGGCACGCACGAGCAGGAGCATCATGTGCACGAATCGCCAGCGTCGATGGCGTACGTGCTGATCGTGCTGGGCGCGCTGTCGGTAGTCGGCGGACTCGTGAAGATTCCGGAATTCATCGCGACATTCAAACCGTTCGAGGACTTTCTCGATCCCGTATTCAACTCCGAGGTGACGCGCCGGATAACCGAAGCGGGAATACATAGTCGTGCGACGGAAGGTGCGTTCGCAGTTATCACATTCACGATAGTAGTAATCGGATGGCTAGTGGCGGACTTGATGTATCGGCAGCAGAAGCTGAATCCCGCGCGCTTTAGTCAGATGTTCGGCGGAGTGCCATACGAATGGGTATACAACAAATACTACGTCGATGAATTCTACAATCGAGTGATTATACAGCCATATATGTTCGCGACGCGGGCGCTGGCCTGGTTCGATACCAACATCATCGACGGAGCCGTGAACCTGGCGGCACGCATCGTGGTGTTCCTGTCTTGGCTGTCCGGACTATTCGACCACTACGTAGTCGATGGGCTGGTGAATTTCGCCTCGAACCTGACGCTCGACGTGGGCAGCAGGCTGCGACGGCTGCAGACCGGCTCGATCAATGGATACTTATACGGGATTCTGGCCGCGGTGATGCTGATATTGCTGGTGCGCGCGGTGGTAAGGGCATGACAAATTCGGCGGCGGCGCCGATTTCAAGTCAAACGGGAAGAGCGAAACTGAAATGAGTCACGCGCTTACGCTGATAACCTTTGTTCCGATCGCCGGGATGGTGCTGATTCTCGCGCTGCCCGACTCGATGAAGAACGCAAGCAAGTGGATCGCAGTCGCGGCGACGATACCGCAACTCCTGATCGCGATTCACCTGTACGAGCACTTCGACACGACGACCAGTGCGGTTCAGTTCGCCGAGAAGGCGTCGTGGATGCCCTCGTACCACATTAGCTACTTCGTGGGCGTGGACGGAATCAGCATCTCGATGGTGCTGCTGACGGCGCTCATCATGTTTATCTCGACGTTCGCGAGCTTCGGAATAAATCGCGCGGAGAAGGGTTACTACGCGATGCTGCTGATGCTCGACACGGGAATGATGGGCGTGTTCGTGTCGCTCGATTTCTTTCTGTTTTATATTTTTTGGGAAGTGATGCTGCTGCCGATGTATTTCCTTATCGGCATCTGGGGCGGTCCGCGGCGCGAGTACGCGGCGATCAAATTCTTTCTCTACACTCTGCTGGGTTCGGTACTAATTCTGCTGGCGATGCTCGGACTATATTACTACAGCGCGACCCCGACCTTTGATCTGACCGAGCTGGCGGCGAATTCGAGTCATTACTCAATCGGGTTCCAGCGAATAGTATGGATCGCGCTGTTTGTCGGTTTCGCAATCAAGATTCCGGCGTTCCCGTTTCATACCTGGCTGCCCGACGCGCACGTGGAAGCGCCCACGGCGATTTCGGTGATTCTTGCCGGTGTGCTGCTGAAAATGGGCACCTACGGCATTCTGCGGGTGAATTTCGCGGTGCTGCCGGCGGCCACTTACCAGCTTGCGTGGCTGTTCCTTGGCGTGATTGGCACTATCAACATCGTGTACGGCGCGATGTGCGCGATGGCGCAGACTGACTACAAGAAACTGATTGCCTATTCGTCGATTAGTCACATGGGTTACGTGATGCTGGGGATGGCGGCGTTCACGACGGCGGGAATCAACGGCGCCGTGCTGCAGATGTTCAATCACGGAACGATCACCGCGATGCTCTTTATCCTGGTCGGCGTGATCTACGATCGCGCGCATCATCGCGAGATAAACGGCTTCGGCGGGCTGGCGCAGCAGATGCCGATATATACGGCGTTTACCGGCTTCGCGTTTTTCGCCGGCATGGGACTGCCGGGGATGTCGGCATTTATTTCGGAAGTGCTGGTGCTGCTCGGCGCGTGGCAGACGCATCCGATTATGGTGGTGTTCGGCTCGGCGACGGCGGTACTGACGGCGGGCTATCTGCTGTGGACCTTCCAGCGAATCTACCTTGGGCCGCTGAACGAAAAATACAAGGGCTTTTCCGATTTGTCGTTTCGCGAGGCGTTCACGCTGGTGCCGCTCGGGGTCATCGTGCTGATCCTCGGTGTCTATCCGCACGCGATTCTCGGCCTGCTCAACACCTCGCTGGTTCATCTCAACCAGGTTGTGCTGTCGACTTCGGGCGCAGCCGTCGCGATGGTTCACTGAGACTCAAGGCAGGTCGGACGGAAGCAGATGGATCTCGGAAATCTCGCGAGCCTGAAACATTTCATCCCGGAAATGATCCTGGTGGCCGGCGTCCTGGCGATCGTGATCATCGACCTTGCGGTACGCGACAAGTCGCGTCTCGGCGCATTGGCTCTGATAGCGGCCGCCACGTCATTGCTGGCGATTGGTCTGGAGCCGGTGCTGTCGGGCGCGTGGCTGTTTCATCGGATGCTGGTATTCGATTCGTTCGCGATTTACTTTCGCACGCTGATCGCGCTGGCCGCGGTGGTGGCTATCTGGATGTCGATTGGCTCGCAGGAAGTGAAGAGCTGCGACCAGGGCGAGTACTACGCGATATTGCTCGCGAGCACGTTCGCGATGTTCTTGATGGCGGAGTCGGCGAACCTGCTGATGGCGTACCTGGCGCTAGAGTTCGTCAGCCTGACGTCGTACATCCTGACGGGTTTTTTGCGGCATAACCGGCGCTCGCTCGAAGCCGCGCTTAAGTACTTGATCTACGGGGGCGTCGCGTCGGGCACGATGATTTACGGCATGAGCTGGATTTTCGGCATCACCGGCTCGCTCGACTTCAACGTGATCAACAAGGCGCTCTCGACGCCCGGGCATCTGCCGGTGCTCGCTGTATTCATCGCGCTGGTGCTGATCCTGACCGGGATGGGCTACAAGGTCGCGTCGGTGCCGTTTCATATGTGGGCGCCGGACGTTTATACCGGTGCGCCGATTCCGATCACAACTTTTCTGGCCGTCGGCTCGAAGGCGGCGGGCTTTGCCTTGCTGACGCGCTTTTTCTTCCCGGCGATTTCGCATCTGGCGGCGGGCGGAAGCTGGACGGCGCTGGCGGGCGTCGATTGGCCGCAGCTGCTGCTCTTCGTTTGCATCATCACGATGACGCTGGGCAACCTTGCGGCGCTTCAGCAGACCAACATGAAGCGGCTGCTGGCGTACTCGAGTATCGCGCAGGCGGGATACGCGCTGATGGGATTCGTCGTGCTGTCGAATGACGGGATTCGCGCGATGCTGTTCTACCTGTTTGCCTACTATGTAATGGATGCGGGCGCATTCGTCGTGGTGATGATCGTGGCGAACTCGACGGGGCGCGAGGATGTGGACGCGTACCGCGGGCTGGCGTGGCGCGGCGGGATCGTCCCGGCGCTCGCACTGACTATCTTCCTGTTCTCATTGACAGGCATTCCGCTGACGGTTGGATTCATCGGAAAGTTCTACCTGTTTGCGGCGGTGATTCGCGGCCAATTCTACATACTGGCTATTGTTGGAATACTCAATTCAGTAGTGTCTCTGTATTACTATCTGAAGCCGATTCAGAAGATGTTCTTCGAACAGCCGCGCGGCGACGAAGGCACGGTGCGCTTCCAGCCGTGGGATTACGGGCTGATGGGAGTGCTGGCCTGCGCGACAATCGTGTTTGGGCTGTACTGGTCGCCGATCATCTCGTTTGCGAACCGCTCGCTGAGTTTCTTCACCGGCCCCACCTGAGCAGGGGCCGGGAATCACCCGTCATTCGAAGACGATCGTGCGGTTGTGGTGGAGCAGCACCTGCTTTTTGAGGTGAGCGCGCACGGCCTTCGCCAACACCATCACTTCGAGATCCTTGCCCTTGCGCGCGAGGTCGGCGACGGTGTCGCGATGCGTCATCGGCGTGGTGGCCTGGGCGATTATCGGGCCGGCGTCGAGCTCTTCGGTCACGTAGTGCGCGGTCGCGCCGATTAGCTTGACGCCGCGGTCGTGCGCCTGCTTGTGCGGCCGCTGGCCGGCGAACGCGGGCAGGAAGCTGTGGTGAATGTTGACGATCGGCTTGTTCCAGGCGCGAAGAAATTCGCCCGACAGCACCTGCATGTAGCGCGCGAGGACGACGGTGTCCGCGCGGAGCTCGCCAAGATGCTTCAGGAGTGCGGCTTCAGACTCCGATTTGCGATCCTTCGCGACCGCGATCACCGTGAAGGGCGCTTCGAACGGGCGCGCGAGCGGTTCGAGGTCGGGATGATTGCTGACCACGCCGACCACGTCGCCGTCGAGTTCGCCGAAACGATGGCGGCTCAGAAGATCCATCATGCAGTGCGGCAGCCGCGAAACCATGATGACAATCCTGTCCCGCTTGGCGGCGTCGAAAAGCTGCCACTTGAGGCGCTCCCACGGCAGCAGCGACGGCATCGACGCGTCGAGGTCCTTTAACAGCTCGCTGACGGGCCGTCGCAGGCTTTCGAAGTGGATGCGCCAGAAGAAGTGGCCGTCCTCGTCATCGGAGTACTGGTCGGAGGTGATAATATTGCATCCGAGAGTGAACAGGTGGGTGGCGACACGGGCTATGATGCCGGGGCGGTCGACGCATGAGATGAGGAGAGTAGCTTTGCCTTCGGCCATGCCGATTACTCCGGGGGCGAATAATAGCTTTGGATTCTAATGTCGAATTGTAATGTCCACGCGCGCAAATAAACAAACCGACGCTGGCGGAATTTTGTACGTTGTCGCGACGCCGATCGGCAATCCGGGCGACATCTCCGCGCGCGCAATTCGCACCCTCGAGGAGGTCAGCCTGATCGCATGCGAGGACACGCGGCGAACCGGGCAGATGCTCGCGCGTCATCAGATTCACACGCCCACCGTCAGCCATTTCGAGCATAACGAGGAGCGGCGCGTGCCGGAGCTGATCGCGAGGCTGAAGGCGGGAGAAAAAATCGCGCTGGTCACCGATGCGGGCACGCCGGCGATTTCGGATCCGGGCTTTCGACTGGTGCGGGCGGCGTGGGAGGCAAACGTGCGCGTGATGGCGGTGCCGGGAGCGTCGGCGGCAATCGCGGCGCTGTCGATTGCCGGAATCCCGACCGACAGGTTCACCTTCGAGGGATTTATTCCGGCGCGCGACGCGGCGCGGCGCAGCCGGCTGGAAGAACTCCGCCGCGAGCCGCGCACGATGGTTTTCTACGAGGCTGCGCGCCGGCTGGCCGATACGCTGGCCGAGATGGCGGCCGCATTCGGACAGTCGCGGGATGCGGCGGTGGTGAGCGAAATCACCAAGACTTACGAGAAAACTGCGCGCGGGACGCTGGTCGAGCTGGAACGACATTTTCGCGCGACGCCCGCGCTTGGAGAGATCACGATCATCGTCGCAGGCGCGCCCGATACGCCGAGCATCGCCGGCGCGGACGCGGTGTCGGTCACCCTTAACCTGGGTGAAGCGCTCGAAGTTTTGCGTGAGGCGGGACTTGGGCTCAAGCAGGCGAGCGCGGTGGTCGCGCGGTTGACGGGAAGGGGGCGTCGCGAAGTGTACCAGAATGCGCTCAAGTCGCGTTCTGGCGACTCCAGTGACGACTGACCGGTGGACAGCATGCGATGCCCGCGCGTGACAGTCGGTCTGCGATGTCGTAACCTTGCGGGTTGCTACACCGCCGTTGGAGAGGTCGTTGGAAATGGATGAGCCGCCCCACCTCAAAGCCGATGCTGTCTGCCGATGCTTGTTCCTTTTCGCGCAACGGATTTTTCGTGAGGCGCGACAGGCCACCAAGGATCGACTAATCGTATCGGCGGCGGAACCGGTCTTCACCCGGCTGGAGCGAGGCACGCCACTTAGCGCAGCGGAGGTCTGTGCGATGCCGCCAGAGCAGCGGCGCATCGTCCAAGAAATTCTCTCACAGTACATCATATTTTTTACGAGCTTCGCCGACCTGAAGTTTCCGCTTGGATTTTTGAGCGGCTCATCAGCCGACGAACTCGGACCCGCAGTGCTCGCATATATTTGCGAGCATCGTTGGCCGTTTCCACAGCTACTGCCACAGTGACGCGGACGGTGACATTATGCTGACGAAGCAAGGGCCAGAAGGAGGAATCCCGCTCATTTTGCAGCGCGCGAAGCCGTAGGATGGCTCTGGCTTTCTGCGTGTTCGCCAGTGAGCGATAAAAACCATCATGGCACGGCTCTTTTGCGCACAATGCGGGAACCGGTTGTCGATTTCGGCGCGGCTTTTCAACTCGCTATTCCTTAAAATCAGCCGGTGCTCGGGCTGTTATCTCGATGAGCAGCGGAAGCGGCATGCGGAGCGCATCTGGGCCAACTTCAAGGCGTGTGAAGTAGAATTTGCCCGTCAGCACGCCGGCGAAAAGATACGCGCAGCAGCTATTGGCACCATAGAGGGCCTGCGCGCGACAGTGGTTGAGGCGATTGAATCGGAATGGGATGCAGTGCGTTTACGAGATGAACTCATTGCGCGATTTGGATATCCCGAGAAACGCGCTATGCTCATCGCTGGAACGGAACTAGGCAACGCATTCAAACCAGCCAGCCGCGACCTCGATTCCTCAAGATTTGTTGAACCGGAGCTAAGAAACGCGGTAAGAAAGCGCGCCTATGACCTTTATACGGCTAGACCTCCGGCATTAGCACGCGGCGGGTGAGCCGCGCCTTAGCTAGCTCAATGAGGAGATTACGGTGGCCTTTGACCTCTTCGATGAGATGCGGCACGCACTGCGGCGCGCTTGCGAGAACGGCACCGCTTTCGAGGATGTCCAGAAAAAACTCCGGCCTTCGCTGCGCCAGCTTGCTTGGTGGGTGGATGAGGCGACTGTTTGGAATGTCGAGACGCACCGGAAAAACAAGGCTCACCCCGGCGCTGAATTCTTGGAGGTCATTTACAGTACCTATCTAGGGGTGTGGACGGGCGCTAAGAATCTTGAGCAGAGCCGCCGCGTGCAGCGGCTGATGCCGCTGCTCCGCTACGCGGCATACGGATGTGATCGCCACGCGGCTTGGGATAATCTCGTGCTCGCTGTGGATGACGGCTGGTGGGAGATTCACTTTCCGCCAAACGGCTGGTTTTGCACCTGTCTGGCAGATTCCTTAAGCCATGCTGATCTTGAGCGCTACAACTATAGGGTTGGTGTCGCGCCTCCGGTCAGGATGGTCAGTGCGACGAGTCCGATTAACAACGCGCCAATCGAGTTACCCGAAGACGTGGAGTTCGGATTCGTGGGTCCCCCAACCGTAGCCCGTGCCGACGCATTGTTGCGTCTTTGGCTCCAAAACCCACGCATTGCCGCAACAAGCGAATTACGTTGAACCGCTAGGAGAAACTATTTCCCGGTTCAGGCACAGTGCGCATATCATTGCCTATCCCCGCGCTTGCAGTCGCATCGAGGGTGCGGTTCAATGAAGCGAGGAGCGGAGTGGGGATGGCGATGAGGACTAAAGCCCGGGATATGGCTGGTCAGGCCGCATCGGGCGGCGCGAGCAGTCCAGTTGCGGTGCTGGTGATCCATGGACCCAACCTGAATCTGCTCGGCGAACGCGAGCCGGAAATTTACGGCCGAACCCGCCTCGCTGATATCGACAAGGAACTGAAGCGACTGGGACGCGAACTCGAGATGAAGGTTGAGACGTTTCAGTCGAACAGCGAAGGTGGAATCGTCGATCGAATTCAGAAAGCGCGCGGCAAGTGCGAGGTGCTGATCCTCAATCCCGGCGCATACACGCACACCAGCGTTGCGATTCGCGACGCGATACAGGCCGTGAACATTCCGGTAATCGAAGTGCATCTGTCCAACGTGTATCGGCGCGAGCCGTTTCGGCATCATTCGACGATTGCGGACATCGCGCACGGTCGAATCATGGGATTTGGCGCCGAGAGCTATAGCCTGGCGCTCAGAGCCGCGCGCACGATGGCCGAGGAGTCGCGCCGCCGGAGCGGATGAACGCGATGCCGGGCAACGATCACGCGCGCAGGCGAGTCGCCGTTGCGGGAAGACACGGAGAGCAGATGGAAGTACGCGAGCTAAAAACCTTGCTGGTCCTGATGCGGGATTACGGGCTGGTCGAACTCGAGATAGAGGACAAGAAGGGCAAGGTGCGGCTGGTCCGCGGCGGCGGGCGCGCGTCGCTGGACGCGGCCGAGGCGGGTTCGCTGCCGCATCTGGCGGTGCGCACGGCCTCGCCGCTCAAGATGGCGACGAGGCACGTGGAGGCGACCGAAGAGGAAGGCTCGAAGGCGGCAGGCCGAATCGAACTGGCGCCGAATCAGAAACTGATCGAAAGCCCGATGGTGGGTACGTTTTACCGGGCCGGCTCGCCGGACGCGGCGCCATTCGTCGAGGAAGGGTCGTCGGTGCGCAAGGGGCAGCCGCTGTGCATAATCGAGGCGATGAAGATGATGAACGAGATCGAATCGCCGGCCGCGGGGCGGGTGATAAGAATCATCGCCGAGAATGGGAATCCTATCGAGTACGGTCAACCGCTGATGATCATCGAAGTGGTTTGAGAAGGCGGAGCGCTCGCCGATGTTCAAAAAACTGCTGGTCGCAAATCGCGGGACAATCGCCATCCGGATAATCCGCGCATGCCGCGAGCTGGGGATTTCGACGGTGGCGGTTTATTCGACGGCGGACAAGAACGCGCTGCACGTGCGGATGGCGGACGAGTCGGTATGCATCGGCCCGCCGGCGGCTGAAGACAGCTACATGAACATCCCGGCGATTCTGAGCGCGGCCACGACCTTCGGCGCCGACGCAGTGCATCCAGGCTACGGCTTTCTGTCCGAGAACGGCGACTTCGCGGAGGCGTGCCAGCGCTCGGGACTGAATTTCGTGGGTCCGCGGGCGCGTCATATCAGGTTGATGGGCGACAAGCCGCGGGCGCGGCGGATCATGAGCCGCGCGGGTGTGCCTGTCCTGCCGGGCAGCGAGGGCACGGGAGTCACCGAGTTGCGGGAGGCGCAAGCGGACGCGAAACGGCTGGGCTACCCGGTGCTGATCAAGGCGGCAGCGGGCGGCGGCGGCAAGGGGATGCGAGTCGCTCGCGATGGAACAGAGCTGACGCGCCTGTTTCCGCTGGCGCAGGGGGAATCCGAGGCGTCGTTCAACTCGCGCAAGATGTACCTGGAGAAATACCTCAAGGACGTGCGTCACGTCGAGTTTCAGATTCTTGCCGACTTGCACCACAACGCGATTCACCTTGGCGAGCGCGACTGCTCGATTCAGCGCCGTCATCAGAAGCTGATCGAGGAATCGCCGTGCCCGATTCTGACCGCGCGGCTGCGCGAAAAGATGGGCAAGGCGGCGCTGCGCGCGGCCGCGGTGGTCGGCTATTCGAACGTCGGCACGGTGGAATTTCTGCTGGCGGGCAGCGGCGTGTTTTATTTTATAGAGATGAACACCCGGATCCAGGTCGAGCACGGCGTGACTGAGATGGTCACGGGCGTTGACCTGGTGAAGGAGAGCATCCTGATGGCGATGGGCGAGAGGCTTGGGCTCAAGCAGCGGCAGGTGAAGTTCGATGGGGCGTCGATGGAGTTTCGCATCTATGCCGAAGATCCGGAACGTCATATTCCCTCGCCGGGCGTCGTCACGAATCACCATCCGCCGGGCGGACTGGGGGTGCGCGTCGAGACGGCGCTGTACGACGGGTATCGCGTGCCGGTGCAGTACGATCCGCTGATCGCAAAGCTGATCGTGCATGCCGAGACGCGCCCCGAAGTGATCGCGCGGGCCAAGGCGGCGCTGCGTGAGTATGTAATCGACGGCATCAAGACCAACATCCCGCTGCATCTGAAGATTCTGCACGATCCGGATTTCAATCGCGGCGAATTCTCGACCGATTTTCTAAGCCGCTATGAACCGGCCCAGCCCGAAGCCGCGCACCCCGCGCCGGTAAGCAAGGCCTCTTGACCGCAACGCTCCGCGCCATGCTTGATGGAGTCCAATGGAGAGGCGCCGTGCCTCGGCCCATGAGTCAAATGACGAACTTGAAAAAAATAAAATTAGCATTCCTTGCACTGATGATCGGGTTGATTGCGAGCGTGCCGGCTGCGGCGCAGGAGGGCATGAATCCGCTGATTCCCGGCGGCAACAGCGCGCCTCCGGGGCGCGCGCCGAAAGCAGTGGTCGCCAATTCGCTGTACGATTTCGGCACCGCGCTCGAAGGCACGATGGTCAGTCACACCTTCACGATCAAAAACATCGGCCAGGGCTATCTGGACATTCGCGGCGTGAAGACCTCATGCGGATGCACGACGGGAAATCCCTCGAAGATGCATGTCGCGCCCGGCGACGACAGCGAAATCGCCGTCTCGTTCGACACGCACTTTCAGAAGGGTCACCAGGTGCGCACCATCACCGCGGCCACCAACGATCCCGGCAATCCGCAGGTCACAATGACGATGCAGGGGATCGTCAAGAAACAGGTCGAGGCGCAGCCGGGCGAAATCTCATTTGGCAACGTGAAGAAGGGGACCGAATACACCAGGGAGCTGGTGGTCAACGATCTCAATCCGGGGCGCGGGCCGTTCCAGGTCGGTCCGGTGAGCAACTCGAATTCTTCGATCAAGGTCGTGCAGGAAAAGCGTCCCGACGGCAAGCCGGGCGCGCTGCTCAAAGTCTCGCTGCTCAAGACGATGCCGATGGGGCCGTTCGACGACTCGATCAAGATCACGACCAATCGGGTGCCGTTGCAGGTTGACGTGTTCGGAGCCGTGACGGGAGATTTGAATGTCGATCCGGCGCAGGTTTCGTTCGGTCTGGTTCCGCGCGGCCAGGACGTCGTGAGAATTTTCAAGCTGAGCAATCAGGGTCCCCATCCGGTAAAGGTACTCGAGGTGGCGAGCAGCAGCCCTGCCGTTGCCGCGACTGCGGAGCCGGTCACGCCGGGCAAGGAATACAAGGTCACGGTCACGCTCAAGCACGGCACACCCGACGGGCAACTGCGTGGGGATTTGACGATAAAGACGGACGACCCGGATCAGGCGACGCTGAAAGTACCGTTTTACGCGATCGTGGGGCAGTTCAAGACCTGATCGAGATTCGACGCGAACAGGGGAACTGGGCTGAAATGGCTCGGCGCGAGAAATCGGGGATCATTGCCTGGTTGCTGGACCGGATGAGCGATTGGGCCGTCGGTCTGCTCACCAAGCCCATCAAGAGTTACGCGCTCCACATCCCCAACGACATTGCCGCGCTCAAGCGTCACATTCGCAAGGGCGACGTCGTATTGGTGGAAGGAAACGAGCGCATCAGCGAATGCATCAAGTACCTGACGCAAAGCTCGTGGTCGCACTCGGCGTTGTACGTCGGTGACGAGCCGATTCGGCGCAATCCCGAGATGAAGGCGCCGCTGGTCGCGCAATTCGGCGAGGAAGCGAACTTCCTAGTGGTCGAGGCGATCGTGGAGGCGGGCGTGGTGCTCACGCCGTTGGCCAAGTATCGCGACTTCAACATCCGCGTGTGCCGGCCGTTCAACCTGTCGGCGGCGGATCTGGCCGAGGTGATGGACGAGGCGATTCGCAGCGTGGGCGATACCTACGATCTGCGCAACGTAATCGATCTGGCGCGCTACTTTCTGCCGTTTACCCTGGTGCCCCCGCGCTTTCGCCGCCGGGCGCTGCAGTTCGGAAGCGGCGAGGCGACGCGCGCCATCTGTTCGAGCGTGATCGCGTCGTCGTTTAATCGCGTGAAGTTCCCGATTGTGCCGAACTACCAGCAGTTGCCGCCGCCGCCAGCGTCGCCCAAGCGCAAGCTGTGGCCGATAGGCTCGAAGACGACGGGCGCGTTGCAATACGGCACGCTCAGCATGGTCTCGCCGACGCTGATCACGCCGCGCGATTTCGATCTGTCGCCCTATTTCGAGATCATCAAATTCAATATCATCGAGAACATGCGTTTCGACTATCACAAGATTTTGTGGGCCGACGCCGCCGCGCCATCCGCGCCGGTGAAGAAAGGCGCGTGAGACGGCGGATACATCGGGGCGATCGCAAGCAGGAGAGGATCCATTGAACGAAGAACAAGGGCACGCAGGCGGCCAGCGCGAACTTCTCGAGAAGACGATCGCGAAGATTCTGCATCGCCATTGCAATTTCGGATGGGCGAACTACTACGTCCCGAGCGAGAAGTTCCCGAGCCTCATCGAAGAGCTGGTCGAGGTGATGAGCCCGGGCGGGCAGGCTGGTCACGATGAATTGGTTCGATTTTTTCTTGGGCTTCAAGGCCTGCCGTCGATCCAGGAGCGGGTGGCGAAACTCGAGCAGGAATTTTCGGTGTACAAGCGCGGCTGAGCCCGCGTCCTCAAAGCGATTGGTGCAGTTGGGCTTTTAGCGCCGTCAGTTCGGCGGCGTCGGCGGCCGCCGCTTCGACTGGTGGCCGCGCCGATTCGAAATTTCAGATGGAGGCGCCATCCATGGACGCTTTTGAAGCGATTCTCTCCCGCCGGGTGCAGCGCGCGTTCTCGGACAAACCGGTGGAGCGCGAAAAACTCTCGAAGATCGTCGAGGCCGGCCGCCATGCGATGAGTGCGCGCAACATGCAGCCGTGGCAGTTTGTCGTGATTCAAAATCGCGATCGGCTTACGGAGATCGGCGCGCTATGCTCGACGGGCCGCTTCGTTGCGGAGGCGCCATCGGCGATCGTGGTGCTCAAGGACGTCGCCAACGCGCGATGGGCCGACGTGGATTGCGCGCAAGCGGTGCAGAACATGGCGAACGCGGGATGGGCACTCGGCCTGGGCACGTGCTGGGTCGGCAACTTCGACGGGGCGAAGATTGGCGCGCTGCTCGGGGTCAAGGACGGATGGGCAATTTTCACGATTCTGCCGTTCGGCTACGCCGACCCGAAGAATCCGCCGCAGGCGAAGCCGCTCAAACCGCGCGGTGAGATAGTGCATTATGAGCGTGTGGGAAATCCCAAGCCGTGACGATCTGGTAGAGTCTCGACACTAAAAAAAGGAAGGTTCGCGATGGCGATAAAACAGCAAGTTTCACCCGAAGCGTACGCAACGCTGCAGGCTAATCCCGACGCGCTCTATCTCGACGTTCGCACCGAAGGAGAATTTGCGGCCGGACACGCGGCCGGCGCGATCAATATCCTGGTGATGGTTGCCAAGGGTCCGGGGCAGATGCAGATGAATCTGGACTTTGTCGAGGTCGCCGAGAAGGTAATTCCCCGCGGCAAGAAACTCGTCGTCGGATGCATGGTGGGCGGACGTTCGCAGCGCGCGTGCGAGATGCTCGAAGAGGCGGGGTTCATCGATCTGATCAACGTGGTCGGCGGCTTTGGCGGCCAGCGCGACGCGTCGGGCAAGGTGGTCGTCGTGGGATGGAAGGACGCGGGACTGCCGGTGACGACCGAGCTGGGCGAGGTCACCTACGCGGCGCTGCGGACCAAGGCGGGCGTCTAATGGCGATACGCCTGAGCCGGATTTACACGCGCACGGGCGACAAGGGGACTACGGCGCTGGTGGGAGGCAAGCGCGTGCCCAAGGAGAGCGCGCGGCTGGAGGCCTACGGAACGACCGATGAGCTGAATTCGATCATCGGAATCGTTCGCAGCTACCTTCCGCAATATCGCGACGGGTTCGGCGCCGACTTCGAGCCGTATTCGGAGACCCTGCGGCGGATACAAAACGAATTGTTCGACGTGGGCAGCGAACTCGCTACGCCGCCCGACGGCGAATATCCGCAGATGCACAAGATGGGCGCCGGCGAGATCAAGCTGCTCGAAGAAGAGATGGACGCGATGGAGAAGGAGCTCGAGGGGCTTAAATCTTTCACGCTCCCCGGCGGCGGCGTGCTCAACGCGTTCCTGCATCAGGCGCGCACGGTGTGCAGGCGTGCGGAGCGCGAATGCTGGCGGCTGAAGCGCGAAGAGGACATCAACGACAATCTCATCATCTATGTGAACCGGCTGAGCGATCATCTGTTCGTGCAGTCTCGATGGGTTGCGAAGCGGCTCGGGGAGCCCGAATTTCTGTGGGACCGCGCGCTGCGGATCGAAGAGAATAAGAAGACGGCGCGCGCGGCGAAGAGCAAGCCGGGCCGCGCGGGTGGTGCCGCGAAATCCTGAGTGAGAGGAATTTGGCGATGGCTGAATCCAGCGAAACGAAAATCTATCTTCGACAGGCGCAGATTGGCCCGATGGCGAATTTCGTGTACCTGATCGGCGATCCGGCCACGCGCAAGCTCGCGGTCGTCGATCCCGCGTGGGACGTCGAGGCGATACGCACATATGTGGAGCGGGAAGGTTACGAGATCGACAAACTCCTGCTGACGCACTATCACCCCGATCATCTGGGCGGACACATGATGGGCCAGAATATCGAAGGCGCCGCCAAGCTGCTCGAACACGTGAAGGTCAAGGTCTATGTGAACAAGCACGAGGCCGACGGGGTGAAGCAGGTCGCGGGATTGTCGGACTCCGACCTGGTGAAGGTCGATGCGGGCGACACGGTCAAAGTGGGCGAGCTCGAGGTGAAGTTCCTGCATACTCCCGGGCACACGCCGGGCTCGCAATGTTTCCTGGTCGAGGGCAACCTGATTTCCGGCGACACGCTGTTCGTGAATTCGTGCGGACGCGTGGACTTGCCGGGCTCGGATCCGGAGGCGATGTATCACAGCCTGAACGATACGCTGCGCAATCTCGACGACTCGACGGTGGTGTATCCGGGGCACGCGTACTCGCCGGAATCGAGCACGACGATCGGCGATCAGAAGCGTCACAACATGTACATGCGATTTCCGACGCTGGACGATTTTCTCGACGCGATGGGCTACCCGCGCCGCTAGCCGGGCAGCCGCGCGATGGTGGTGAACTCCAGCCATGCGTGAGGATTCGCACAAGCTCGCCGCGCAAGCCGAAAAACTGCGCGACGAGATCGACCGCGCCAACTATTGCTACTACGTCCTCGACGGACCGGAAATTTCCGACGCCGAATACGACCAGCTGATGCGCCGGCTCGAGGCGCTCGAGCGGGAGCATCCCGAGCTTGCCACGCCCGATTCTCCCACGCAGCGGGTGGGTGCGGCGCCGAGCGAAAAATTCGGCGTCGTGGTGCATCGGCGGTCGATGATGTCGCTCGGCAACGCGATGGACGCCGAGGAGATGCGCGAGTTCGACAAGCGCGTCAAGCGGCTGCTGAAATCCGACGCCGACGTCGAATACGTCGCCGAGATCAAGCTCGACGGACTGGGTATCGAGCTGGTTTACGCAGACGGGCGGTTGAGCGTCGGCTCGACCCGCGGCGACGGAACCAACGGCGAGGACGTCACCCGGAATATCCGCACGATCAAGAGCGTGCCGCTCAGATTGCGCCATCCCCAGCACGGCAAAATCCCGCGGCTGCTCGAAGTGCGCGGCGAAGTGATCATTCCGCGGACGGGGTTTGCAAGGTTGAACCAGGAGCGCGACGAGGCCGGCGAGCCGGTGTTCGCCAATCCGCGCAACGCAGCGGCGGGTGCGCTTCGCCAGCTCGATCCGAAGATCACGGCGTCACGGCCGCTCGACGTTTTCCTGTACGCGCCGGGCGTGATCGAGGGCGTCACATTCAAATCGCAGTGGGAATTTCTGCAAGGGATCAAAGCGTTGGGGTTACGCGTGAATCCGCTGTCGCGCGTATGCAAGGGCATCGACGCGATCCTCGAATACTGGAACGAAATCACTGAAAAACGCCGCGCGCTGGACTACGAGGCCGATGGCGTGGTGGCCAAGGTGAACTCGTACGCGCTCCAGGAGCAGCTCGGCGAGGTATCGCGTTCGCCACGCTGGGCGATTGCGTACAAGTTCAAGGCGCAGCAGGCGGAGACGGTGCTCGAGAAGATCGACGTGCAGGTCGGCAGAATCGGCTCACTCACCCCGGTCGGCAAGCTTCGTCCCGTGCAGCTGGCCGGCGTGACCATTTCGAATACTTCGCTGCACAACCTCGACGAGATCAGGCGCAAGGACATCCGGGAGCGCGACACCGTGCTGATCGAGCGCGCCGGCGACGTCATTCCGTACGTGATTCGGGTCACCAGGGAAGGGCATCCGCGCGCGAAGCCGTTTGAGATGCCCACCCATTGCCCGGAGTGCGGCGCCGCGATCGTCCACGAGGAGGGCGAGGTCGGTTACTTCTGCGTCAATGCGAATTGCCCGGCGCGGATGCGCGAATCGATTCGCCATTTCGCGTCGAAGGGCTGCCTCGATATAGAAGGGCTGGGCGACAAGCTGGTCGCGCAACTCGTCGAGAAGGGCTTGGTGAAGGAGCTGAACGATCTATTCGGGCTGACCAGGGAGCAACTCGCGGGGCTCGATCGAATGGCCGACAAGAGCGCGCACAACGTCCTGGACGCGATCGCCGCGGCACGCAAGACTTCGCTCGACAGGTTTATCAACGGGCTTGGGATACGGCACGTCGGCGAGCATACTGCGCGTCAACTGGCGTTTAAGTTCAAGACGATGGACGCGCTGGTGGCGGCCTCGGAGGACGATTTGCTCGGCGTGCGCGATATCGGCAACGAAGTAGCGCACAGCATCCGCGAGTACTTCGACGAGCCGCGAAATCTGAAGACCGTCAAGCGCTTGATCAAAATCCTGGATGTCGAACCGCCAACCCAGATCGAGGGGCGCGGCGCAGTCCGCGACAAGACGTTCGTGCTGACCGGGACGCTTGAATCGATGACGCGGGAGGAGGCCGAGCGTAAAATCATGGCGGCAGGGGGGCGAGTCACGTCGTCGGTCAGCCGCAAGACGGACTTCGTGGTCGCGGGCGCGGAGCCGGGCTCGAAGCTGAAGAAGGCAAATGATTTGGGAGTCAGGGTGCTCGACGAGAAGGGGCTCGTGTCGATTCTTGCGGGCGAATCGTGAACCGGCTTTCATGACGACGCAAAAGCAGGCGGGGCGCGCGAGGCTGCATCTGGTAGTCAGCGGGCGGGTGCAGGGAGTCGGCTTTCGATTCTCGGCTTGCGACGAGGCGAAGGATCTCGCACTTGCCGGATGGGTGCGCAATATCCCGGGTGGCGAGGTCGAAATCGTCGCGGAAGGGAGCAGGGAGAATTTGCAGATGCTGGCGGCGTGGGCACATCTGGGCACGCCATCGGCGCACGTAACTGAGGTACGCGAAGACTGGCTGGATTTTACCGGTGAGTTCACCGAGTTTCGGATTCGCTGATCGGGCGAGCAAAAAACGGGGGCTTTTATGGCTCGGTTAGATTAGCTATGCTTTAAATCCGCGTGTTGGAATATTTGCAGTGCTTCGAGAGATCGGAGTAATTTTCAATTAGGCTCTAACCAGAAGGAGATTGGACTGAGATGGCTGTACCACCTGAGGCGGCTGGACAAGCTGCCGAGTCGCATGAATCCGTCGCGCCCAAGCCGCATCTGAAGCGCGACCAGGTCGTTATCCGGTTTGCGGGCGACTCGGGCGATGGAATGCAGTTGACGGGGATGCAATTCACGTCCGAATCGGCGCTGGCGGGTAACGATATCGCCACGCTGCCCGACTATCCCGCTGAAATCCGCGCGCCGCAGGGAACGCTGGCCGGGGTCAGCGGCTTTCAGTTGAATTTTTCAAGCAACGAGGTCTTCACCCCCGGCGACGAACCCAACGTGCTGGTCGCGATGAATCCCGCGGCGCTGCGGACCAACCTCGAGGATCTTCAGCCCAACGCCGTGATCATCGTGGACTGCGAGGCGTTCAACGAATCCAACATCAAGCGCGCCGGCTACACCAGCAATCCGCTGACGGATCATTCGCTCGACAAATTCCAGGTGATCGAAGTCGATGTGACCAAGCTCACGTCGCTGGCGGTGCACGGGCTGGGACTCAATAATCGCGCGGCGTTCCGATGCCGCAACATGTTCGTGCTCGGGATGCTGTCGTGGCTGTTTCAGCGGCCGATCGACGCTACGATCATCTCCCTCAAGAACCGGTTCAAGAAGGTACCCGAACTGCTCGAGGCCAACATTCGCGTCCTCACGGCCGGGTACAACTACGGCGAGACGACCGAGATGTTCGCGAGCTCGTACGAGGTGCCAGCCGCGCATATCGCCCCCGGCCTCTATCGCAATATCACGGGCAATAGCGCGACCGCGCTGGGTTTCGTGGCGGCTGCCGTAAAGGCAGGTCGTCCGCTCTTTCTGGGCTCGTATCCGATTACGCCCGCCAGCGATATCCTGCACGACCTCGCAGGCTACAAGAATTTTCCCGTCTATACTTTCCAGGCCGAGGATGAGATCGCCGGCGTGTGCTCGGCGATTGGCGCGGCATTCGGCGGAGCGATCGCAATCACCACGACTTCGGGCCCGGGCATGAACTTGAAGGGCGAGGCGATCGGGTTGGCAATGAAGGTTGAGCTGCCGATCGTGATTACCGACGTCCAGCGCGCGGGACCGTCCACCGGAATGCCGACCAAGCCCGAGCAGGCCGATTTGATGCAGGCGATGTATGGACGCCATGGCGAGTCGCCAGTTCCGATTATCGCGGCGTCGACGCCGGCCGACTGCTTCGATTGTGCGTTCGAGGCGGTGCGAATCGCGGTCAAGTATATGACCCCGGTGATTCTGCTCACCGACGGCCAGTTGGCCAACGGCGCTGAGCCGTGGCTGCTGCCCGACCCGGACAAGCTTGCGCCGATCAAAGTTGAGTTCGCGACCAATCCGGAGGGCTTCCTGCCCTACGCCCGCGATCCGGAAACGCTGTCGCGTCCGTGGGCGGTGCCGGGGACCAAGGGTCTCGAGCATCGCATCGGCGGACTGTCGGGCGAAAACCTGACCGGCAACGTGAGCCATTCGCCGGCCAACAACGAGCTGATGGTGCGGACGCGGGCGCGCAAGGTTGAGGGTATCAAGCGCGAGATTCCGCCGATCGAAGTGTTCGGCGATGCTAGCGGCGGCGACCTGGTCGTGCTCGGATGGGGCTCGACCTTCGGTCCGATTCGCGAAGCCGTCAAGCGGGTGCGCGCCAAGGGCAAGAAAGTCTCGCATGTGCATCTGCGCTACCTCAATCCTATGCCCGGCGACTTGAGCGAGACGCTCAAGCGTTTCAAGCAGGTGATGGTCGCGGAAATGAACATGGGACAACTGCTCAAGCTGGTGCGCGCCGAGTACCTGATCGACGCCTTCGGGTTCAACAAAATCCAGGGCCGTCCGTTCAAAGTCAGCGAGATCGAAAACCGCATCAACCGGGTCCTGGAGGGCTGATCGAAAATGGCAACCGTTCTTAACCGCAAGGATTTCGTCTCCAACCAGGAAGTGCGCTGGTGCCCCGGATGCGGCGATTACGCGATTCTGGCCGCGGTGCAAAAAACGATGCCCGAGTTCGGCGTCGCTCCCGAGAACACGGTCTTCATCTCGGGGATCGGATGCTCGAGCCGGTTTCCGTACTACATGAACACCTACGGCTTCCACACCATTCACGGCCGTGCGCCGGCGATCGCCACGGGGCTTAAGATTTCACGGCCCGATCTCGACGTGTGGGTGGTGACCGGCGACGGCGACGGGCTCTCGATCGGGGGCAATCATCTAATCCACGTGCTCAGGCGCAACGTCGATATAAAGATTCTGCTCTTCAACAATCGAATCTACGGACTCACCAAGGGCCAATACTCGCCGACCTCGGAAGTGGGCAAAATTACCAAGTCCACGCCGGCCGGTTCGATTGATTTTCCGTTCAATCCGATCACGGTGGCGCTCGGCACGCACGGGACCTTCGTTGCGCGGTCGATCGACATCGAGCAGAAGCATCTCGGCGAGATGCTCAAGCGCGCACATGAGCATCGCGGCACGTCGTTCATAGAGATTCTGCAGAACTGCAGTATCTTCAACGAAGGCGCTTTCAACGATGTCACCGACAAGGCGCTCAAGGCGGACCATCAGCTGGTTCTCGAGCACGGCAAACCGCTCATCTTCGGCAAGAATCGCGACAAGGGAATCAGGATGAACGGAATGCGCCCCGAGGCAGTGCAGCTCAGCGCAACCGTCACAGAGAAGGACCTCGTCGTGCACGACGAGACCAATCTGTCGCTGGCGTTCATGCTTGGACACTTCGAGCCTCCCCTGCCCACGCCGGTGGGAGTGTTCTACGCGGTGTCGCGGCCGACTTACGATGGAGCTGTGAACCAGCAGCTCGTGGACGCCAAGGCCAAGCAGGGCGCGGGCGACTTGAGGGCGCTGCTGGGCAAGGGCGATACCTGGACGGTGAACTGATCCGCGAACATTTGTAGCGAATGCACGAAGGCCCGCGAGCGCATCTCGCGGGCCTTTTTTTTTAAGTCCCGGCTTTGCCCAGCCGCTAATCGAAGATCTTCAGAAGCTGAGGCGTTTGAACCGGCTTTCGGGGATGAGCCGGATCGCGCCCATGATGAAGCGCCAGAACCATGGGGTGTACACGACTTCGGCGCGCCTGCGATACGCCGCGTATATCAGATCGGCGGCTTTGGCGGGTGCAATCGTGAGCAGCGCGCCCTCGCGTCCCCAGGTCATTCGAGTATCCACTGTGCCGAGCTTCACCGTCATCACATGCACTCCACTGGCGGCCAGCCGCCCGCGAAGGCCTTGCGCAAAGATGGCGAGCGCGCCCTTGGCCGAGCCGTACACATAATTGCGTGCGCGGCCGCGCTCGCCGGCGACCGATCCGATCACGATGATGAAGCCGGAGAGTTGCTGTTCGAGATGACGGGCAGCCAGCGTAATCAAAGACACGGCGCCGGTGAAGTTCTGATTAATCGTGGCAAGCGCGGCGCCGGGGTCGGTTTGGGCGGCGTCTTCGTCGCCAAGCGTGCCGAAGCATACGACGACGCCGTCAAGTCCGCCGAGCTGGCCTGCGGCGTGACGGATGAACTCGTCGTGAGAGGCGAAATCCGACGCGTCGAAGGTCCCGGAAAGAGCGGTCGCTCCCGCGCGAACGCTGACATCTTCCGCAACCCGCCGAACCTCATCGCCGTCGCGGGCGGCGAGGTACAATCGCGCTCCATCGGATGCGAAGCGAAGCGCGAGTGCGCGCGCGATCGGGCTGGTGGCGCCAAGAATCAGAACTTTTGTCATCGTGCGATAGAGCTTGCGCCGTTTTTCAGGCGGGACACATCCCAAGCCTGCGCGACAGGCTCGACGAGAAGCGATTGTCGGGATCGGCGGCGGCCTTCGCCGCCTGCCACTTGGCGAGATTCGGATACATCGCGCGAAACGTCTCCGCAGATAGGCGCGCATCCTTGGCCAGGTACACGCGCCCGCCGCGCTTAAGCACCATCGCGTCGATCGAGTCAAGGAATTCCAGCAGTCCTTCCGTCATCGGGAAGTCGAGTGCGAGCGTGTAGCCGGGCATCGGGAAGGAAAGCAGGCCGTCTTGCGCGCCGAACTTCTTGAGTACGGCGAGAAACGATCCGCGCCCGCTGCGGCTGATGGCCTCGAGCACTTCAACCAGCCCCGCGCGGCTCTCGTCGGGCGGCCACACGCATTGATATTGCACGAAGCCGCGTTTTCCATAGATTCGATTCCAGTTCCGGATCGAATCGAGCGGGTAGAAAAAACCTTCGTAGTCGAAGATGGTGTGGGCCGCGGTCTGGCGGTGAAGGGCATAATAGACCGCGTTGAACGCCTTGACGGTAAGCCGATTCAGCGCAAATCCCGGAAGGTCGAATGGAACCATTGGGCTGAGCCGCGGTATCGTGCCCAGCGGATTTTGCGCCAGATTTCGGGGCAGCCGGTCCAGCGTCGCAAAGTTGCCGACGTTAAGCACCGAGCGCCCCAGCGCGCCCATCCGGCTGGCGCAATCGATCCACGCGACCGAATAGCCCCACTCGGCGTCGGCGCGCTCGAAGGCCTCGATCGCGGCGTCGATATTGCCTGCGCGGATCAACTCGCCATCGAGATAAGCGCTCTCGACGCGCCGCATCCTCAGTTCAAGTTCGAGGATGACACCGGTCAGACCCATCCCGCCCACCGTCGCCCGGAACAGCTCGGCGTTTTCCTCGCGCGAGCATCGAAGCACTTCGCCCGACGCGATCATCAGGTCGAAGCTGGTCACGTGCGAGGCCAATGAGGAGTCGCGATGGTGATTCTTGCCGTGCACGTCGGCGGCGATCGATCCGCCAAGCGTGACGAAGCGGGTGCCCGGCGTGACCGGCGGAAAGAAACCGCGCGGGAGAAAGACGTCGATCAACTCCGCGATAGTAACGCCGGCCTCGCATCGCAGGATGCCGGTGTCGGCGTCGAAGGAGAGCATCCGATTGAGCCGCGTCAGATCGACGACGCGATTTTGATCGTTCAGCGCCGCGTCACCGTAGGCACGGCCCGCGCCGCGCGCGATTAGCGAGGTTGCGTCGGCGGTCACGACCGCATGTAGTTCGGCGATTTTCTCGGGCCGATAGATGTCGCTCTCTGAGAGCGGATAGCGGCCCCATCCGGTGAGTAAGGCATGGCGCGGTTTAGGCATCGCGCTGGATTCGCTTCGTTCGGTCATTTGCGTGCGCGGCCGCCATCGCTGACGGGTCGCAAGTATGCATCGAAACTAACAGGTACAAGGGCGCGCGAGAAACAGCCGCGCCCCGCGCGCTTCAGCGTCTAGGTGCACGAGGTCCCGCTGCCCGCCCGCGCGTTCCTTTTTTGTGTCATCCTGACCGAACCCCCTTTTGCGGACATCAGCCGCCGGAGGCGGCGTGATCGGTCGCTGGGGCGGTTCGAGCGTGCTCTTCAGCCGGCGCATGGCCGCGAGTGAACGCCATCGCGACGATGTAGAGTATCATTCCACCCAGCGCGACCTTCACCCACTCACCCCATCCGTAATGCACCGCAACGTAGAGCGACAGCGGCGCTGAGATTGCGACCCATCCGCGCGCGACCAGCCCGAAGAAGGCCCATCCGGTCGCTTGCAGAGCGGGGGAGACGTCCTCGAGCGTCTCGGAGAACTGCGCAGCCCACGGCACGTAGCCGATCGCCAGGAAGCATCCCATCAGCGACGCGACCATCGCCATCGTGGCGTGTGGAAGCCCGTGACCGAAGGTTGGAATCCACCAGGCCATCAGGATCGAGGCAAGCGTCGCGCCGAAGATTGCGATCGGTTTGCGCGTTTGCAGGCGATCGGAGACCAGCCCCGTCAGCACCAGGGCGCCGAGGTTCGCCAGCCAGAAGTATCCATTCATCTTCGCCGCTTCGGCAGGCGTGTAATGAAACGCCTCGGTGAACATCAATGGCCCGAAACCCTGGATGGCAAAATACAGCGTCAGGTTCGCGCTTATCCCGACGACCAGTAGCCAGACCTCGAAATGACCGAGCAGCCGCCTGAAGGCATCGTTGGTGCTGGAAGGAAGTTCGGAGGCCGACGGCAGGCGTCCCTCGGCGGCGAGCGCCTGGATTTCAGTCTTCATAATCTTCATGCGCAGTTCCGGACTTAGATCGCACAGCCAAAGCACAATCGGGATGTACATCACGACCGCGAAAAATCCCATGATCCAAATCTGCGATTGCCACGTGTGATAAATCGGCAGCGTCGCTCCCGCTACGTAGTTGGCGAGGAAGGCCGCGCCGACCGGACCGATCGTCAGCAGTCCGAAGGCCAGCGCCCGGCTAAGCCGCGGCGACATATCACGCACCAGCGCCGCCAGGGCGCCGGCCGTCAGACCGGCCACGATTCCCATCAAGGTGCGCAGAATCACGAACGAGACGATGCCGTTGATCAACACGTTCAGGAACAACAGGCCGGTGACGAAGCCAAGACATATGTCGATGATGAGGACGCGGCCGTAGCGGTCTGCCAGCGGACCGCCGAAAAACGCGGAGATTCCAGAAATCAGCACGGCAAAAGTTATGAATGCGCCGTACGCGACGTGGCTCAGGTGCAGGTACGGAAGCAGGATTGGCAGCAAGGGAGCCAGCTGGAAGTCGTACGCGCCCAAAATCGAAGCGAGCACCGTCAGCAGCAGCAGAGACCATCGATAGGCGCCGCGCGGATATTCAGCGAGCGTTCGACTCGCCACAAAACTGTTCATGCCGTCTATCCCCATGAGCCCGACGAACGTTGACTTAGTTTCTCTACAACCAGAAGCGCCGCAAATACAAGGCGCATTCCTTCGAGTACCGGTCAAGGACCCGGCCAACGGGCGCATCATCGAGTTTCGGGTCAAGCCCGTCGCTCAGATTCAGCACAATTTCGTTCTCTGCGTGATCGGAGTGTGACGCGCAGGGCCAAGTGTCGCCTATCATGGGCAAAGGAATACTCAGATAGACGGGAGAAATACTGAATAGGTAATCGACGAAATACTCATTATATATTTGGGTCGTATATACTGTGGGAGTAAAGTGACTACTGGACGCAGGCCGAAGGGGGGTCTTCGCTTTGTCCAGACGTTTTTCGCCATGGCTTCTCGCCGCCGCGGGCGGCTTGCTGCTCGCAGCGGGTCTCGGGGTAGTACTGTCTCTACCACAGAGCGCAACGTCGCGATCGGCGCGCGCTAACCGCAACGCGCCCGGATCTCTGCACGCGCGCGACCGGGTGGCGCGCGAGGCATTCTTTCTCAGGCGGCGCGGACTGAACTTTGGCGTGCCGCCTGGTGCGTATGGCGCGGCGATCGCCCAGATGCGCTTGCAGGAACTCAAAGCAGTCGGAAGCGCCAGGCTGGATGCGGCGGACTCGCCCCAAGCGGCTGCTTCTCTGGCGTGGAGCGCGCTTGGTCCCCTGCCGTTGATTGATGAGATCCCCGCCTTCGGCGGAGTTTCACTGGGGATCGCACTCGCCGGCGCGACGGGACGGGTTACCGCCCTCGTGGCAGACCCGACCGTGAGCGGACGGATGTTCGCCGGCACCGGCGACGGGGGAGTGTGGATGCGCGCCAATGCAACCGCGGCATTCGTACCGATATTCGATCTCGAGCCCACGCTGTCGATCGGCGCGCTCGCGCTCGACACCACCACCAGTCCAAATCCAACGCTCTACGTCGGCAGTGGAGAAGGCAACGGCTCGGCCGATTCATACTATGGCGAAGGAGTGTTCGTCTCGAGCGATCTCGGCACTACCTGGACGCAACTGGGCGCAAGCAACTTCGCGCACGCGTCGATCGCCTCAATCGCGGTCGATACCACGCAGACGCCGCGAACAATTTACGCGGCAGTAACTTACGGCTCGAGCGCGAACCGGGCGGACGCGTCGTGGGTCGAGGGCGATTTCAGTCAAGACGGCCTATGGCGTTCAGCCGACGGCGGCGAGTCCTGGATTCCATATCCCGCGGGAACCTTCGGCGCATGCCCGTACTTCACCAGCGATCCATGTCCCGCAGAGTCAGTGGTGATCGATCCCGCGTCACCGACCGCCGTTCTGGTCTCGATTCTCGGAGTCGGCGTGTTCCGCTCGTCGAATTCCGGATTCAGCTGGACTCCCGCCAGCCTGCCCAACTTGAGCGGCGGCGTCGGCCGCGCGAGCGTCGCTGCCGCCGACGGCGTTGCGTATGCGATGATCGGCGCGGCTGACGGTATCGAATTCGCGGGATTCTACAAGTCCGCCAACGACGGAGTCACCTGGACTCAGGCGTCGGTGCCGAGCGCGACGGTCGGCGACACGACTATTGACGGAACCAACTCGAGCAACTTTTCAGAGTCATTCTTCGACCAGACGCTGGCGATCGATCCCGCCGACACAACCGGCGCAACCATCGTGTTCGGCGGCGTCGGAGTCTACCGCTCGATCAACTCCGGGAGCAACTGGACTTCGCTCGCGCCGAGCGGTGGAACGCATTCGGATCAGCACGCGATCGCGTTCGATCCCGCAAGCGCGCACAGCTTCTTCCTCGGCGACGACGGCGGCCTTTATCGCTTCGACGCCGGCACTCTCACCTGGGCCGCCCTCAATGCGAGCATCGGCGTTGCCCAGGCGCAGTCGGTCGGTCCTCATCCAACTAACAGCGCTGTGGCGTTGGCGGGATTTCAGGACAACGGCACCGCGCTCTTCGACGCTACGCAGCCGCCGGCGTCGAGTTGGTCAGAGGTGGATAATTTCGACGGCGGATTCGCGCTCTTCGACACGGTGAATCCGCTGTTTGCCTATCATACGTTCGCGACCACCTCGGTCGGAGCATGGGTTTCGCGCTCGACCGACGGCGGAGTCACTTTCAATTCCGCCGCTTCGAGCGCGGCACTGCAGACTGCGATGGCGACGGCGGGCGACGACGGCGCAGCCTACTATCCGCCGCTCGCGAGCGATCCGGCCGTCGCCGGGCGCGTATTGTTTGGCGCGCATTCGGTTTACGTGTCGAATGACGGGATGGCGACATGGGCGCCGCAAACGACTCAAAATTTGACCGGCGGATGCAACAGTGGCGCGTGCGCGCTCGAGGATCTCGAGATCGCGCCTTCTGATGATACCAAGGCGTACGCGCTCTCGATTGAGACCAGCACGACCTTTAGTCCGACGCCTTTCGAAATCTTCACCACCGACCAGGCCGACCTCCAGGTCAGCGCCAGCCGGCCCAATGGCGCCGAGTGGACCAACAAGACCTCGCAACTGCCGCCAATCGTGTTCCCGAATTCCACGCAGGCGACCGGAATTGCCGTTGACCCGTTCGATTACAGCACCGCCTACCTGAGCCTTTCCGGTTTCACGGCTGCTACCGGTATGGGTCACATTTTCGTGACCACGGACTTCGGCGGTACATGGACGCAGGCCGACGGCAATCCGACCCTCCAGATTCCGCCGCCCGTAGACGCGCTGCCCGACGTTCCGGTGTTGCGATTGCTGGTCGATCGCAATGACCCCACGGCGAACACTGTGCTTGCCGCAACCGACATTGGTATTTTCAGGACGACCGACGGCGGATCGACCTGGGCGGCCTTCAACCTCGGGGTGATTCCTGCCGTCGCAGTTTTCGATATCGAGCAGAATCTGAGCGGTGTAGTCTTCGCCGCAACCCACGGGCGCGGAATATTTGAGCTGACCGGCGAGGGATCTCCCGGCACGACGCCCACCTCAACGCCTGCCGTCACGGGTTCCGCAACCCCGGCTCCGACACCAACTCCGTCAATCACTGCGACTGCCACCGGCACCCCGTCGCCCACCGCGACTCTTACGCCATCTGCGACGCCCACGCCGACATCCA
>PLDK01000030.1 GCA_003135135.1 Deltaproteobacteria bacterium
GTTTTCGGGGTGCAGGCCACCTGGAACACGCGCGGCGGATACGCATACGCCTGGCTTAGCTGAACGACGCCGGAGTCTGCATACGAACCGCGCCAGGCCGTGATGGCAAATTGAAAACGATGCTGGCCGATTTCCTGAGCGTCGGGCGTTTCGAACTCCGGACCCGCATCACCACGGCGCATCTTCAGGTCTCCGCGCGAAAGCCATCCTACGCATCGCAAGAGCGTCAACAGGATTGTCGTACCGCCGCCGTCTCGCCTGACCTCGGTCTCGTAGATTCCACGGCTCATCATGGCCGCCGAAAACTCCGCGGATTCCACCGCGGTGAACGTCCGATGCGGCGCGGTCGGATAGACATCTTCCGAGACTCCCGCCGGCTCGGTTGGATCGAGCGGGCGGCGGACGATTCCGAAATTCGTGTCGGAGAGCGATTCCATAGTTGCGATCGGCGTGGATAGCGCGACGCGGATACGATGGTCGCGCGCGCGATTATCTATCACTGCCTCAAAATCCACACGCTCGAGTCCCGGGTAGATAGTGGCCGTCAGTTGTATCGGAACCTCTACAGTCTCCGGCGTGCGCGCCGTGCGATCCGCCGTGAGCGCGCCTGGGAGACCGTAAACCACCGAGAGGCCGATGCGACTTCTCACCGCTGCGCGTTCGATCATGCTGGTGGCGATCGATACCGGCCTCGAGATCGGCGCTGAATCGGCGACCGGGTCGAAGTTGTATTCGTCGCCGCGATCGCCATCATCTTCGAAATAAATTTCAAGGGCCTTGTTGTTTTTCAGGTCGTCGATTTTAAGGCCGCGCGGCGACGAACTGAGCCTGAAGTATTCGTTCTCGATCGATTCGATCCCGGCGCCATTGGCCGGCGTATTAGTAGCGAGTTCGTCCGCGCGAACGAGCCGATAAAGGCTGAAGCCGGCCTGTGTGAGAGTGTTGTCAACGAAAGTAATTTGCGCCCGCGCGGCCTCCGTAGCCTGGATCCGAAGGGTCGCCTCGTCAGCCAGTTCCAGGATTCGCCGGCGAAAGCTGTCCGGATCGAGGTCGCTCGCCGGGCTGCCGCTGACGAACACGCGGAGATCGAACCGGTTGTCCCCGACGCGTTCGAGTTCGAACCGGTTCACGTACTGGTCCATCACCTGGGCGCCGGTGATCAAGCCTTTGAGGTCGGCCGCCTTCAGCTCGATTTCGAATGGCTGCGCCAGCCGCGCGACGTCGATCGCGACGGGAATCCGGCGCCCGTCGCTATCCACCGCGACGTAGCATGCGTGGGGATCCTCGACGTTGGTTTCACCCGTGACGAGCGCGCGGCGGGCGAACGTCGGATTGAACACCGCGATCGCGGCTTCGCCGCCGGTTTGTGTTGAAAGCACGACATTCGCAGCGCGGCGCGCCACGACCTCGCCGATCATTGCGGCCTGATCGAAGCGGTAGCGCATGTCCTGATGGACCTGGTCGATCGAGCATCCGCAGATCGAGTCGTGCGGATGGTTCTGAATCTGTATGCGCCAGGCAACCTCGAGCAGCGCGGTCAGGTCGTCGGCTTGATTCAAATGAAAAGCGAGCGCGGCAAGCGGATCGGCAATCCGCTCGAGCAGGTATGCGTTCTGGAAGTCTCGCTGCTTTATCCAGGCTCGTGTCGAGCTGACGCCCGGCGTGATATTCGAGCGGGCAGGAGATCGCAATTCTCCGCGGACGCGAGCCGTGCCGTTGCGGGGAAGCCCGGCAAGCCGCTTTGCGTAATCGTCGAGCGTGCCGACTTCAGCGGTGAATGGCGCGCGTCCGGCTGCTTCCTTCAGGCGCTCGAAGACGATCGGATTGGGTTCCGCGTGGTCGGTGCCGTTCATCACCAGGATCGGAGCGCCGGCGGAGAACTCGCGTTCCCGCGCGGCGATCTCGCTGGCTCGCGCGATCGTTGCATCAGCCGAGTCGGTCGGCAGGCTGGCGCCGTTGGAATAGCCGAAAGGCAGAAAGACCGTGAACAGCGAGCTGCCGTCGAGCGCTTCCCAGATGAATCGATTGCGATTCACTTCGCGTCCCACGCCGCGGAAAACGACCGCCGCCTTGAGCCCGAAACCCGACAGAATCTGCGGAAGCTGAGCGGCGTGACCGAATTGGTCGGGCAAATAGCCGGTTTGCGCGGACTTTCCGAATCGCCGCGCGATACGGCTGCCGATCTCAAGATTGCGAATCAGCGCTTCACCGCTGGCGAGAAAGCTGTCCGCGAGCAGGTACCATGGACCGATTTGGAGCTTGCCGGCTTTCACCAGCTTCGCGATTCGGCGCGCACTGTCGGGCCGTACTTCGAGGTAATCCTCGAGCACGATCGTCTGGCCGTCAAAGTGAAAACATGGCAGCGCTCCGCTTTCGAGAAGCGCAAGCATCTTGTCCGTCATCGTGAGCAGCCGCGCACGCATCCGCTGAAACGATTGATACCACTCGCGATCCCAGTGAGTGTGAACGACGAAATAAAGATGCTCCATGAACCGCACCTCGCCGGTTAGAGTCCCATCGCGACGCATAGCGACGCAACATCACCGATGCGCTCGCCCAATGCAGCCGGCACCACCTGGCAAGACCCGGCAGACGCGGGCAGGGCCTCGCGCGCCATCACCTCGCGTGCGGGTCCGAGTATCATCTCGCCCGTACGCATCGCCAGCCCACCGATCACAATCCGCTCTGGATTGAGGATATCTACCAGAATCGCCAGAACCTGGCCGAGCCGCTCGCCCGTGGAACGAACGATTCGCATCGCGACCGCATCGCCGCGCTTCGCAGCCGTGCAAACGTCGCGAGCCGTGAGCGTCCCGCGATGGGCCGTCAGAATAGTGCTGCGCCCGTGCATCCGCGCGTCTTCGACGGCTCGCATCGCTACCCGCCCCATCCCGCCGCCGCTTGCCCATCCCTCGGCTGAACCGCGCTTGTTATGTCCGACCGGGCCGCTGCGGGTGAGCCGCACATGCCCAATCTCTCCGGCGAGATCGTCAGTGCCGTGGTAAAGTCGCCCATCAACGATGATTCCCGCGCCAAGTCCCGTGCCCATCGTGAGGAAGACGATGTTGTCGAATCCATGCCCCGCGCCGTAGCGATGCTCGGCGACGGCGCCAGCGTTTGCGTCATTCTCGACGTTGCATCGAACACCGAATTGCCGCTCGAGGATTGCTTTGACTGGAACATCCACCCACGTGGCAAGATTGGGCGGCGAATGGATAATCCCGCGCAATCGATCAAGCGGGCCGCCACAGCTTATGCCCATGCCGCGGATTGCCGAACCCGGAAGACCGCGCCTGCTCAGGATGGCGCCGATTCCCTTACCGATCAGGTCGAGCGCGCGGTTGGGGCCCTTGGAGGGCAGGGTGGCGAACTCGAGACGCTCGCTAACATTCGGCGGCCGCTGCGAGACGACGATCGCCGTCTTGGTGCCACCGATATCGACACCGATCCAGACTTTTGCGGGCACGCGAACTCGCCCTCGACCATTTCAGTAGCGGGTAAGCTGTATCAAACGATCACCGTTTTCACCAACCGCTGCGGCAAGCTGGTCAGCGAAGCAGGTGGATCTACTTTCCCGCAGCCATCGCTGACTCGGGCAATTCTTGCAGCTTCCTCGATTCGTGGCGCTTAAGAATATTGTAATAAGGATCGCGCAGCGCTGCGGTGAAGCCGGCCCCTTCGATGCATTTCACCACGTCACGGAGCAGCGCCTCGTTTGGGTCGGGCAAATCCTTGCCGGCCGCCGTGATGCAAGCGTTAATCGCGTTGATCGACCCGGTGCCGCAGAGATCGTTTGCTCCTGAGCGCAGCGCCCGGCTCGCGACCTCGAAGCCCATCGTGCGCCAGACCGCGCGGTGATTTTCGATGTTGTCGAGCGCAAGCCGCGCGACCGCCACATCGCGTAAGTACTCATTGACGACCGCATCATTATCGGCAGCAGGAGTGGCCCCGTTGAGGCGAGTATGCTCGAGGCGTGCGGGCCATATCTTGTACGCCGAAAAGCCGCAACCGTAACGGTCCAATCCGCGATCCTGTTGATCGCGCAGCGCGATCAGATGCTGAACGCGTTGTTCCAGCGTCTCGCCGAATCCGATCACCATCCCTACCCACGGGTTGTGGAGGCCGGCCTTCATGGTTGAGTCGATGATTCGGAACCAGTCTCCGGTCTTCATCCGCGTCGGCGCGGTGCGTTCGCGCACTTCATCGACCAGGATCTCGGCGGCGGCGCCGGGCGTGCCATCCAGTCCGGCATCCTTGAGCTCGCAGAGAATATCCCACGCATCGCGGCCGGTCAGCTTCTCCAGACCGAGAATCTCCTCGGGGCTGAATGCATCGATGTGGATTTCCGGATAGCGCGATTTGAGGAAGCGCAGCAGATCCAGATACCACTGAAACGGCAAGTCGGGATTGATGCCGCCCTCGAGCAGAACATCGCGACCGCCGATTTGCCTGAGCTCGTCCATCTGCTCCGCGATTTCATCGAACGTGAGCGTGAAGGCGCCCTCCTGGTGCCGGGCGCGATAGAACGCGCAAAATCTGCACGCGACGACGCAGATGTTCGTGTAATCGATATTCCCGCCGATGGAATAGGTCGCAATCTCCGGGTTGCTGCGGCGCAGACGTACTTCGTGAGCGGCAGCCGCCAGATCGTTGGTGGGCAAATCGTAGAGCCCGCGTATCTCGCCGGCGCTGAGCCGATGTCCGGCAACGGCGCGATCGAGCAGCTTGACGGAAGCATCTTCGTGAGTTGATTGAATCATCGTAGTTCTCCTGTTTATCGCTGCGCGCCAGTCATGAATATCTATTGTCGCCGCTTGTCCGTGAACTCGGACCATGCGCTCATAAACTTATCGGCTCCGCCGCGCGCCATCTTTGCCAGCGCGAAGCGTTCATCGGGATCGAGAAGCGACCAGCGCTCCTGCGACAGCTTAAGCTCGGCGATTAGCCGCGCAACATCCGGCGGCGCCTGGCCGGCGTCGGGCGCCGCGTCGCGCGATCCGGGTTTCATGATCGCGAGCTCGGTTCCCGCGCGGGTCTTCACCGCGTCGCGCAGAAAGGCCGCCAGAACGTCGCATTCCTCCGGGGATGCGACCGGGAAGTGGCAGATCACCAGGCGCTCGGACCGCGAGAGCGCCTGCCACTCTTTCAAATGGAGCTTCACGCCAGCCAAGTCCAGCTTGCGCCGTACCGACAGCGGTATGAACTCGAGCGTCTCGTACAACTCCTTTTCGAAGTCGAAGCGCCTGAACATCGGGCTCCCCGCGCGCAGATTACGGCGCAGCTTCAGTCATTGCATTGACGGTGAAGAAACTCTTGTCCACCGCACCCATGTTGATGTACCAGGACTCGCGCTCGGTGGCGTCCTGTGCGGGGAGGTAACACATGGTGGCGAATCCGGCGGTCAGATCATCGATGCTCGCGCCGACCTGGAATACGCGTTTAAACGGGTAAATCGCGACGCGCGCGTCCGCAACGGCGCGATCGCGATATGCCATCCAGGTCAGATAGTTCTTCCAGAGTTCACCGGCGCGATTGTAGAAGTCCTGGTACATAATGCATTGGGCCTCGGCATCCAGGTACATGACATGGCGGCCGAACAGCTCGCCGGGAACCCGGTCCATTCGTGCGCGCCCCTCGACGATGTACATCTGGCGCATTTCCCAGCGCTCTGGACATGCGCTGGCGCCGCCGTCGGTCGGGCAGGTTACTTCAGGCACGTGAGCGGCGGCGATGGAAGCAAGCATGGGTTTCTCGCCGAGGAGGCGCCAGTTGTAGTTTTCATTCTTGGCAGCGAAGCCCTGAAAATTGTCGAGTGACCATGTAATCGCACCGGCCGAGGATCCCAGGAACGCCTCGCCAAGCCTCCTGACTCGCCGATTCCCGGGCATCCAGCCCCAGGTGTCGTCACCCTTGAGAGGATCGGCATATCGATAGCGGACGAAGCCGCGGCCACGGTCCTCTTGCGGCGCCAGAAATGGATACTGGCCCATCAGCAAAAGCCGCCCGGTGCTCAGGAAATCGGGGTCCGTGGGCATCGGCTCGACCTCGGTGCGACCGACGAGGTTGTAACTGGCCAGATGGCCAAACTCGTAGTAGTCGATTGGAACGTACGGCCGATTCAAGCCCGCGTACTCGGTGATGCAACTGAAGTCGCGCGCATCATAGTCGTCGGTGGAAGTGGGCCGAAACGTGTCGTTCCACATCAGCTTGGTTCCGGCACTGGGATCGTTCGGATCGATGAACGGGAAGGGCAGGCCGGCCACGTATCCCACCAGGCTCCGATGGTCATTGGAAAGCCGGACCTGCGAGGAATATTTCTCGGTGGCCTCGCGATACGGCGGAGGCCATTCGATGCGTTCGGTTGGCACGATCTGCATGCTCATCCCGTGGGTTATCCTGAGATAAACTCCGGGCGACACCAGCTCCTTGGCTTTGTACGCGTTGTTGGGGGTGATGACGTCTCCGGGCCGCACCTGGGCCACGGCGGAGTTCGGCGCGCTGAGTTGGGTCAAGAGAGCCAGCAGCGCGATCGCAATCAGTCCAACGAGCGTGGGCGGTGAGTCATTGGGGTTGTTCATTTTGTGCATAGGGTACCCTCTGCGCGCTGCATTCAGCCCCCGAGCACGTGCATCCCCACATTCCCGCGATCCATTGAAGCGGAGCTTTCGACGAAGCCGGGGGACTTATTCCGGATCGCCGCTTCCATCCGCGATTCAAGCAATTCTGAATTGACCGTGGGGCGGATCGCGCTTTTGAGATCGACGCCGGTGGGCGAGAACAAGCACGCGAACAGCCTGCCATCGGCAGTGAGCCGGACGCGATCGCATCGCGCGCAGAACGGATTGGAGATTGTCGAAATCACACCGAGGCGGAAGTGTCCGTTCAAGAGATAGTAGCTCGCCGGCTCCTCGGTGCGCGCGAGCGGCTCGATCTCGAAATCCCGCTCCAGCAGCGCGACGATCTCGCGCTCGGTGAAGACCTTATCGGCACTCCAAAGACCGCGACTGTCCAGCGGCATGAACTCGATAAAGCGCAGAGGGATGCCGGCGCGATATGCCCAGGCAGCGAGCGCTGGAATTTCCGTATCATTGGTCCCGCGCATCACGACGGCGTTGAGTTTCACCGGTAGTCCGGCCTCTCGCGCACTGTCGATCCCGCGCAGAACCTCGTGCAGGTCGCCGCCGCCGGTTACCTGGTGAAATCGGTCGGGAGACAGCGAGTCGAGGCTGACGTTGACGCCGTCGAGGCCCGAATCCGCGAGTTCGCGCGCATACCGCGCCAGCAGGGCGCCGTTGGTCGAGAGCGAGACGCGTCGAAGGCCGGAGGCTCGCAGGCCGTGGAGCATGGACACGAATCGTGGCGCACCGCTGCGAAGGAGAGGCTCGCCGCCGGTCAGGCGTATCTGTTCGACTCCGAAGCGAGCGACGAAAACGGTCGCCAGATGATGAAGTTCTTCGAGGCTGAGGACGACATCCTTGGGACCCCAGACCGGACACTCCGGCATGCAGTAAACGCAACGGAAATTGCAGCGATCGGTCAGCGAGATGCGCAGTTTCTTCATGATGCGCCCGAATCGGTCGCGCAGCTGCGACGGCTGAGTTCGGACGGGTGCGCTTTGGTTATCTGGTAGCACGGGTCGTCTATCCCATGCGCCGCGCGAACGGCGCGCCGCTCAAGAGAGCTGCGGTCGGTGGTCTCGCGGTCAGCATCTCAGGCACCAAAACCTCCGAAGCGCAGAAAACCGCCAATGACTATAATGATCGTTGACGCGATCACGTTGTAACGCGCCAGACGCTTCATCCACTTCGCATAGTCCATGGCGTTGGTACGCGAGCCCTCGACCTGCTGACGGCTGGCATCGTAGGGAAGTTTGACCACGACGCGCGGGCGCAGGTAGAAGGTCAGGATTGCGGCGGTGATTATCAAGGTAAACCAGAGCGTGATCATCGACAGCAGGGCGATGCCGTAACCGCCGAAGAGGAAGCTCGGGTCGAGCAACGACGGCAAATCGCCCAATCGCCACAGCAGCAGGAGTCCGCTCAGTGGGGATCCGATCAGGGCGATCCAGTTCAGCCAGGCGAAGTCGGTGCCGAGCTTGTCGCCGAGCCGCGCCGCCTGGCCGGGCGGAATCAGATCGAGGCGCGGGGTCAAAAGGAAATCCAGAAACACATTGGAGCCGACAAACACGGCTGCAAAAAAAAGATGAAACGAAACCAGAATTTGTAGATCGAGAGATTTCACCTGCCACTCCGATAACTTCCGACTCGAATGGTTTGCACATCATCTGCGAGCGCCTGCGCGCACTGCGTTGGCTTGCCGCTCACGTGTACGGCGCGCTGCGCCCACTTCCCGCAATAGTCACACTGGTTGCAATCGAGCAAACAATGGTCGTCCTGGAAGAAGCGCAGGAAGCCATCGAGCTCCGCGCTGTCGATTCGGACGACCAACGGCTCCGGCTCCTCGCCGAAGAGCTTGTGAGGGGGCTGGATGCCGACGAGGAGGCGGGCGATGTCCTCGCAGTGCCTCGAGTGGTACGCGTTGGCGACCATGGCGATCCAATCGGTGTGCGAGCTTGGTCCCTCTTCCATCTTTTCACGGCCGGCGATCTTGAACAGGTCGATGCCCAAGTTTTCGTAGACGCCCAGATCTTCGGGTCTGACCCATGGTGAGCGAAGATGCTCGGCGGCGTCATTGAGTTTGAAAAGCGAGCAACGGTAGTAGCAGTAGTCGACGTAGTATCGGCTGGTGATACTTTCCCCCGAATGGGAAATCATATTGGAGTGATACTGGCGGATGGGGCAGCTCAGCAGGCACCCCTCATTGACCACCAGCGAGATACGGCAGCCGACCGCCTTGCGGATCGCCTCGAGACGGCGGAAGTCGCGATTAATCTGGGGATCGAGATGAATCACGGTGGCGCCCAGGTCGTCGAAGAATTTCGCCTTGCGGGCGTCGTTGACGGAGGCGAGCACCGAAATGTGGAGCTCGAGAGCGGGAAAATTCTCGCGCACCAGCTCCATGACGAACGGGTTGGCCGTGACGACAGCCGCTGCGCCGATATCGACCAGCCACTGGAGACGCTGCAAGAGCTGACCGCGGCCTTCTTCGGAATATTCCTTGTTGCCCAGACAGGTGGCGTTCATGACGTAGACGAGACGAATGCCTTGCTGCGAGGCTTGTGAAACATGGAGCGCGATATCGTCTTCGCTGGCGTCCGACAGCATCTGCGAGGAGCGAAGCGTAGCCTCGCTCGGCAGGCTTCCGTAAATGTAATCGGGCTTGAACGGCGCAATTTGCGCGATCAGTTCGGGATCCCAATTGGTCGGGAGCATCAGTTTCATCGGCGTCTCCATCAGCTCCTGGGGAGTTGTAGCTCGCGGCCGTCGAGCACCTGGCGGAAACCCCAGTTGACTCTGAGGTCGCCGAGCCAGACGAGGTCGGCGCTGGCGACTCCGAGTTGCTCGCGCAGGCGCGCTTGCAGTTTGGCCGGGTCGTGCGCCTCACCTTCGATGGCGACGGTCAGGACGCCGGCGCGCGCATTGGCCTCGCGGATCAGCAAGACGTTGCGGCCTACCAGAGTGGGGTCTTCCTCGATGCACATCCGGACGTCGTAGGCGGTGATTATCCGGTCGCCGACGAGCACGCTGCTCTCGGGACGTCCGTAAATCTTCAGTCTGCGAAAACCACAACCGCACGGGCATTGCCCGGGCGCGAATGCGGCAATGTCACCAGTGTCGTAACGCACGAATACGCTCCCGGCGGTGGAGAGCTTGGTAACGATCAGACGACCGCGAGAACCGGGCGCGACCGGAATGCCGGCATCGTCGAGGACTTCGAGGTAGCAGACGTCCTCGTGCACGTGGGGAGCGGTATGCCATCGGCATTCGTCAATCGCAGCGCCTTCCTGCGTTCCACCGCGTTCGAAGACATCTTCGACTTCGAGGCGGTCGCGAAGGAACTCGCGCATGCGCGGCGTAAGCGGCAAACCCACGACGACGACCGAGCGTACTCCCTTGAAAAGCTGGTGCGGCCGATTCGTGGCGCCGTGGCTGCCTCGAATCAGGGAGAGCAGGAACGGCGCGGTGGTCGTGATGAATTCCGGGCGCTGTGAGGAGAGCGTATGAAGGAAGGAGTCGGTGAACTCGGAGCCCATACTTCCCCAGAAAAACGCGCAGCGCCCGCCCAAGCGTGCGATCGCGTGAGCCTCGCAGGCGGCGAGACGGTGCCATACCGGGCTCATCAACAGGGCAGTCATCCCGGAGCGGAATCCCGCCCAACGAAAGCCGCGCATCGTCGGCTGTATGTATGCTTCCTCTTCCTCCGCGCTCAGCCATACGAGCAGCGGAGCGCCTGAAGTGCCGCGCGTACTGAATGCGACCGGGCCCTGATGCGGATTGGTCCAGCCGTCACCCGCTTCTACAAGGTCATGCTTTGAAATCGTCGGGAAGCGCTCGAAATCTTCGAGCGAACGAAGCGGCCCGGGTTCGACGCCAGCCCGGTCCCACAGTTTGCGGTAGAATGGAACGTCGAAGTAAGCGTGGTTGGTGACCTCGCGCAGACGGCCGGTCTGCCAAGCAGTCAATTGCGCGCCCGAAAGGGTCTCGATTAGGTCGTTTCGCGCGCAGCCTGAAGTAGTGTCACGCATCGCCGATCAAATGCCTCGTCCGCGAGGTGACCATCCGATACACCAGTCGTGGATGCCCGCCGCACAGTGCGAAGGCCCGAACAGTTCGCCGCGCGACAGGTAGTAGGGCGGCGCGGCGAGGCGGAGGTTGCGAATCATCCGTCCGTCAACTTCGTAGAACCCTTCGCGGAGGTGGAAGCAGTCGCACTTGACGCACTGGGGTGCGAGCAGAAGGGCGCTTTCGACGTGCATGAAATGACGCGACGGCTGGAGGCGGACCGGATTGAGTGCGGGAGGCTCGTCGCCGAACACCACAATTGTCTTCATCGTGCGCTGTGCGAGATCCGCAAATCCCTTTTTGCGCAGCTCCGCCGAAAGCAGCTCGAGCACGTCTTCTCTGATCACGAGCGCATCGACGCTCAGTTGCGCCAACAGGGCGGGCGTGAGGGTGACCCGCTCCGCGGAAGCGTCGAGGCAAATAAAGCGGCCATCGAAACGCTCGGCGACACCGCGACGAAGGCCGGGCATCAGCAGACTCGAGCCGAGAAACGAGATGGGACTGCTGCCGTAGTCCTGAACCGCGATCGTTGAGCCGTCGGGGATGCCCATCATCCGGTAACACCAGGCGAGATGCTCCGCCCAGACGTCGAGGTCTCCGTCGCCGAAGGCAAGCTGGCCGCCGGGAACGTCGAACAACAGATATGGATTCTCAGTTGGCACTCGCGGCTCCCTGGCCGACGCGCGGGATGCCCTGCAGGGCAACCACGCCAACATGATCCATCGTCGCGACCTGGTGCGTCCTCAGCGCGGTGCCGATTTTGGCACCGACGTTAAGCGCCGGCTCGACGTAGCCGACCATCGCGGACAGCGCCTCGACGCCAACCTCCGCCTGATCGAGCATCTCCCACGGCACGATCGAAACCTTGCCGCTATCCGGATCGATCGGAATCAGAGAGACATTGACCAGCGGAAATCCGTGTCCATGCGGCGGAATCCAGGTGGGATGAGCGGCGACCAGAGGGCCGACCTCGGATAGTCCCCAGAGCGGAAAGATCGGGCGGCCGCATAGCGCTTCCATATGCCGCCGCCATCGCGCCGCGAAAGATCCTGTCGATACGAAGACATAGGCAGACTGACTAATCATCGGCGGTATCCGACCGCCCGCCAACATTGCGTCGGCCTGGCTTCGTTGAATGATCATGTAGTTGTCAGTCACGAAGTCGGTCAACTCGCCGGTGTCGAACTGTTCGAGGCTGGCAAATACAACAGGCTTACCCTGTGAAATGGCCAGCAAAATACCTGTCAGCATCTCCCACGAGCCGATCACAGGTTCGGTGCATACAAACGGGATCTCGCGCAGCCGGGGAATGAACGCTGCCATCGAGGCGGCCATCGCCGACACAGAGAAATGTGAATGCGCGACCAGGCCACGGCCGCTCGGAATCAGTATCGCGGGCTCCGTCGCACGTATAGCTGTTCCCGCCGCGCTGAATGTCCCTTGCAGTTCGCTCCTGGCGACCATTCTGACGCCCGCGGCTTGCGCAGGCCCGGCGCCATCTGAGGTGATGAGCGCAGAAGCCTTCCCCTCGGCAAGCCGGGACGCAAGCTGCTCGGCGGAGTCCGCGGGATTTGCGAGCAAGACGCGGCGCCCGGCGAACAAACCGGCAAGGCACAGGCACAGGCTCTCGAGCGGATCAGGATCGGAGATCGCGATGGTGCCGGTGAGGCCGGCGGCCTGGATGCCGCCGGCCAGACTCAGGCTTTGCTCAAGTAGTTCACCGTAAGTGATGCGGACATTTTTGTCCACGACCGCGATGCGGTCCTTCATCGTCGCGAATCGCTGCCGGAACAGACGGCCGAGCGGCTGCTGCGCTACCGGAACTCGTCGCGGGATGCCTGCAGGCCAATACCATGATGGCAACGCACCGCCGACTTTGGACATGACTATCCCTGAAAGGTCGCCTTCTCGTAATCGATGTTGGTCTGCCTATCGCTCTGTGATGGCGCCCAGCTGAACAGCGTGTACTCGAAATGCCGATAGCCACCGGCAAAGTGGAGCCCTTTGGGCGGGCCAGGCATCAGGCCGTCCGCGGGCATGCCATTGGGATGCTGATACGGCTCCCAGGCATGGTAGATGACCAACTGATCCGGTCGCACGCAGGCGGACGGCTTCGCTCTCACCAGAAATTCGCCGTAGTCGTTGTACACGCGAATGAAGTCGTGGTCCTCGATGCCTTTTTCGCGCGCGGCAGTATTATTGATGAATGCGAACGGCTCGCCGCGATGCAGCTTCATCATTTCGAGCGAGGTATGCCAATTGGCGTGGATGCTCCACCGGACGTGGCCGCCGGTGATTCTCATGGGCTGATGACCGCCGATGTCGGGCGGCCGCTTACAGCGGACGAGGGCCTCGTCCGCTTCGACGAAGTATGGGTGATCGATGTAGAACGCGATGCGCCGGGTGGTGGTCGCGTACGGGACCTTCAGTTCCACCTGGTCCCTCATTGGCACATGGACCTGGCGCGGCACCATATCCGAGCTCTGGCATACCATTCCGTGCCAGGGCGGACGCCCGCTCAGCCAGGCCTTGCCGTTCTTGCGCATGTTGGCGAGGTTAACGTCTTCACCGTCAAGGCTGGTGAGCCATCCCAGCTCGCCGAGCGCATGGAGGCAGTCATCGACCATGCGCTCTTCGTCGGCGTTGGTCTCGCCATAGCGGTTGCCGTAAGTCGCCCGCCAGTACAGGTCGTCGACGATGACCTCACGGTTTTCGCCGGCCTTGTACTTTTCGATGCCGCGGGCCTTCAGGTGCTTCGCGATGCTGCCCAACACGCCAAGCGCAATCTGGCGATCCGATCGGGACTCTCCCTGCATCGGTACCGACTGATCGGTGAAGCATAGCAGCCGCGTGTCGGGCGTCGAGTACTTTACATCCGCGTACTCATAGTAAGAGGCGGATGGCAATACATAGTCTGCATAAAGACCGGTCGTGCTCCAGCGCGGATCGAAAACGACGATCGTTTCGAGCTTCGGCCATAGGGTCTTTATATAGGTATTCATGCCGCCGCGATGACGGCGCAGCGGATTCGATCCTGATACGAACATGGCGCGCGGTGTGACTTTCTGGTCGAATCCGTCCCACCAGCCCTTGGCGACTGCGTCTTCGGCGTAGTCACTGATCTTCTTGTCCGTATATGGATCGTGCAGATGCTTGTCCCAGACTTCCTTGTATCCGGCGTGGCGATACCAGAGAAAAACCCCGGGCGTGAGCGTGCCTGACATTTTCAGGCCCTCATGCGCCGTGCCGTTGGCGGCCTCGACCGGCGGCATCGTGGGGTCCATCTTAAGGCGCGTCTTGTAATCCTCCATCATCATCTGGGTCACGGTCGCGGCCGCGGCGATCGGGTTGTCCGATTCAATCACCTGCTTCGGCATTCCGGAGACAGCCGCCATCGAGGCCGAGATCTCCGTTCCCGGCGACCATCCCTGAGTGCCGGTGCCCGGTTTGCCGACGTTGCCGGTCAGCGCAAGGATGTAGCAATACGAGCGCTCGAGCAGATCGCCGTGATAGAGCTTGCCCGTAATGAAGTTGATATAGCCGAAGATCTTGCGGGGCGGCCGGCAGAGCTCGGCGATCTGCTGGAGCATGTCCGGGTGAACACCCGACATCTCATGGACCTTCTCCGGCGTATAGCCGTCAAGGCGTTCCTTGAGCAGGCTGAAAACCGATCTGACGTCGAGCTTGGTCCCGTCTTTCAGGCGCACGCTGGTGCGCGTGTCGAGGGCATAGTCGGCGGCCATTTCAAGCGTGCCCTTCGGCATCTGCACGGGCTGTCCGGTCGCGGAGTCGATTGCATAGAACTGTTCCGGGTCTCCGCCCTCGCGCAGGTGGGCTTCTGTCAGGAACCGGCCATCATCTGATCGAACCAGGATTGGCAGATCGGTCTGTTCCTTGACGAAGTGCTCGTCGATCCATCCGTTGTCGATCAGAATCTTTGCTACCCCGAGCCACAGCGCGGGATCCGCCGACCAGTCGATGGGCACCCAGATGTCGGCGAACTGGCATGAAGGATTCTTGTCCGGTGCGACGGCGATTATCTTGGCGCCGCGATAGCGGGCTTCCAGGATGTAGTGAATGTCTGGAATGTTCGCATACACCGGGTTGGACATCAGGATGATGGTGTCGGGCAGGAACCAGTTCTCGATGCCGGGCGCGTGATGCATCTCGCCAAAGGTCAGCCACTGGCCGACCTTGAAGTCGCCGGTCACGAAGTCGAGATCGAAGCTCACTCCACCGAGTAACGAAGTCATGCCGGTGGTCGAGCCTTCTGCGGCGCCGCGAAACACCCCGATGCCGTTGGCGGCGTGGTCGTCAATCAAAGCCTTGGGGCCGTATTTCTGGATGACACCGGCAATCTTGTCGCCGATTTCCTCGAAGGCCTGGTCCCAGGAGATCTTTTCCCATTTCCCGCTGCCGCGCTCGCCCGCCCGCTTCATCGGGTGCAGCACTCTGTCGGGTCCGTACATCGCGCGCGAATGTTGATAGCCCTTCTGGCATCCGCGCGGATTGTAGTCGGGCACCTTCGAGTCGGGGTCGTCGAACTCCGGATAGGTGCACGAGATCTCCTCGCGAATCACCTTGCCGTCCTTGGCATAGACCCGGAAGGGACAACTGCCGGGGTAGCAGTTGACCCGATGAGTCCCCCACTTGCAGCTATCCCATTCAAAATATTGGCGCTGCTCCTGCACAGAATCCCGTCTCGCCCCGGAGTTCTGAGGCTTATCCGATTCGTTTGCCATTTTTTTAGCCTCTATGATTATACAGGGAGAGTTGCCTTTTCGAAGTCAATGTTGGTCTGCCGATCCGACTGCGAAGGAGCCCAGTTCCACAGGGTGTACTCGTAGTGGCGGTAGCCGCCTGCGAAGTGGAGGCCCTTGGGCGGGCCGGGCAGCAAGCCATCGTAGGGCATCCAATTTGGATACTGATACGGCTCCCATGCGTGGTAGATCACGAGCTGGTCGGGCCGCGTACAGGAACTGAGCTTCGCCCGGGTTATGAAAGAGCCGTAGTCATTGTACACGCGGATATAATCATGATCCGCGATGCCCTTTTCCTTCGCGACGGTGTCGTTGATGAACGCAAAGGGCTCACCGCGATGCAGCTTCAACATCTCGTAGGACACTACCCAATTCGAGTGAACGCTCCATCTAAGGTGTCCGCTGGTAAGCCGCAAGGGTTGTGCGCCGCCGATGTTGGGTGGCTGCTTGTAACGGACGAGATGCTCGTCGGCCTCGATGAACCATGGATGGTCGAGGTACAGCTCCATTCGCCGCGTAGTGGTCGCGTACGGCACCTTTTGTTCGATCTGATCGCGGAAGGGCCAGAATATCTGGCCCGAAACCATGTCCGCGTTCTGGACCACGGTCGCGTGCCAGGCGGGGCGGCCGCTCAGCCACGCTTTGCCGTTCTTGCGCAGGTTGGCGAGCGTGAGCTCTTCACCGTCGAGACTTTCGAACCATCCCATCTTTCCGAGCGCGTTATAGGTGTCGTTTACCAGACGTTCCTCGTCTTCGTTGGTTTCGCCGTAGCGTCCTCCGAAGGTGCCCCGCCAGTAGAGCTCCTTGACGACGATCTCCCGGTCACCGGACTTGTACTTTTCCACGCCTCGCTTCAGTAGATGCTCCTGAATGCGTTTGAGCAGCGCGAGCGTGATCTGGCGGTCGGACCTGGACTCGCCGAGCATCGGCACGGTCTGGTCGGTGAAGGTGCTGAAGCGGGTCGCCGGCGTCGAGTACTTGGCGTCGGCATACTCATAGAACGATGCGGCCGGCAGCGCGTAGTCAGCGTAGAGTCCCGTGGTGCTCCAGCGCGGATCCAGCACCACGATTAGCTCGAGCTTCGGCCACAAGGTCTTCAGGTAGGTGTTCATGCCGCCGCGGTGCCGGCGGAGCGGATTCGATCCGGATACCAGCATTCCCTTTGGAGTGACTTCCTTGTCGGGGTGTACGAACCCCTTCCACCAGCCGTTGGCGAGCGATTCCTCGGCGTACTGGCTGATTTTCTTGGGCGCGTTCGGGTCGTCCAGGAACTTGTCCCAAACCTCCTTGTACCCGGCGTGGTGGTACCAGAGCCAAACCGGCGGCGAGAGTGTGTTGCCCATCCTTAGGCCTTCACGGAGCGCACCCAAAGCAGCCTCGGCCGGAGGTATCGTCGGGTCCATTTTGAAATATGTCCGATAGTCCTCCTGTATCTTCTGCATCATATTCATCGCGTGAAGCAAAGGATCGCCGGTCTCGAGCACCTCGTTGGGCATCCCGCCGACGACGGCGGCGCCGCCGATATACTCGGCTCCGGCCGACCATCCCCGCGAGCCCGTGCCGGCCTTGCCGACGTTTCCGGTCAGCGCGAGCATGTAGCAGTAGGAGCGCTCGAGCAGATCGCCATGGTAGAGTTTACCGGCGTTCCAGTTGACAAAGACGAACACCTTGCGCGGCGGCTTGACGAGTTCGGCCAACTGGGCGAGTTGGTCGGGGTGGATACCCGAAATCTCGTGCACCTTTTCCGGCGTGTATTCAGCGATTCGCTTCTTGAGCAGCTCGTAGACCGTCGTGACCTCGATCTGCTTCTTGTCCTTGAGGGTAACTTTCCATTTGCCCTCGAGCGCGTAGTCGAACGGCATCGCCAGCGTGCCTTTGGGCAGCGGCTCGGGTTTGCCGGTGGCGGTGTTGATTGCGAAGTGCTGCTCCCCGTCTGCGCCCTCGGTTAGGTCGGACTCGCGCAGGAACCGTTGGTCGTCCATGCGGACCAGCACCGGGAGATCGGTCTGCTCCTTCATGAACTCGAGGTCGACCCATCCCTTATCGATCAGGATTTTGCAGACGCCGAGCCACAGCGCCGGATCGGCCGACCAGTTGACCGGGAGCCACATGTCAGCGAACTGGGCAGTGGCATTCTTGTCGGGCGCGATCGCGACCACTTTGGCCCCGCGATAGCGCGCCTCGAGAATATAATGGATGTCGGGAATGTTGCCGTATGCCGGATTCGAAAGAGCGATGACCGTATCGGCGAGGAACCAGGTCTCGATTCCCGGAGCGTGCTGGAACTGCCCGAAGGTCAGGTACTGGCCGGGGTTGAAATCGCCGATGAGAAAGTTGAGATCGTAGCTGACCCCGCCCAGGCGCGACACGAAGCCGGTCGAGGCGCCCTCGCCGCCGCCGCGCAACACGCCGGCGCCATTGGTTCCATGGTCATCGGAGATCGCCTGCGGCCCGAATTTCTGGATTATGTCGACGAGCTTGCTGGCGATTTCATCGTAGGCCTGGTCCCAGCTGATCCGTTCCCACTTGCCGCTACCGCGCTCGCCCGCCCGCTTCATCGGGTATAGCAGCCGGTCGGGGCCATACATCGCTTTCGAGTGCTGGTAGCCCTTCTGACATCCACGCGGATTGTAGTCGGGCACCTTGTAGTCGGGGTCGTCGAACTCCGGATAGGTGCACGAGATCTCCTCGCGAATTACATGGCCGTCCTTGGCATAGACGCGGAACGGGCAACTGCCCGGATAGCAGTTGACGCGATGGGTTCCCCAGCGGCACTTATCCCATTCCCAATAATTGTCGGGGGCTTGGGCTACCGCCTGGCGGGCCTCGGGATTTTCGTCGCCTTTGCGCTTGCTCATGACTGGCGCCCCTTCCCGGCCTCGACACCCTGCTCGATCGGATCGACCGGAGCCAAGACATTGAACGGGGTGAAGGCGTCCGACCATTTGTAAATGATGAGAAGATCCATCAATTCGGATTTTTCGCCGCGCTCGGCGCGTGCGCGATGGTCCTTGAGGGTAACCATCGCCTGGTCAAGACCGGGTCCGAAGTACTTCCGAAGAAGATCGGCCGGAATATCGGCTTGACCGGTCGGCTTATTCCCGGCTCCGAAAGTCGTTGGCCGAATGAACGGCGGTATGTAGTAAACGTTGGGACCGGTCTTGAAGTCCGGACGCAGTGGCAGGGCGACTTTGTATTCGTTGACGAGCTTGGCGACGAAGCTCTCCTTGTCGTCCAGGTAACCGAAGTACATCCCGCGTGCGGGACAGCTCTTGGCGCATACCGGAGCGTAATTGTTCTCCAGCCTGCCCGCGCAGAAGTCGCACATCTCGTAAGTGCCTGCGACGATGTTCTCCATTGGAATCTTGTAGGGACATTCCGCTGCACACAGGCCGCATTCGTCGCACGAACTCGGATCGATGACGACGATCCCGTCCGCCTCGCGCTTGTGCAACGAGTTCTTGTGTCCGTTCCCCTGGCTCGACGGCATGCCGCCGCCTTTGGCGAAGTGCTCCTGGCAGACGGCGATGCAAGGAGCATCCGTGCAGTGATTGCAAAGCCGCGGCATATAGAAAAAATAACCGTTCGGCCACTCGCCGGCGCCCTGATCTTCTTCCCAGATGGGTCCCCACTTCGGCGGCTCTCCGGTTTCCTTGGTCACCGGATGCAGGTACTTGGCGCCCACCGGAGAGGTATAGACCTCCTCCCAGTTGAAGTTCCACGTTCCGCCGTAGTCGCGAACCCGGTCCGGAACCTTACGGCCCAGTTCCATCCATCCCTTGGGCCACCCCTCGCCGGGCTTGGTTTCGCACCATATGTACCGGAGCATCTCGGTGCCGGGATGGTTAAGACGGTGAGTGCTGCAGGCGACGGTACAAGTCTGACACCCGATACATTTATCGAGGTTGATCACCATCGCGAGTTGTCTTTGGCTCATGGCATTGCCTCTCTAATCTTTTATGCTGACGTAAATGAGACCCCGGTCTCTTGTTCGAAGGCGCTGGCCTTCAATTCGAACGCATCCCGTCGCACCAGGGCGCGTGACCGCACCCGAGCGTGACGCCCCCCAAGAAGGACGTCTCAGCTGGTATTCGGCTTGAGCATTTCACATCACCGGTCATTCGGAATTCCAATAGCGCGGTCGTGTTTTACGTATGCACCGCTCGTGCCATGGAGTGCCGGCGCGCGTGGCTGCCGAATTCAATTTCTGTGCTGCGTGTGTCGCTTATGGCTACAGCCGCGATGGTGCCATCCGCACCATTTTTTTCTGAAGCAGGGCTTGATCCGGTGGCGCAGGACACGCGTCGGAGTTCGGCCCCATTCTCATCGGCCCCTAACGCTCGTTAGGCTAGCAGCATAGAGAAAGGTTCAGTGTCAATTCTACAACCCGGGTTTCAAACGTGCGACTGATGATAGCCAGCGTGCGCAACCAACCTAACAAGCGTTAGGCTACGCAGCGGGCGGCGGCTTTCGATGCGCGATATCCGCCAATTTACGGTCGGGAAGAAAGACTGGACCAACGAATGCGAGCACGCGCATCCGCCGCCGATTCCAGCCGCTGATGCCTGGATCTAGTGTCCAGCTGGGCCGGGAGCCCCGTCTGCGGAGCCGGGCTTGCCCTTGGGCCACAGCGTTTCGACTTCGCGCGCGAACGCGCCGTAGATCTCGTTTACCAACTCGGCATGCCTGATCAGAATTCGCATGTCGCCGGTGATTTTGATCTTGCCCTTCAGTCCCGCGTCGATGAGATCGATCTGTCCAGCCGCGACCTCTTCGAATACCGATGCGGGAAGCTCGAAGATGAACTCGAAATCCTTGCGCGGCGGTGGCGCGTCGGCTTGCCGGTACTCGAGACATTTGCCGTCGGTGAACAACACCACGAAATTGCGCAGCTCGCCGGCCGGGAGATAGAGCGAGCGCGCATCGCCGACAACCTTCGCCAGCACGTGGAAGGTGCCACGCGGGGAATTTTTATCGACTTTCGGATTTTCGTTGAGCAGCTTTTTGATCGCCTCGTACCATTCGGTTGTGTAAATCGCAGGCATGATATTCCTCTGGTGGCCGATCCGGTTCGCTTAATAGAGCCGATTTTCCCGCTGCCACGGTTTGGACAGGCCATAGTCGTTTGCAATGACCTTGTATGCGTTGTAGCCGCCGGCCGCGCTGATTCCTCCGCCGCCCGCAGACGCCCCGCACATGTAGAGTCCTTCCATCTCGCTGCGATAGATGTGCGCCCGCGGCATCCCGGGATTCATAATGCTGAGCCGGCCGTGCGAGAAATCGCCCTCGGGCATCGCCATCCGGCTCTCCATGTCGAGCGAGACGTAAAGCTTGTCGGCGATTACATTGGCGCGCGTCATGTTGGGAGCGTAAGTGTTCCAGAGCTCCAGGAATTTCCCGTTGTAGTCGCGCCGGACGTTGTCCCATTCCTGCGCGCTGAGGCACGAAGCCTTCGGGAAAAAGAACCATCCGTTCATCGTGTGCATTCCCGCAGGCGCCTGGCTGGGATCCCACAGCGAGTTGACCCAGGTGCCGGCGCCGGGCAGGTCGGGAATCTGGCCGCCGTAGGCCTGCAGGATATAGTCGGAAACCTGTTGGGCATTTTCGAATCCGACGATGGTGTAGAAGCACTTGTTGATGTCGGGATTATGACGCGCGGATTTGTAGTCGGGCGCCGCGCGCAACGCGAATGACGGCGTGCCGAGCACGTGCTCAGGTCCAAACCGCCAGTTCGACATCCGCTCTTTTCTGAATTCGCTGAGCTTGTCCCAGCCGATGAGATCGACGAAGGTGGTTTTCGGATCGGCGTTGGAAGCGACCAGTTTGCGCGCCTCGATGGTGCGCCCGTCCTTGAGCCGCACGCCGGTTGCGCGCCCGCCGGAATTCAGAATCTCGACGACCGGGCTGTTGTAACGAAGATCCGCGCCCGCGGCGAGCGCCGCGGCCGCCATCGAATGCGCCAGCGTATGCGTCCCGCCGATCGACATGTAGTGATTCGCGCACAGCCAGATCACGCACATCACGAAGCCGAAGCCGTCGGCGGTGTGCAGGTTCGCGCCCCATTCCACGCACTGGCGATACATGGTCGCGCGCAGCTCGGTCGACTCGAAAACCTCATCGATCAGCACTTTCGGGCACTTGTTCATCTCTTGCGGCTGAAACCCGAGGTCAAGCCAAAGCTGCAGCATCCGGCCCATGATGGCTTCGCTGCGGCCCCCCTCGAGCTTCACCTCGGACGCGGGCGGGCTGTAGAGCATCGCTGAGATGTAATCGTTGGCCGCCAGCACCTTGCCGCGGATCGCAGCGAAAGTATCGGCGTCGCGGCGCGAGTAGTAGGCGATACTCGCATGCGTCCGGTCCGCGAGTTCGGGCCGGTAGATGACCAGGGGCGGCCTGCCATCGGCAAAGGTAATTCCGACCTGCGCATCCGGCTTGATCACCCGCGCCCCGAAGCTGGGCAGGTCGAAGTCGCGATAGAACGGCATCATCTCGATGAACTCCATGTACTGGGCATGGAGGTTGTGCCAGAAGCCGGGAACGGTCGCCTCATCGGTGTGTGCGCCGCCGCCTTCGTCGTGGCGCCGCTCGAATATCCCGACTTTCAAGCCCGCGCGCGCGAGATATGCGCCCAGGCAGAGACCGTTGTGGCCGGCTCCGATAATTACCGCGTCATAAGATGCGTCTGGCATGCGGCTCTCCTAATGGTTGCCCTCAGGGGCGAGCTTCATCAGCCGATGAACCCGAAGTGGAAAGAAAAGATTGCCGATCCGCGAGGTGACTTTCAGCCGGCCTCGAAGATGCTCGATCAGCGGATTGCTGCGGCCCTGCAGCAGCTTGGTCAGCGACTGGTACGAACCCGCGATGGTGGCGTCGAACGGCCCCGCGTTGCCGTCGCTGATCGCGATTTCATCGCCCCGAAAATCCACCGTCACGGAAGCATCGTAATCGGTCGCGGTCAGCCCGAGGCGGCCATGCAAACGCGACGCGCGCACCCGCCGGCGCGTCGAATCGGCGAGTTGCTGCTCGAGGAACTGCTGCACGATCGAGGCGAGCCCGCTCGTCGCGTTGTCATCGAGTCGCACCGGGATATCTGCGATAGCGGTCATTTCCACCAGCGCTCGACGTGCTGATCCTGCGCGATGATCTCCAGTGCGTTGTAAGCCGGCGCGAAGGTCACGAATCCGTGGGGATGCTGCGTAGCGCCGCACATGTAAAGATTCGCAATCGGAGTCCGATACTCTGAAAGAATCGGGCCAGGGCGATTGTCCAGCATGTTGCCGAGATCGATCAGCCCGCCGATCCAGTCGGCAAACACCATGTTCGGCATTCGGCGCACGATATCGAGCGGCGTATAGGTCGCCCAATCGATGAAGGAATCGTCGCTCAGGTTGGGCGCGGCGGTTTTCCAGACGTCGATGCAGCGCTGGCCGTACTCGCGCGCCACCTTGTCCCATTCCTGCGGACCACCCTTGGCGAGGTTGTAGGGCGCCATCTGGCGCAGCAGACCGGTATAGCATCCCTGGGGCGCGTCGGTCGGATCATAGAGCGAGTTGACCGCGGCGTTGGGCCGCGGATTTAGAAGTTTGCCGGCGCGCACATCGCGCCAATCGTCATTGAACTGCTTCTGATTTTCGTAACCGAGGTTAACCACCCAGGCCTGGTTGACATCGGGATCGAATGACGCCGCGCGATACTCGGGAAGCTTCGTCATCGCCAGATGCACGCTGAAGAAGGTCGAATCCATGTGCGGGAAGTGTTCGACTTCGGCGGTCAGCGAAGCTGGCAGATTCTCGCGCCCGATCATCTGCAAGAAAGTCTGCTCGAGGCTGATGGAACTGGCGACCAGATGCCTCGCGCGCACTTCGCTGCCATCTTCGAGGCGGACGCCGACGGCTTTTCCGTTCTCGACCAGAATCTTCTCGACGCCATGATTGAGGAAAACGCGCCCACCGGCTTGCGCGAGCGCTTCCCATAGTGAATGGGCGAGCGCGTGCGAACCGCCAATGCAGATGTGCCAATTGTCGATCTTGCTCAGCAGCAGCGGGAACGAAACCGCCAGCCCCTTGCGGTCGGTCGCATAGCCCGCGAGCGACGCGTGAAATGCGAGATGCGCCTTGACTCGATCGTTCTCGAAATGGTGGTCGAGGAATTCGTTGATCGTCTGATGACGCAGATGAACGCTCAGGTATTTGCTCTTTTCCTCGACGCCCCAGGCCACCAGCGCCTTGGTGATCTCCTTCATCGAAGTCGGCGGCGAATACATCAGCGTGCGCAAAATCAGGTCGCGGTAACCGCGCGCTTCTTCGTAAACCGCGCGAAAAGTGTCAGCATCCTTGCGCGAAAAACGCGCGATCGATTCGCAGGTCTTGTTGAGATCGGTATGCACCACTAGCGCAGTGCCGTCCTGAAATACGCTCGCCATCTGCACCGGTGGCTGTACGTAACGAAGTCCATGGCGGGTGACCAGCTCGAGGTCGTCGTATACGGGGCAAATGCCGACCAGAGTGTGGTAATTCGCGTGAACGTTGTGCAGGAAGCCCGGCCGCGTCAGTTCCTCGGTGCAGAGTGCGCCGCCTTCTTCGGTGCGCTTCTCGAAAACGCCAACGCTCCATCCAGCTTTCGCCAGGTAGCCGGCGAGCGCCATCCCGTTGTGACCCGCACCGATTATCACCGCATCAAAGGTTGCATCGGACATCGAAGGCTACCTCGCTTACCGCATCTCTAATGGGCGTAGTTCGCCGCGGCCGCGGTTGTGAACGATCCCATCTCAAGTATCGTGCCTCAAGTATCGTGCCTGAACTAAACTCGGGGTAATTTTTATAACTGGTCAGTCAGTCATATGACTGGCTAGTCATCACCCGATTCAAACGCAATTACCATGCCTAAAACTAAGCGCATCATGTAGCTAACCATAGCGTCCAATAACTTCTCACTGTTCATGTTTTCGTTTACTTTCGGAGTTTATTCGCCCAGCGCATGGTGTCCCTGAACAGACCAATGGACAATTGCGCGCCATTGCGCCGATCCGGGCTAGGAGGCTCGCGATGGTAGATTTAGTAGCGTCGGCACGATGTTTCGGGCGGGGGGTCCGATTCCGACAGCATGCGATCGGCCGCCACGCTTCGGTGTGTCCGGTCGCGTCACTCGCGGATACGGATGATTCCGATTGATGCAGTGGGACGCGCGCTCAAGCACGTGTCTCGGAATCTTTGTGCTCAGCGCAACAATTCAAGCAAGCTTGCCGCTTGCCGTTCGCTTCATGATTGAACCGCGATGGCGGCCGCATTCTTCGTTCGATTTGAGGTTTTGGTCTTTTTTCTCGATCGAGGCTTCTTGACGGCAGATGCCACTGGCACGCCGGCATCCGCAGTCATTGCGTCAACAGGCTCCAGGTCGTTGAGCTCGACGTCAGTGAGCTCAGGCTTGGCGAAAATCGCGCTCGGAGCAAAATTCGGTCGATCGTTGCCCTTCAGGAGGGCGTCGCGGAGCTCAAGATAACGCATTCGAGTGGTGCTGATGCCAACGAAGACAGGTCCGTCGATTCCGTTTTTTCCGACCGAGCGGCACTCGAAGCGGGTATTGATGATCGGAAACGGCTTACGGGCAGCGATGGACAGCACGGAACCGGGCCACCATCTGCCTTTGCCCACGCGGACGATCCAGACCCAGACAGCAGCACCTGGACTAAGTTCGCAGATCCGATGAACTTCCATTTGGTAGTCTTCCCTCCACAGTTCTTACGTCAATGGCTTTCAGCCAAGCGCGGAAATTTCTGAAATACGAATCGTATGAGGGGCACCCGGCTGGCCTGCTTCGTTCCAATCCGGCGCTGAGGGCTCCCCGCAAACCCAGTCGAAGAAGTTCACGATTTCTGGTGGAGGACGCAGCAAAGTGACTGCGGTTGGTCACGGCAGGTTTCTCGAGGCCGCGCTTGTCGCCGCGGTGCCCAAATCACGCTCGGCGTCAGAGAGGGCCGCGAAGATTGAGTCGGCGGTGACGGCGGCCATCAAGGTTCGCAGCGTTTCAGGCCGCGAACACATCTGCGGCAGCTTCGCCAGCCAGGGCAAGTGCAGTTCGTGATACTTAAGGCCGAGCACGAAAAACAGACGAGTGGGTTTACCATCGAGGGCGTCGAAATCGACGCCGCTGCGCGATCGGCCCAGGATCATGAACGGTTTGACTACGTGCTCGGGATGGCGATTGAGCGTGTGCAGGAAGGCGAGTCCGTTACCGATCGCGCTCGGCATGATATTCTCGCGCTCGATAAGAGCGCCGACGAACCAGGTCTTGTCCCTCACCAAATTTAGCCGGCTGGCCAGATTCGCCAACTCCTCGATGACTCCGGTTTTGGTGTTGGCCTCCAGGTCGGGGATTATGTGGCTCGGCTGAAAGCAACTCGCGAGATCCAGCATTCTGCGCGCCGCCGGTGCGCCTCTGGAAACGTCAACGCTCCGCGGCGTGACTCCCAACATTTGATCGTCGAGCCAGGCGTCCAGCATCGCCTTGCGGAAGCGCCATTGATTTCCGATTTTGACTCCGGGTAACTCGCCCTCGGATACCAATTTGAGCACCGTTCGCTCGTTGAGGTTCAGGTAATCGGCGAGTTGGCGAACCGTCATCAACCTATCTGCCGATTCACGGGAGCTTTCCGTCGTTCTACGGACGATGTTTGACACTTGCGCAAGAATACCTAGAAATTCCATAGAATACAATCGATTACTCAAAATTCGGAGTAAAAGGCCGTGCTGTTCGAAAGCGCCCATGCGAACGTTTGCCCAAGCGACGTGAAGTGAAGATGGGAGGCGGCCGAAACGGCACTGCCGTCGTATGCTGGACAGGGGCTTGCCGGATTGGCGAATATCGCGGAGCATCCGTGGAGTACCAGAAGAGTGAGAGTCGGCTTGGACAAGGTTTCAGTACTGGCGAGCGGTGGCCTGGACAGCTCGGTTTTGATCGCGAAATTGGCAACCGGCGCCGAAGTTTACCCGATCTACGTGCGGTGCGGGTTTGCCTGGGAAGAGCTGGAGCTCGACGGCCTTCAATCCTTCCTCGACGCGCTCGACAACCCGAACGTGGTGCCGATAACGGTGCTCTCCGTCCCCACCAACGTCTTGTACGGCGACCACTGGAGCGTGTCGGGCGCGAGCGTTCCCGGCGCCGACGAACCCGACGAGAACACCTACCTGCCGGGCCGGAACATCATATTGATTGCGTTGGCGGCGGTTTGGGGCAGCACGCACGGCGTCTCACGCATCGCGATCGGATCGCTGGGCGGCAATCCTTTTTCCGATGCGACCCCTGAGTTCTTCGATAGCTTCGCCCGCGCCCTAAGCATGGGACTGGGACGCAATGTGATGGTCGAGGCGCCGATGAGAGGTCTGCATAAGGACGACCTGATCAGGATGTTCAAGGACCTGCCGCTCGAGTTGACCTTGACTTGCATGGCGCCCAAAAAGGGCGCTCGGCACTGCGGGCAATGCAACAAATGCCGCGAGCGTCAGCTCGCCTTTCGCAACGCAGGTGTCGTGGATCGCACGGTTTACGTCCGGCAGGGGTGACCCCTGCACTCAGTGTTAAGATGTGGGACTTCGTCCCTGTTAGAATCGTAGGGGGAGACTGAGCCGCCAAGTATTACCTTGAAACCGAAAACGAAGATTGACCCGAGTGTTTCAACACGCTGCTACCGCATTCGTGTGAAGCGGAAAGTTCTGGCGATAGCTCTCGTGCTCCTGCAGATAGGTGTGCTGGGAGCCTGCACCTCTCATCCTGCGTCTGATGCAAAGCCCAATTCTGCATTTCGAGTCGCGCTACTCACGCCCGGACCGGTTAGCGACGCGGGCTGGAATGCGGCTGCGTATGAAGGACTCGAACTCATCAAGACCAGGCTCGGCGCCGACACCGCCCTGGTGCAGACCAGGTCGCCTGCCGACTTCGAGGACGCTTTCCGCGATTTTGCCTCGCGCGGATTCGACCTCATCTTCGCTCACGGCTTCGAGTACACCGATAGCGCCATCGAGGTAGCGCGAAGTTTTCCAAATACCTGCTTTGTGGTCAGTTCGGGAAGTGAGTCGTCCGCAAATGTCGCGTCGATAACCTTCAATGTCGATCAGGCAACCTATGTGGAAGGCGTGCTGGCAGGGGCTCTCTCGAAGACCGGAGTCGTAGGCGCCGTCGGCGGAATAGAACTGCCGTCGATACGATTGTTCTTCGAGGGTTTCAAGCGGGGCTTTCTTTCAGTACAGCCCAAAGGTCGAATTCTGATCAGCTATACCGGCAATTTCGACGACGTCGGTGCCGCCAAGGAAGCGGCGCTTGCGCAAATCAGCCAGGGCGCGGACGTGCTGATTCACAACGCTGACGCGGCCGGCCTCGGCGTCTTCCTTGCGGCCGCACAAGCGCATGTCTTCGCCTTTGGTGTATTTAACAACCAGAACGGCGTCGCCCCGGACGTCGTCCTGGCCAGCGCCGTGACTTCGACTCCGCTGGCTTTCCTGAAAATCGCAACCGAGGTCAAAGACAAGCGCTTTCATCCGGGGATGCTGGAATTTGGAATGCAGGACGGGATGGTGCGCGTGGTGCTCAACCCCAGGCTCGAGTCGCGGATTCCCGCGGCCGCGCTCCAACGCGCGCGCAAGGTCGAGCATGAGCTGGCGACTGGCCGGCTGGTTCTCCCGCCAACGCTCAACCCCGGCCGGCCATGACAGCCCACAAGTGCACAATTCAGCGCCGCTGGCGCCAGAGGTTAAATTCATGAAATTCGGACTGTTCGGAATCAACAACGGAGCTTGTGCGTTACCCAAGTGTGCCGCCGCAGTCGCGCGCGCGGCCGAAGACGCGGGTTTTGAAAGCGTGTGGACGGGCGAGCATGTGATCCTGCCCGACCCGCAGGCGCCGCCCTCGCCGGTGGCGGCGGACTACCCGATGCTCGACCCTGCAGTCGCGCTGGCCTTCATAGCGGCGCACACCACGAAGATTCGCCTCGGCACGGGCATCATTATATTGCCGCAGCGAAATCCTGTGGTGCTTGCCAAAGAGCTTGCCTCGACGGACGTGCTGTCAAACGGCCGGCTGATCTTCGGTATCGGCGTTGGATATCTGAAGCCCGAGTTCGAGGCGATTGGCGCGCCGTTCGATCACAAGGGTGCGCGTGCGGAAGAATGGCTGGCGGCGATGATCGCGCTGTGGTCGATGCCCAAGCCGGAGTTCAGCGGCAAGTGGATCAAGTTCAAGGGCGTCAATGCGATGCCGCGGCCGGTGCAGAAGCCGCATCCGGAAATTGTCTTCGGGGGGCATTCGACCGAGGCCTACAGCCGGGCGGCGCGGCTGGCCAAGGGATGGTACGGGTTTGCCCTGGACCTGGAGGCGACGGCGAAGTGCGTCGAGGGGCTGCGGGAGGCATGCAAGGCTGCTCGACGTCGGTTCGAGGAGCTGGAGATAAGCGTCACTCCGAATCCACGAGTCAAGCTCGATCGCGACACCGCCAAGCGCTTCGCCGACTTGGGCGTGAGCCGGCTTATTTTGCTGCAGCGCGGCGCGGACCAAGCGGCGCTGCTCGAAGGCGTTCGCGCGACCGGGCGCGACTTGATCGGCAAGGTGTGAGGAGTGAACCCGTAGTCAACATCTGATTCGAGCCGGTCAAAATAGGACGACCGGTGTCTCAAGAGCGCGACGGCGGGCATTGATGGGTCGGATTGCCGGCGGGACCGGCATTTTTCTGCCGAAGCGGCAAAATCCTACCGCCTGCGGCGGTCAATCGTGGCCGCAGGTCGCTTTATTCGGCTGACATTTCCGTCCGCATCACTGCGGCACGCATGTTGCGTTAACCCTATTCAAGAGGGGCTTGGGTAATCGCACGAATCAATAAAGCGGATCTGAAAAGGGGAGCTGACAGATGTTGAAAAACGATAGCAGTCACGTACTGACGGTTAAGGAACTCTCGGACTATCTGAAGGTTCATCCGTCAACAATATATCGCCAGCTCAAGCGCGGACGGCTTCCGGCGTTCAAGGTCGGCAGCGACTGGCGCTTCAATATCGAATCGATCGATCGCTGGCGTATGGATCAGGATACGTTCAAACCGAATTAGGACTGTCCGGGGCGCGTAGCGGAAAAGGTGGGGAGCCAGGGGGGAGAAAGAGGGGAGTCACGCAGCGGGGCGTCCGAGAGGGCGCCCGGCGTGGCTAATCACGGCCGTCGCAGCGATAGCCGACCGATCAGAAACAACTTCGACAGGAACAAATATGCGTTTGACTATTTTAGCCGGATTGATCATGGGCGTGGCGTTGGCGATCCAGTCGGTGCTCAGCGCTCACGCCAGGGCCAAGGTCGTACATGCGGCGCGCGCTGTTCACGTCCATGAGAGCGCGCCGTGGTACATCGCAATGAATGATGGGCACAGCGCGGATGCTCGCGGCACTCGCGCGGGGCGGCCTGGGGCGAAGCTGATTTGATCGGCTCCTCGTAGCGGCAAATCGCGCGTCGCGAAAGGGGGCTGCGAGGTGAGGGACGGTTAGGTTCGAGAGGCTGTTGGGTTTGAGGGGCCCAGCGGCTGATCAGACGGCTCTGATCGCGCCTGTCGAAGCCTCATCGGCGGGACCGACGAAATCGAACGCGAGCCATCCGCGCAGCGGATCGACGCGACTCACTTGCACCATTATCCGCATCTGATTCGGCAAGGTGGGCGCGCCGTGCAAGGTTCCGCGCACGGCGAAATCAGCTAGTTCCGCACTTTGGCCTTCGCGTGCGACATAGGCAAGAATTGGCCCGTCAAGGGCGTGACGCTCGAGGTAGCGGAGAGTCCAGTAACGCTTGGCGCGTCGTTCGAGCTCGCGCCCGGAAGCCTCCGCATTTTCGGCACCGGCGAGCACGGTAAGTAATTCATCGACGGTGTAAATCGGCGTCTGGTTGTCGCGATTCTTAAGCGCACCCAACAGTTGCCGCTGCATGACCAAATCGGCGTAGCGGCGGATCGGTGAGCTCAACTGCGCGTAAAAGTCGAGTCCGATTCCGGCGTGGTATTCCGGGTGCAACGACAGGCGCGGGCGCTGCGACGCCGGATCGCCACCAAGTTGCGGCTGCACACGGTAAATGATCGGAATCCGGTTCTCGGCGGCGTAGCGAGCGGCGACAAAATTGCTCAGCACCATGAACTCCGCCACCAGCGTGCGACCCGGCGACGCGTTATCGACCACGCTGATTTCCACGTCGTCGCCGTGCACCCGGACCTTGGCCTCGCGCCGCTGCACGAGGATTGCACCGGCGGTGCGGCGCCGCTGACGAAGCCCGATAGCGGCGCCGTGCAGGCGGGAAACGGTAGCGGCGTCGTCGTCGGCGCAGGCCCCTGACTCGAGAATGCGATCGACCTGGTCGTAGTCGAGTCGGCGCATGATTGGAATTCGCGCGGGATAGATCGAGCTTTCGACGAGCGCGCCGTCGGCCGACAACCGCACGTCGGTGGTCAGCACGGGGCGATCTTCGCCGGCGATCAAGCTCGCGGCGCGGCATGAAATCGGATCGGGAAGCATCCTGATGGTTGTTTCAGGCAGATAAACCGTGGTTGCGCGTGCGGCCGCCTCCTGGTCCATCGCGCCGCCCTTGATGACGAAATCGGCAACCAGCGCTATATGCACGCGCACCCGCATGCCGCCGTCGGCGAGCGCCTCGCAACTGAGAGCGTCGTCAACCTCGACGGTGTCGTCGTCATCCACGGTGACGGCGTATCCGCCATCGGAAATCGCGCGTGGGCCAGGCACCGCCTCGGCCGCCTCCTTCATGACGGCGGCGCTGAATTCGTCCTTGAGCCCGGCGATGAACGCGAAACGCGGTACGCGCGGGCGCGCCCCGAGCCGCTCCAAAATTTCGAAAGCCGCTTCGGCGGGATCGACCTCGGGCGCCGCCTGCGCGAGCATCTGGGTCATATCGCGGCTGCGCGTGAACGGGTTCTTGAGATAGCGCGAGAGCTCTTCGATGATCGCGGCCGCTTCGGCGGCAGGCGGCATCTCGGCGCCGTTGAGGACATCGCGAAGCTGCTTCTGGATTTTACGATAGTCGTCGCTGCGCGCCCGAATCCGATCGTTCTGCATCCGCAGCCGTTCGACCTGATCGGGCGTGCGCGGCACAAAATCCATGTGGCGGCGGACGAAGTAGATGCGATCGCCCAGCAGCGCCTCGAGCATCACGGAGGCTGCGGCATTCGATCGCCGGCCGAAGAACAACTCGGCAAGTTCTGCGGCGGAAAAGCTGCGCCCCTGCTCCTGGGCGACTTCCCACAGCAACTGGAGATCGAGTTCGGCGGCCAGTTCGGCGCGCTCGCGCTCCAGGTCGGCGAGCGCCTCGGCGACGTCTTCGCGATCGGCGCGGCGATCCGGATGGCGCATCAGGACCAGATCGCGCGGAACCAGCCGCTCGTGTCCGGCGGAATCGATCACGGCGAGATGGCGTTCCTGTTCCCGGGTGACCAGGGCAGCCCTGAGCCGCCCCTGGTCGAGGTACTCGACAATAGTGCCGGCGTATTTGATCGGCGATGACACGTCAAAATTCATTTTGACGACCCCCGCGACGTAAGACTATATGGAAGAGCGAACAATCGCCGGAAAAAGGATCGGGCAAGCGGCGTGAGCAAGAGAATTCAGATCGACCTGCCCGACGAGCTGTTTGGGCAGCTCATGCGGGTCGCGGAGGCGATGGGGATTTCGAATCCCGACGAAGCCGCGACCATCGGGCTGGCAGAGTGGCTCTCGCGCCGCAAGTCAGAACTGGATGACCGGGATCCAAACGAAAAATACGTTGTCAACGAGGCACTTGATGAACTTCTCGAAAAGAAAAAGTAACTTCTCGGTTTTCTCAGTCTCCGCCATCGCGTTCAGTGTCGCCGCCCTGACGATCGCCGCGTTGCCGAGCGTGACCAACTCGATCGCGAGCGCGGCGGGCAAGGGTCTGGACGTGGAAGTACCGTTCGAGATCAATGCGCTGAAGGCGCCCGGCCTCGTCGCACCGTACTTCCTGCAGGATAACCACGGCGTCATGGTGGTGTCCGACCAGGCGGGGGGAGTCTTCACGGTCACCTTCGGCGGCAAGGTGACGCCGCTGGCGGCCAAGTCGAAGATCAAGAACCCGGCCGGAGTCGCGATCGGTCCGGCGGGATTCGGCTCATACGAGGGCAATGTTTTCGTGCTCAATACCGCCGGTGATATCAAGGCGCCGTGCGAGGTCGAACGAATCGACAAGTCCGGCGCGCTCAGCACGTTCGCTAAACTGCCCGACGCGGGCGCGGCTCCGACCGAATGCCGCGATCTGGAATTTGGCGCGGCCGGGACACCATTCGCAGGCAAGCTCTACGCGGCGACCAGCGGCAACGCAACAATTTATTCGATCGACTCATCGGGCAAGGCGAGCGTATTCGGCACCTACAACAAACCGGTCGTATTCGAGCTGACCACGATAACATTTCCACGCGCGTCGGATTCCAAGGCGGCTAACTCGATGCTGGTCGGGATGCGCGCGATTGGGGCTGGAGTGTCGAAGGTCGGCCGCATCAGCATGGTCGGCCCCGACGGCAAGATGAAAGATGAAGTTTACCTGGTCGGATTCATCCGTCCGTCGGGCTTCGCGTGGGCGCCGTCAAGCTTCGGGTCATACGGTGACGAGTTGATGGTCGCGGACACCGGCAAATTTGGTTCCGAGAACAACTACGAACGGGACGGCAGCATCTATCGAGTGGAGAAAGGGATCGCTCGGGGGTTCGCCGCGGGCCTGATGGATCCGACGGACATGAAGTTCTTCGGCAACAAGGCGGTGATTTGCGATCCTACCGAGAAGGGGAAAGGACAGGGCGCAATCGTGATTATCTCGTCGCTGCTGTAGGGCGCGTACTAGAGTATAGCAACCGAATAAACTTGGCCGATCAGCGCCAGGGTTCGCGGACGACTTCGGTGTCGCCGGTCTCGCGATCGACCAGTAGCATCTCGACCTGGTTGTATTGTCCCTTGGGAAAGAAAACGTAGCCGCTCACCGTGAAGTCCTTGCGGACTTCCTCGGGTTTGAGCGAGACCGCCTCGATCTGCTGCTTGGCCTGCTGGTCGGCTCTCGATTGGCCTTTTTCGGCGCCGCGGATAATGCCCATTCCACCGCCGAACGCACTGCCGATTAGCGCGCCAGCGCCCGGAGATCCGAAGCCCCAGCCGCCCGATGAACCAGCAGCGCCGGCGACTGCTCCCGCGGCAGCGCCCACTGCGGCGCCCCCGATGCCGCTGACGGCGGCGCTTTGGATCGCTCCTTCCAGCTCCTTGGCACTGCCGGCCTGTCGGGCCGCCTCACCCGGTGGGAGAGGAGCGACTCGTTCGCCGGCGCCGTTGAGCGCAAACACCTGGCTTGGCGCGACCGCGCGTGGCGCGTCGGTGCCGTTGGCAATCGACACGTAGACAGGGGTTACCTCGCCGACGGTAGGCGCGGCCGCGACGCTTACGGCCAGTTGGCCTTGTTGCGGAGTCGCCACGACATTGGGGGAATGCGCGATGGGCGGCGGCGCAACGGCGCATCCGGAAATTGCGACCGCTGCCGCGATTGCGCCGGCTCGGAGTCCGATGGCAAAGCTTCGATTCATCCCGGACGCGGTTCGATTCTTCATAAGCATCGCGAATGATCTTTCAGAGTCTCATTTCAATCTCTGCTGCGACGCAAGTCCATAGCCGCCCGCCTCGCATATATAGACGCAGCGCATGGACGGGGGTTTCGACGAACACGCGAGCGATTGACGGTTCGTAGGCACCGCGGGCTTGCCAAAAATGTCCTTTTCGCTGAGGTAGCGGCCAACTAGCGACGGGGGTGGTGGGGGCCCCCGCCACCAAGTCCACGGCCAATAAAAGGTCCGGGGGCGAATCCGCCAATCCAGATTAGCGGCGGAGGAAAAAACCCACCGTTCAAGGCATTCAATGAGGCAACTTCCTGGTCCCCCGATTCGGCGGCATACTCTGCAGTGTCGTTTTCCTGTCTCAGCGCCATCTGGTAGTGGTCGAATTCGTTTTCGTGTCCCTCATACACGCATGCGCAGACGTCAGGGTCGTAGTACCAGTAGACCTTGCCGGATTGGGCCGCATAGCTGCGAATCTCGTACGGCGGAAGATTTTCCACGAGCCCGACTTTATCGGAAGTGTCGAGTTTGATCGTGGTGAAGCCCGCGTCGGAGAGCATCGCTTCGGTTTTTTGAACGGCCTCGGGCCGCGAGGCTTCATAGTGATGGTATAGGGAGCAACCCGGCACGATCAGCGCCAATAGAATCGCGACAACGAACAGCTTTTGCGGCAAGGAGTCCGCCTTTTCGTCGATGCAGTCGGCGACCGTCAGGATGCACGGCGCGCCGCGGCATCGAGCATATATCGATCGCGCGCCAGATCGAAAGAACAATTGCGAGGTCGCTCTGAATCGCGGCAGGGGGGCGTGCGTGGGCAGACCGATGCGCCATCTTCGCGCGCGGGCGTCTTTATGATTTAACGATCTTGTTCGCATACGGGCCGGGGTGGCGAAATGGCATACGCAGAGGACTTAAAATCCTCTGGAGTGAAAGCTCCGTGCGGGTTCGAGTCCCGCCCCCGGCATGGTCACTAAGTGCGATCTATTGAGAAGGCGCAAAAAAACGGAGGCGGCCATGAGGGCCGCCCCCGCTGTACATAACTCCGACGTAAGCGAAAATGCTGGCTACGGAGTGCTCTTCGCCGGCTTCGCTTCGTTGAACTTCAACGTCATCTCGGCAACTCCTGCCGCGAAGTTCAAGCCGTTCTGTCCTTCGATCGAGACCGGCTGCAATGCGATCGAGGCGTTCAAGCCTCCGACCAATACGTTGGCGCCCGCGCCGACTCCAACCGTTGCGCTCGCGGTCGCTCCGCCGTAGTGACCCGCAAGTGAACCCTGGCCGAGGTTGATGGTCGGGGAGAGGACTGCCCACATAATTACGCCCGACTGAAGGTATCCGATATCAACGCCTAACTTTGTGATCGAACCCGTGTAATACTCGGTGTAGTCCGGCTTCAGGGCATACGCGCACTGTAGCTTGCGCGACGAGCCGAAAATCCATCCCCATCCGGACGCGACGTGACAAGTCAGGTATCCTGCCCGAACGGCTGCCCCTCCGCCGGATGCAGGCGCCGCTGCGGGCGCTGCGCCTTGGGCGCGTGCCGATGGTGCACCCGCGGCCATTGCCACTGCCAACCCCAGTGCGATTACCATTCCTCGTGCTTTCGAATTCATTTTCTCCTCCGTCTATGCTGAGGCCTTCCGTTCCGGTTGGCCGGACCCGTGGAAACTTCCTCACGTTAGTTTACCCAGTCGAACATGCAAACTCGCATATTTGCTTGGCCAAATGCAATATGGGCCGTCTGAGTTCGAGCAACTGTACTTATCCACTTGACTATGAACTTCTAATGCAGCACCATCCTGCGGTCTTTGTTGAAGCCAAAACCCCTGGAGAATCCATTGATGAGCCTCAAGACTATTCTCGTAAATTTCACCGTAGCTTCGCTGGTCGTCTGCACGGTCGGACTGAGCCGTCCGGCCTCAGCGCAGAACCCGCCGACCTCACAGAAGCAGCTCGACATCGCGGCCGCCCGCGCACAGCGCAAGGCAACGGTCGGCGCCAACATGAATCTGACCGCCGATGAAGCGACCAGGTTCTGGCCGGTTTACGACGCCTACGAAGCGAAGATGGATCGCATCGAAGACCGCCACATCAGAGAGCTCAAGGAATTTGCGGCCAAGTATAATAATCTCACCGACGCCGATGCGAAGAAGAAGCTCGACGAGGTAATCGCCATTGCGCAGGCGCGGCTTGACGTGCAGAAAGAATTCATTGCGCAGTTCCGCGCCGTTGTCTCGCAAGTGAAGGTGACGCGGTTCTATCAAATTGACAACAAGATACAGGCGTTGATCCAGTGTGACATCGCGCAATTGGTGCCGCTGGCGCAATCGCCGGGCGAGGTCGCTCAATAGTCAATCAGTCTGGGACCAGTGAACAGGATCCGCCCGCAAGTTGCGCGACCTATGCGCAGATCGCGCCCGCCAGGGCGAACACGATTGATCGATTAATGATTCGTCGTCTGTTGCAGCAGTGCAACTTATGCGCCTCTGGCGTTCCGACGGTGCAATTGGCATTATTTACCTCGTAAGCACTTTGGATCGTCAGCGTCAGATGATCTTACTAAAAGGGAAGGGTGCTCGAATGAATGCGATAAACCGGTTCTATGTGCGGATTCGTGAATCGTCGAGCGGACAGACGATGACTGAGTATGTGCTGATTGTCACGGCCGTCGCCGTAGTCGTTTACGCCGGATACCAGTCTTTTGGCGTAGAGGTTAGTGCAAGCGTGACGGCGACCAACAATTTAATGTAGATTCGACCGTAGATTCGACGCGTTCGTATCCGCGCGCGCCTTCCTCCCGACCTGCTGAGTCGATTTGGGCATCAACCCCATTCAAACAGATTAGCGACTTTCTATCGCCGGCCGTTTCGAGCGACGCGATGCAAAGCGGACGCGCGTCGGGAACCATACTCCGGGGCCGATAACCGTGGTAATCATGGCGCCGAAACGAAGCGAGTGACTGGAAGGCGGAAATCGACTCTTGCAGCCGCGATTGTTGGCGGCGCGATCGCGCTCGCGGCCGGATGCATGACGACGCAGGAGATCGATCAGACGATCCCGCCGTACGCGTCTATTTCGGACGACGCGAGTGATCCGGCCAGCGCGCCAACACCCGCGCCGTCCGCAAGTTCATCCGGCGAATCCGGCGGGGTCATGAGCGCGATTGAAACCGTAATTATGTTTCCGTTTCACCTTATTGGTGAGGCGTTCGGATAGAACTCGAACTAGATATTTCGATCGCCCGCGCATCCGTTCGTGAACCCGCGAACCTTCATCAGTCCCAAGCCCCCGCGCCTGCAGCCAGAGGCCATACGATTGCCGGGCCTGCCGGCGCAATCGCCGGCCGGATTAGAATCGCTCGCGACGGCGAGCCGCCTGGTCAGGTTGCTGTAATGTTTTATAACATTTTGTTTTCACGTTGAACTTTGCGTTTGCAGACGGATCGTGGTTGGTGCGAGTCTGGAGCAGGAGTCAAAATGGGAATCCGATGCGACGATGAAGAGCGACGATAAGCAGCGAGAAACCCTCGCGATCCTGGTCGGCGGCGGTCCGGCTCCCGGGATCAACGGCGTGATCGCCTCGGCCACCATTGAGGCTATCAAGTGCGGACTGCGCGTCGTGGGACTGCGCGACGGTTATCGATGGCTCGTGGAAGGCGACACCGGGCACGTCGTCGAACTCAAAATCGAGGAGGTCAGCAGGATCCACTTCACCGGTGGTTCGATCCTGCGCACCTCGCGCACCAATCCGGCGCGCGACGAAGCGAGCCTGGGGCGCGTGATCGATGCGCTCACGGCGCTTGGCATTCGCTACCTTATCTGTATCGGCGGCGACGACACCACCTACGGTGCGGCGCGAATCGCCGAGCGCACCAGAGGCAGAATCGGCATCGTGACCGTGCCAAAAACGATCGACAACGACCTGCCGCTGCCCGAGAATGCGGCGACGTTCGGCTACGAAACCGCTCGTGCCATCGGCGCCGGGATCATCGAATCGCTGATGGAAGACGCCCGCACCACCAGCAGGTGGTACCTGACGATCTCGATGGGCCGGAAATCGGGGTCTCTCGCGCTCGGTATGTGCAAGTCAGCCGGCGCCACGCTGGCGGTGATTCCAGAGGAATTTCGAGGCGAGAAGTTTGACCTCGCACTGGTCGTCGACACCATCGTGGGCGCGATAATCAAGCGTCGCGCCAGCGGTTACGACGACGGCGTCGCGGTCATCGCCGAAGGGATCGCAGAGCGCATGGAGGTTGGCACGCTGGCCTCGGCGGCGGCCTCGCACGCCGACGCTTACGGCCACGTGCACATCGCGGACATCCCGCTGGGTATTGTTCTGCGCGATCAGGTGGCCGCGGCGCTCAAGCAACTCGGCGTCGACGTTACCGTGGTCGCCAAGGACATCGGCTACGAGTTACGCTGCGCGAAGCCGTTGCCATTCGACGTCGATTATACGCGAACGCTGGGCTACGGCGCGGTGCGCCACCTGCTAAGCGGCGGCTCCGATGTGCTGATCGCAGTCGCGGGTGGCCGCGTGACGCCGGTCAATTTCGAGCAACTGCTCGACCCGAGCACGGGCCGGATTCGGGTGCGGACCGTGGATGTCTCCACCGAGTCATACCAGGTGGCGCGCTCTTACATGATTCGGCTCGAGCTGGAGGACTTCGAGGAGCCGGCGCTGTCGAGGCTCGCCGAACACGCGAAGCTCTCAGCCGCGGCTTTCAAGGCGAGATTTTTGCCTTCGGTGCGTGCCACGACTGATGGGAGATGAGACCTTTCGCGGGTGTGCCTGCTAACTTCGCCGCGCGGACCTCACTGCCGGCTCAACTGCTCCACACCCCGAAGATCCATCGACCAGGGCAGCGCGGAGCGGCACCAGATTTGGCGCATCGGGCGTAGCTTGGCGCGCTGCTTGATCCCGCCGACGCGTAGCGAGTAAGTCGGCGGGTCGGTGACTGCGGAAGAATAGATAGGCGTGCCGCAATTGGGGCAGAACGCGTGGGCGCGCTTGGTGCCGCTGTCCGCGGTCTTGATGTAGATCTTCGGCTGCCCGGTGCGCAGGACGAACGTCTCGGCGGGCGCCTGGATATTGGCGCGATAGGCCGAACCCGTCAGCATCTGGCAATCGGTGCAGTGGCAGATGGCGGCCTTATCGGGGTTGACCACCGCCTCATAGGTGATCTGCCCCGCAATGACACCGGCCCTCGATCTTCATGGCTGCTTTCTCCCTCGAAGCGCGATCCGCGGCGCAGTTGGGGCTTGCGCCTTCGGCCACTCGGCCACCCCTGCGCGCGAGAAAAAGTGATTGTTCAACATCGATCGCGACCGCGCAAGCAATTGAAAGAGTGAAAGAGTTGCTGGCGCTTAGCTACGGATCAGGGCGATCCGCAAAGAATTCATGGGGCTTCGATTGGAGCGTTGTCGATTCGGCTCTGCTTCCAGACCTCGGGGAGGAACTCATGATAGCGGATGGCGCCGTCGCCAATCATGACGAAGACCGCCGGACCGCGCTGCTCGATCTTGCGGGCGGTGGTGCCGGGCAGGACCTTGTCGAGGATTCCCGAGTAGAGCCGATTGAAGTTATCGGCGCAGCCCGCATTGCGGAAGGTGAGCATCCAGAGCACGGTCATCGATTTTTCCTTTTGTAGCGCGACGATCCGATCGCCCGCCCACTTGGCAGCCGCCTCCACGTACGGTGTCTGCTCACCCATCGTGCGCTCGATCATGATCTTGAGCATCAACTCGCCGAGCGTGTCCTCGTCGACCTTTTTCCAATCACGCAGAACCTTCTCGTAGCCGGCGAGCATGACGGTTTTGGCGGGAGTCGGATGGTCGAAGTAAAGCTCGGGATGCATGATCTGCTGGGTCGAGAGCGGCGGCCCCTTGAAGAGGGCATTCACGCCGTCCCAGCGTTTGCGATGGTAGGCTTCAGCGACGAAACGGGCTCCCTCGGTGTACTGAAAAATGAAGGGGTAAGTCATCGCGCGCGGCTTGCCTTCCGTGCGACCCATAAATATAGGAACGATGTCCTGCAGATGGGTGTCGAAGTAGTCGATCGTCTGGTCATCGACGCGCCCGGTCACCACTGAAAATCCCGACAGGGTAGCATCGCCCTCGACGATTGCCTTGTAGGCGAGTTCGTGGTCGGTATCGCCCTTGTACTTTTTTTGCGCGGCTTCGATGTCGAAATGCTGGTCCTGAAGAGCATGGGTCAGCTCGTGTCCCAGGGTGCCCGCGGTTTCAAGCTTCTTGAGCTTCGTCACGGTATTTCGATATCGCTCCGGCAGCGCAACCGCGATAGGCCGATCGATGACGACGATGTCCTTCTGGCGGGGGTCATAGAAGCCGGCTAGCTCGAGGGCCATATCGGCGAGGTCTTTGCGCTCAATTTTCATATCGGGCGGATAGAGACCGATCAGCTTGCCCTCTCCGACGCCGGCGTCGATTTCAGCCTGGCTCGTCTCCCGCGCGAACTCGGTTCTGAACCTGGATTCGGTCTCGGCGACGCTGAGATAGGACACGGGCACATTGGCGGTGAACTTGAGCCCGCGAATCTTCTCAACGCGAGCCTTCACCACCGCTGCCTCGCTGCCGCTCAACGCGCCGTCCTGCGCGGCAGCGAGCTTGCAGAAAAATGCGACGACAACGCATGCGGATGCGATTATCGCGATGAACCGTCCAAGCCGGATTCCCCCCAAGATTTCGCCCACTCCTCTTCGGCCACATCTGCTTAGCCGGGATTCCCATTTAAGGCAAACAGGCGGTCAAGAGGATTCAAAACCCGGGCGCCGTCGCAGGCTGACAGGTCCTGCGGCCTATCCGGGGCATTGGACAACCTAGCTGGGAGAAATTGCAATTTAAGGTAACTCCAGCAATTATAGTGGTTGGATATGTTTAGGATTGGGAGCTAAACAAAACATCGGGGACCTAGGGGACCCAAAGGAGCACTTACTTGGAGATCGATAGAATCGTTGCAGACTTGAAGAAGGAAAGGGACCGGCTTATCAGTGCGATCACGGCTTTGGTAGGAGCGGGATCGGCGGCTACCGGCCGAAGAGGCCGGCCCGCGGTTGCTAAGCCGGGCGCCACGAAAACAAAGAGACACGGCGGTATCACCAAAGAGGGCAGAAAGCGGCTGTCGGAGCTTATGAAGAAGCGGTGGGCCGAGCGCAGAAAGAAAGGACTAACGAAACTCAGTAAATAGCGGTACGGATGGATCGCCATCGGTCTCGAGGGCGCGGTTGATTCGCGACCGTCGCGTCCGCACAATCTTCAGATGGCGAAATCAGTACAGCACGCGTTTGATCTTGCGGCGGAGGACTACGACCGCACGCGGCGCCGGCTGGTGCCGGGATTCGACGACTTCTATCGCGCGGCGATCGATTTGATACGGTTTCCGCACGATAGCCAGCTCAAGGTTCTCGATCTCGGCGCCGGCACGGGCCTGTTGTCGGCGTTCATCGCGTACAGTTTCCCGCAGGCGCGAATCACGATGGTTGACATCTCGAGCGAGATGCTCGAGCGGGCGCGAGCGCGCTTCGAATTGGGCGGCGAGCGCTTCCGCTTCGAGGTCTCCGACTACGGGGTTGACCCGATCCAGGAAAAATACGACGCGGTGGTTTCGGCGCTCTCGATTCATCACCTGGGCGACGACGAAAAGCGCTCGTTGTTCAATCGAATCCACGGCGCGCTCAACGACGGCGGTGTATTCGTCAACGCCGAGCAGTTTCGCGGCGCGACTCCGGAGCGGGACCGGTTTCACCACGAGCGATGGATCACGCGGGTGCGCGAATTGGGGATGGATGATCGCGACCTGGGGGCGGCGCTCGACCGAATGAAGTTCGATCGCGCTGCGACGCTCGAAGATCAGCTCGAATGGCTGCGCGAGGCGGGGTTCCGGGATATCGATTGCGCGTATAAGAATCTGATCTTCGCGGTTTACTGCGGCCTCAAGTAGCGTAGAGCGGCGTCCGTCGGTGCTCGGCGGAAGATACCGCGGCGCCCGATCCTGTTTCCGCGTTGCGATGGTACAAAAGGATTTGCGATCTCGTGTAGTTGTAGTCAAGAGGAAATTTAATGGCGCGCAAGCTATCAATCGGAATCAATTGGCAAGGCAAGCTCGACTTCAAGGAGACGATCGAACGGGCAAAAATCGCGGACGCCGCGGGAATCCATTCGATCTGGGTGGCCGAAGCGTGGGGCCGCGACGCCTTCACGCTGCTCACGCTGCTCGCGGAGCACACCAGCAAGGTCCAGCTTGCGACTTCGATCGTGAATATCTACTCGCGCACGCCGGCCGCGCTCGCGCAGCATTTCGGCACGCTTGACGAGTTGAGCAACGGCCGCATGATCATCGGGCTGGGCACCAGCGGTCCGCAGGTGATCGAACATTTCCACGGTATTCCGTTCAATCCGCCGCTGACCCGAATGAAGGAGTACGTGGAAATTATCAACATGATAATGGCGCAGACGCCGCTCAACTACGAAGGCAAGCTGTTCAAGCTGCAGCGCGGTTTCACGATGCGCTTCGAGACCCCGCGCAAGCATATTCCGATCTGGATCGCCTCGCTCAACAAAAAGAGCGTCGAGTTCACGGCGAAGAAAGCCGACGGATGGCTGCCGGTGATGATCCCGATTAACTCGCTGAAGAAAGCGATCGCGGATTTCCGCGCGATTGCGACGGCCGCCGGCCGCGAGCCGCGCGCGGTAGCCGTCAAAGCGCCCGGACATGTGACGGTGACGGCGAACGTCGATCGCGCGGTTGCAGGACATGCCGCCAACGTTGCGTTCTACGCCGCGCGCATGGGCACCTTCTATTCCGAGCAGCTCACGCGCTTTGGCTTCGGCGACGACGTGCAGAAGGTCAAACAGGCGTGGGATGCGGGCGGCTCAAAGGCGGCCACCGCGGCGCTATCGCCCAAGCTGCTGGGCGAGTTGGGTTATATCGGCGGAGTCGAAGGGGCGATCGAGCGGCTCAAGGCGCAGGAGGAAGCCGGCGTCGATCTGCATCCGGTGGAGATCGACGCGGGCGGCAAGCCGGGCGAGTTCGAGAAGACCGTCGCGCAGCTGCTCGGATGATCGTGCAGACGGGATTTGCCGATTCCCCGGCACAGGCGCTATATCGAGGCTGGATGTCGCGTCGCAATCGAGCGGCGCTCCGATCGTGCACTAGACGCGGCGTTTCGTAATTCGTGGGAATCGAACGCGCGAGAGGGTCCTCGTGGACCCTCTTCGTTTTTGGAGAGAGACAGCTTGATGAGAACGAGAATCCAGCTGGTCGCCTTCGCACTGCTGCTCGTAGCGGCCGCGTTGCCCGCCCCGGCGCGTGCGCAAGACGCGGCGAAAGCGGACGGCATCAAGGTCGAAGTGACCGGCTTTCGAAACGACAAGGGGCAACTGGGATGCTCGCTGTGGCCGGGGCCCGAGGGATTTCCGCGCGACGACTCTCATATACTACGTCACATCTGGGCAAAGATTCAGGGCAAGCGCGGCGAGTGCGACTTCGGCGGAGTCCCGGCCGGCGACTACGCCGTCACCCTTTTTCACGATGAGAACGGCAACGGCAAGTTCGATTCGAATTTCTTCGGCTACCCGCTCGAGGGCTACGGATTCTCAAACAACGCCAAGGCCCAGTTCAAAGCGCCGTCATTCGACGAGACGAAATTTCACTATGACGGCGCCGGCACGAAGCAGATTTCGGTACAAGTGATTTATCGATGATGAAGGCAGTAATCGTTGAAAAACCCGGCGATGAAAATGCGCTCAAAATCGGCGACGTTGCCGAGCCTGCGATCAAGCCCGACGAAATACTGATTCGCGTCCGCGCCGCCGGGGTGAATCGCGCGGACATTCTTCAGCGCCAGGGATTCTATCCGCCTCCGGCGGGCGCGTCGGAAATCCTCGGCCTGGAATGCGCCGGCGAGGTTGCCGCCGTCGGCGCTGCCGCGATCGGATGGAAAACCGGCGATCGCGCGATGGCATTGCTGCCGGGCGGCGGTTATGCGGAGAAAGCCGCGGTGCATTACGGATCCGCGATGAAGATTCCCGCGGCGCTGAGTTTCGAGGAAGCTGCCGGGATCCCCGAGGTCTTTCTGACCGCGTTCCTGAACTTTTTTATGCTCGCCGGGATCAAGCGCGGCGAGACCGCTTTGATTCACGGTGGCGGCAGCGGCGTCGGCACCGCATCGATTCTATTGCTCAAGGAAGCGGGCGTGCGCGTGATCGTGACTGCGGGCGCGGATGAGAAATGCGCGCAATGCCTCAAGCTGGGCGCCGACGTCGCGATCAACTACAAGCGCGGGCCTTTCGCGTCGGCTGTGAAAGCCGCGACAGACGGGCGCGGCGTGGACGTGATCTTAGACAGCATCGGCGGCGCCTACCTGCCCGGGAATATCGAGTCGCTTGCCAAGGGCGGGCGGCTGGTCCTGATCGGCTTGATGAACGGGACGCGCGCCGAGATCGATCTGGCCGCCGTTTTGCGCCGTCATCTGAAAATTTTCGGCTCGACTCTGCGCACACGCCCAGCCGCCGAGAAAGCGCAGATCGTCGCGGCGTTCCTCGGGAAATTCGGCGCGGCTCTCGATGCGGGGCGGTTGCGTCCGCCAATTTACAAGGCGATCCCGGCCGCGGACGCCCCGACGGCGCATCGCATGATGCAAGCGAGCGAGCACTTCGGGAAAATCATTCTCAAGTTCGACTGATCCTGGCGCTCGCAATTCAGTGCGGTCGGCTTCCTGAGCTGCTCGAGCGCCGCGGGAAGTGGCGCAATTGGCGAAACTGATGGGTGTTCGCGGGCGCCTTCTGGTAGGATTCGGGGCGAGATAGCGTGAACCGCAAACCGATCAAACCCAACGCGCTCAAACCGGGCGATACAGTTGCGGTCGTCGCGCCCGCCGCGGCGATCGAACGGGAGCATCTCGAGCGCGGCGTCAACGTGCTCGCCTCGATGGGCTTTCGGGTCAAAGTTTCGCAGCGCGTGCTGGCGCGCTCGGGGATATTGGCCGGCGACGATCGCGAGCGGGCGAGCGAGCTTCAAGAATACTTTGCCGATCCCGAGGTCAAGGCGATCTTTTCGGCGCGCGGCGGTTACGGATGCGGGCGGCTACTGCCGCTGCTCGACTTCAAGGCGATGGCCCGCACGCCCAAAATCTTCGTCGGCTTCTCGGACGCAACCTTTATCTTAAACGCGCTGGTCGATTTCGCCGGCATGGTATCGTTTCACGGGCCGATGGTCGCGATGGATTTTGCGCGAGGCTTGAGCCCGCGCGGGTTCGAGCACATGCAAGACCTGCTCAGCGGCAAGCTCGACGGCTTCGAGCTCGAGGCGCGCGAGGCGATGCATCCCGGATGCGCACATGGCGAGGTTATCGGCGGCTGCCTGTCGGTGCTGGTCGCGACGATAGGCACACCGTATGAGCCGCGCTTCGACGGCCGAATCCTGTTCCTCGAAGACACGGGTGAGAAAGCCTATCGAATCGACCGGATGCTCGTGCAGTTGCGCCAAACCGGCGCGCTCGGCCGAGTGGCGGGGATTGTTTTCGGCGCGATTCGCGCGATCGACGGAAACGAGCAGGAGACGCGGCTGATTGCGCGCTTCGCCGGCGAGCAGACCGCAGGGCTGGGATGCCCGGTGCTGTATGGCGTCGAGGCCGGGCATGGCACCGAGAATTTTACGATTCCGTTCGGCGTGGCGGCTCGAATCGATTCGGCCGCGCGCCGCATCATCTTCACCGAGCCGGCCGTGACGCGGTAACGGGCCAGGTTTTCCGGAGGATTAAGCGTTGGGATGGAGTGAGGTCGAGCAGGGGTTCAACGACGCGGTCGAGGAGCGGGTGATTCCCGGTGCGACGGTCGTCGTGCGGCGCGGCGCGGAGATCGCGTTCGAGGGCGCATTCGGATTCAGATCGATCGAGCCGAGCCGCTCGCCGGCCAAAATCGAGACCGTCTATGACCTGTCGTCACTCACCAAGGCGCTGGCGACGACGGTCGCGGTGATGATGCTGGCGCGCGACGGCAAGTTTCGCCTCGACGATCGAGTGACGCGTTTTTTTCCGAACTTTGGCGTGCACGGCAAGACCACCGTCACGTTTCGGCATCTGCTGGCGCATTGCTCGGGCCTGGCGGCGTGGCGGCCGTTCTACCAGCGGATCGCGGAGATCGAAAAAAGCGGGCGGGTCAACTTCATGGCGAGCCACGGCGCCAAGGAGTTCGCTTACGAGGAGATTCATCGCGAAAAACCCGAGGCCGCGCCCGCGAGCAAAACTATCTACTCGGATCTCGGATTCATCCTGCTGGGTGAGACGATCGAAAAGGTCGCCGGCGCCGCGCTCAACCGATTCTGCCGCGAGAAAATCTTCCGCCCGTTGGGTCTGCGCGCCACTGATTATATAGACATCTCACTGGTCCGCTCGCGGCGGCTGGAGCCGGTCCCCGGCATGTTCGCGCCGACCGAAATCTGTCCTTCGCGCAAGCGGCTGCTGGTCGGCGAAGTTGACGACGAAAACGCGTTTTCGATGGGTGGAGTGGCGGGTCATGCCGGACTGTTCGCGCCGGTGCGCGAGGTCGATCGCCTCGCGCGCGAGCTGATCGCGTGTTACGCCGGACGCTCGGATTTCGTGCCGCAAAAAATAATCCGCGAGTTCTGGACGCGCGACACGACCGTGCCCGGCTCGACATGGGCGCTCGGATGGGACACGCCGTCGGCGGAGCATTCCAGCTCGGGCCATCGCTTCTCGCCGGCGGCAGTGGGCCATCTTGGCTTCACCGGCACTTCGATCTGGATCGAGCCGGAAAGCGAAGTTGCGATCTCGATGCTGACCAACCGCGTTCATCCGCGCCGCGACAATCAGAAGATTCGCGAGTTCCGTCCCAAGATTCACGATTTGATCATGGATGCGCTTGATGGCGGCTGAATCCGGCAGCGCGGCGCGGCTCGCGCGCATTCCAGTGCCGGCCCGGCGAGTGCATCTGATCGGAGTCGGGGGCACCGCGATGGCCGCGCTGGCCGGGATGCTGGTGGAGCGCGGCTTGTCGGTCACAGGCTCCGACAAGCAGCTCTATGAGCCGACGGCGTCGCTGCTGAAAAATTCGCGGGTCGGATTGATGACGGGATTTTCGCCCGCGAACCTGTCGCCCGCGCCGGACCTGGTGGTGGTGGGCAATGCGATCGTGGCGAGCAATCCCGAAGCCGTGGCGCTGCTCGACTGCGCGATCCCGTATCTCTCGATGCCTGAAGCGCTGTGGCATTTTTTCCTGAAGGGCCGGCGCGTGCTGATGGTCGCGGGAACGCATGGCAAGACCACCTCGACCGCGATGATGGCGCACGTGCTGGAAGCGGCGGGGCGCGATCCCTCGATGCTGGTGGGCGGAGTGGCGAGCGATTTCGGATCGAACTACCGGCTTGGCCGGGGCGCCGATTTCGTGATCGAAGGCGACGAGTACGACACTGCGTTTTTCGACAAAGGACCGAAGTTTCTGCATTACCGGGCCAGTGGTGCGATTATTACGGCGGTCGAATTCGATCACGCCGATATCTATCGCGATCTCGAGCATGTGAAATCGAGTTTCCGCGCGCTCGTCGAGCAGATGGATTCGTCGCGGGTGCTCGCGGTATGCGCCGACTTTCCGCACGCGCTCGAGGTCAGTGCGGCGGCGCGCGCGCGGCGGTTCACATACGGGCTGCGCGAGGGGGAATACCGCGCGACGGACATTACGGTGGGCGCCGACGGCGCGAGATTTTCGGTGACGCGCGGCGGCGGCCGAATCCAGGATTCAATCCATCTTCCGATCGGCGGCCGAATGAACGTCGCCAACGCGCTGGGCGTTTACGTGCTGCTGAGCGCGTATGGAGTCTCCGGCGACGAGATTGCCGGCGGGTTGCGCAGCTTCAAGGGCGTGGTGCGCCGGCAGCAGGTGATCGGAGAGGCGGCGGGAGTGACGGTGGTCGATGACTTTGCGCATCATCCGACCGCGATCGGCGTCACGCTCGAGGCGATTGCCGAACGGTTCCCGGGCCGGCGGATACTTGCGGCGTTCGAGCCGCGCTCGAATACGGCGCGGCGCAACGTTTTTCAACAGGCGTTCGCGGCCGCATTCGATCGAGCGTCGCGCGTCTATCTGGGTCCGGTCTATTTCAAGGAAAACGATCCGATCGCGCCGGGCGAGCGGTTGGAAACAGGCGCGCTCGCCAGTGCGATCAGTGCGCGTGGACCTCATGCGATTGCATGCGCGTCGAACGATCAGATCCTCGAGCGGATGCTCTCCGACGCGCGCGCGGACGACGTGGCGTTGTTCATGTCGAACGGGCCGTTCGATGGATTGAAGGAACGATTCCTGGCGGGGTTGAAGGCTCGGTAGCAGGGTGCCGATCACCAGACCCTCACCTACCTCGGTGTGCTCGGCCTCCTCTGCCGTGAAATAAGCCGCGAGGCAATCCCAGAAGGGGAACAATCCCCTAATAGCCGAGGTTGGGATCGACCAGGTTCAGCAGCGGGCGATTCGCGGCGAACCTTTTCAGATTCTCCGCGAACAGTTGGCATGCCTTGTCCATGTAACCGCGATTGGCGCCGGAAATGTGCGGCGTCAGGATGACATTTTCCAGATCCCAAAGCGGGCTTTGGGCTTCGAGCGGTTCATGCTCGAACACGTCGAGGCCGGCGCCGCCAATCTTTCCCGCAGTCAACGCCGTGGCCATCGCGCGCTCGTCGATCACTTCGCCGCGCCCGATATTTACCAGGTACGCGCCGGGCTTCATCGCGGCGAATTCCCGCTCGCCGATGAACTTGCGCGTGTGGTCGGTGAGCGGGAGAGTGACGGACACGTAATCGCTGTCGCGGAGGATCGCTTCGCGTTCGCCGGGACCGAAGAAGCGTGCGGGAAGCTTGCCTTCGGGATCGCCGAGCTCGGCGGGACACCATCCGGGATCGGCGCGCTCGGCCGGGTTGCGCTTGAGCGCAAGCACGGTCATCCCAAATGCGGCCGCGAGCCGCGCGGTTTCCCTGCCAATCGATCCGTAGCCGATGATGCCAAGAGTCCGCCCACGGATTTCGTCCACGCTCGCCATGAAAGCGCCCGAGCGCATCCACTCGCGGCGAATCTGCGCCCGAATCGCGAGATGAATCCGATGCGTATACGCGAGCATCGAGGCTATCGTGTATTCCCCGATCGGGGTCGCATGAATTCCGCTCGCGGTGGTGACCGGAATCGCGATCCCCTTGAGCGGTCCGCCTAGCGCGTGGTCCGCGCCCGCGCTGAGCAGTTGAATCCATTTGAGGCCGGGCGCCCGATTCGCGATGTCATTAGGCACGCGAAAGGCGAGCAGCACGTCGCATCCGCCACTGACGAAGTCACCGGCTTCCTCGATGGTTCGGCACTGGCGATCGGCCAATTCGGCTCCCGGCACCGCGCTGGTAATTGCGGCGCGATGCGCGGGTTGCAGCGCAACCGTGGATATTATTTTCATGAACGCCAGCAAAACTCTCGCATGGGTTCGCGCGCCCTTCAAGGAGAAATCGTGCAGGTTGAGCAGATCGCGTGGCGGGCTTATATTTGCAGAGTTCCTGCATCACTGGATCGATCGCCGAGCGCATTGAAATGAAGCTGCAAAAGATGCTCACGCTGGGCGTGGTGACGGCCGCGCTGTTCGCGCTGTGTCATCTTGCGGTCGCGCAGGCGCAGGACTCGCAAACGGGCTCCCAGAGCGGCGGGAATTCCGCCAATCCTGGAACTGTGGGGCAGGGCGGCAGCGACGCGACGCTCGAGATAGCTCCGCAGCCCGGCTTGGCGGCGCCGAAACCCGGCGTTCAGGAAATCCCCGGTGGCCGGAATTTTAATCCGGGCGAGAACAACGCGTCGATCGAACCCAACTTCCGCCCGAAAACAGAGAACGGCACCGGCGATAGCAACCGGCCGCATTCGCGGCCCTACCTCGGCATCACCGTGCAATACACGACGGAGTGCTACCTCGGAATGGAGGAGCATGGGCTCGAGGTGCTGACCGTCGATCCCAACAGTCCGGCCGCGCAAGCAGGTCTGCAGGCGCGCTCCGGAATGAGCGCGGTCGGCGCGGCGGTATCCACGCTGACGGGAATACTGCCCGGCGGCTCAATCCTGGCGAATAAGGCGCTGAGCAGTTCGGGAGCGATGGGCCATGGGGGAGATCTGATTGTCGCGGTTGACGATCGGCGCGTGCGCGATCAGAGCGATCTGGAAAACGCGATGGCGCGGCTCAAGCCGGGAGACACGATGTACCTGACGATAATCAGGCCGGAAGGTAACTCGCACAAGACAATCAAAATCGCGGTGCGAGTCGGCGCGGTGGGCGAGCCAATCGCGAATGCGGCGCCGACGGGCGGCAACGGGCACTAGCAGGGGGCCAGCCCCTGCACCCGAGTCAGGAGGATGCGGCCGGGTTTTTGCTTGAGAACTCATCCGCGTTAAGGGTCGGTGCGCGTTCAAAGCAAAATCCAGATCCTGATTTCATTTCAAGATTGTTACTTCGCCACGGCGACGCGCGTTCGCGCGCGATTTTCTGCTATCATTTTTGTGACGCCAGCGGCATGTGCGCTCCTCGCGCGCATCGCCGCAAGGCGAATTTTTGCGTATTTGGATCGAAAAGACTTGCAACGCAGCCTCAAAGAAGCGGCCGGCGAACTCGAAGCGCGGCTCGCGGCAAATACCGAACGTAGATTCCCCGTGATGGGACTGCGCGGCGCGGCCGGCGCGCTGATGATTCGCGAGATGGGAATCCGGCTGCGGCGTCCAATCGTCGCGGTCACGTCAACGCCGTCGGAAGCCGAGGCGCTGGCGGGGGAGGTTGCGTTTTTTCTCGGTGAGGCGCCGGACGCGGATGCCGCCACCCGCCGGGTGCATCTGATCCGCTCATGGGAAGTGAAACCGATGGCGCAATTGTCGCCACCGACCGACGCGCAGGCGTCGCAACTGGCGGCGCTGTTCGCGATGCTTCGGCATGAGTCGCCGCTGGTCGTCACGTCGGCCGAAGCGCTGATGACGCGCACGATTCCGCGCACGGTCTTCAACGAATCGATCGTTAAAGTGGCGATTGGCGATTCTCTGGATCTCGAGGCTCTGGTCGAGGCGCTCGTGGGGTGCGGCTATCAGCGCGTGCCGCAGAGCGAAGAGGCGGGAGACTTCAGCGTGCGCGGCGGGATCGTCGATGCGTTCTCGCCATTGTACCGCGACCCGATTCGCATCGAGCTCGAAGACGACCTGATCACCTCGATTAGGCATTTTGACGCCGACACCCAGCGCTCGGGCGGCGAACTGCTCGAGGCGACGATAACGCGCACTCGCTACGTGCCGCCGACTTCCTTGAAGGACCCGAAGCTGCGCGAGCAGGTCACGTTGCGGGCCGCGGAAATCGGCATGGTGCGCAAGGAGGCCGCGGAACTGGCCGAGGCGCTCGAGAACGGGCTGCTGTTTCCGGGCGCGGAACTGCTGATGCCGTACGCGTACGGACGCGCGCTCGACAGCGTGTTCGATTACATGCCGGCGGGCGCGTTGCTGTGGCTGGTCGATCCGGGGCGCATTCTCGCCGAGGCGCATCGCTTCGCCGATACCGTATCCGTCGAGACGGCAGCGGCGGCGCGCAAGCCCGCATTTCATCCTGCGCCGGATTCGCTGTTCATCGGGGCGGACGCGTTCGAACGCGCGCTCGGAAACTTCACCGCCGTCGAGGTCGGCTCGCTGGTGACGATGGCCGCGCCGCGTGAGGGATGGGCGGTGCCGGTTGAGGTCAGATCGCAGGCCAGTTTGCGGCTGGGATCGAACCAACTGAGCGGATTGCGGACGCCGCCGAGCTTCGAGCCGCTGGCGACGGAACTGCGCGAAGTCCAGCGCGGGCAGGGACGTTCGCTGATGATCGTTGACGGCCCCCATCAGGTGGCGCGCCTGCGCCGTCATCTGGAGGCGTGGGACCTCGAAGTCAACGTCGAATGCAAAAGTCTGTCGGCACTGCTGGAATGGCCGGACTACCGCCCCGCGATCATGGAAGGGGAGATTTCCGCCGGCGTCGTTTTGCAGGCCGACGGTCTTTACATCTACAGCGAAGAGGAAATTTTCGGCGAGCCGCGAGCGCATCGGCGCAGGCGCCCGAGCGCCAAGGGCGCGCTGCTCAATCTTGAAGAGCTGAAGCCCGACGATTTCGTCGTGCATATCGATCACGGCATCGCGAAGTACCGCGGCCTGCGGCACATGAAGGTCGCCGACGTCGAAGGCGACTTTCTGAATCTCGAATACTCGGGCAACGACACCATGTACGTGCCGGTCGAGCGGATAAATCTCGTTCAACGATACATCGGCGGCGACGGCGCGGAACCCAAGCTCGACAAGCTGGGCAGCGGCTCGTGGGAGAAGGTAAAGCGGCGCACCAGGCAGGCGGTGCTCGCGATGGCGGCAGAGCTGCTCGATGTGTACGCGGCGCGGGAAGTGATGGAGGGGCACGCGTATCCGCCACCGGGCGCGGACTACGAGGAGTTCGCGGCGCGCTTCGAGTTCGAGGAGACGCCCGACCAGCAGGCGGCGATCGACGACGTCATCCGCGACATGACGCGCGCCAAGCCGATGGATCGGCTGATCTGCGGCGACGCCGGCTTCGGCAAAACTGAAGTCGCGCTGCGTGCCGCGTTCATCGCCGTGATGGACGGCCGGCAAGTCGCCGTGCTGGTGCCAACGACGATCCTCGCCGAGCAGCACTGGAATACCTTTCGCGAGCGCTTCAAGGATTATCCGGTTCGGGTCGAGATGGTCTCGCGGTTTCGCAGTCACAAGGAAAATCGGGCCGTGATCGACGAGGCCGGCCGCGGCAAAGTCGACATCATCATCGGGACCCATCGGCTGCTCTCGAGCGACGTTCAGTTCCCGCGCCTGGGCTTGCTGGTGATCGACGAGGAGCACCGATTCGGCGTGGTGGACAAGGAGCGAATCAAGAAGCTCAAGAAGTTGGTGCCGGTGTTGACGATGACCGCGACGCCGATTCCGCGCACGCTGCACATGGCGATGCTCGGCATCCGCGATCTCTCCGTGATTCAGACACCGCCGCCGGACCGCCAGGCGATTCGCACCTTCGTCGCGCATTTCGACGACGCCACCATCCGCGATTCAATCCTGCGCGAGTTGAACCGTGGCGGCCAGGTTTTCTTCGTTCACAATCGCGTCGAGAATATCGACTACATGGCCAGTCATCTGCGCTCGCTGGTGCCCGAGGCCAAGACCGCAATCGCGCACGGCCAGATGAAGGAGCGGCAGCTCGAGGACGTGATGCGCGACTTTATCGAAAAGCGGGTCAACGTGCTGGTCTGCAGCGCTATCATCGAATCGGGCCTGGATATTCCCAACGCGAATACGATGATCATCAATCGCGCCGATCATTTCGGTCTCGCGCAGTTATACCAGTTGCGCGGCCGGGTCGGCCGTTCGCGCCAAAAAGCGTACGCATACCTGCTGATTCCCGGCGAACACATCATCACGCGCGACGCCAAGCGGCGAATCGATGCGCTCCGTGAACTGGTCGAGTCCGAGAGCGGCGGCGGCTTCAAGCTCGCGATGGCTGACCTCGAGCATCGCGGCGCCGGCAACCTGCTCGGCCATGAGCAACACGGACAGATCGCGGCGGTCGGGTTCGAGCTCTATACCGAGATGATGGAAGAGGCGATTGCCGAACTGCGCGGCCAGCCCAATCGCCCCGACTTCGAGCCCGAGCTTCGAATCGCAGTGCCCGCGTACATCCCCGAGGCTTACGTCTCCGACGAGAACGAGCGGTTGGTGCTCTATCGGCGGCTCGCGCGTGCGCAGCGCGAGGAGGAGCTCGGCGAGATTCGCGACGAGATGCGCGATCGGTTCGGCCCGGTGCCGACGCTGATCGAAAATTTGATCGCGGCGATGAATGTCCGGCGCCAGATGAAACAGCTGATGATCCTGAGCGCGATTCTCAAGGGCTCGCAGCTCGAGGTCAGATTTCATCCCGATGCGCCGGTGGAAACCGCACGGCTGGTGAAGCTCGCGGAGCAGAATCGGCGTACGATGCGGCTGACGCCGTCGTACCAGGTGATCGCGCGAATCGAACCCGGAGAATACGAGCAGCTGTTTGCGCAACTCGACGGCGTCTTGCAGGCCTTGGCGGGCTGTGAAAAGTTGGAAAACTGGACGACCGCGAAAGTCGGGCCGGCCCTCAACTAGACTAATGCAGAATAGAAGATTGTCCCCGCGTGCCGCCGCGCGATGCACCCGCGGCGGTGCCGACGCGGCGATGGCGTTGGTGGCGTCGCTGGGAATTGTCCTGGCGGGCGCGGTTTCGGGTTGCTCGATGGATCTCCTCAAACCCGGCGCTTTCGATATGTTCAAACAGCCGGCTGCTTCTTCCACAGTGACGGCGTCATCGGGGCCGGCGTTACCGGGGACCGGCAACCCGTCCCGGGCGGCGAAAGCGGCGCCAACCCCGGTCGTCGGGACGCAAACCGACGAAACGCCGCCACCTCCGCCAGCGCCGGTTGCCTCGGATGAGCCGCCGGAACCGAGCACGCCGGCGTTGGATCGGGTTGTCGCCAGCGTTGATGGCGATCCGATCACGATGCGGGAGGTCAAAGATTTTGCGGCGCAGCGCGGCCAGCCGATCGAGACCGACGATTTCGCTTCTTCGGACGCCGCCAAGGTCGTGGTGAAGGAGTTGATCGGGGAGAAATTGCTCGAACAAGAAGTGAAAAAGTACGATGACAGGGTCGATGACGCTCAGATCGACAAGTACATCCAGCAGTTGCGGCAGGACAAACACATGAGCGATGTGGAATTCCGCGCGCAACTGCAGGCGAGCGGGATAAGCTATGACGATTTGCGCAAGCGGGCGCGCCTCGATATCGAAAAAGCAATGATGATCGAGCAGGAAGTCCGCGCGAAAATCGACGTGCCCGACGCCGACATCAAGGCCTACTACGATGCCCACAAGGGAGACTTCACGATTACCAAGGAGCGGCTTAAGCTCGCGCAGATTCTGATCGCGCTGCCGCCCAACCCGACCGCCGCGCAAGTTTCCGCCGCGCAAAAGAAAGCCGACATGATTCGCGCGCGCGCTGCCAAGGGCGACGACTTCGGCGATCTTGCGCGCGTGTATTCGGACGACGAATCAAAGTCCAACGGCGGCGAACTGGGATGGTTCGCGCCGTCCGACGTCATGGACCAGATTCTGGTCGCGGTAAAGTCGCTCAAGCCCGGCGAAATTTCGGCGCCGATTCGCACCAGTCACGGCATTCATATCGTCAAGCTCGAGGAACACGAAGTGCCGGGCGTGCAGCCGCTGAACGACGTCAAAACGTTGATTCGCGCTCAGCTGGTCGATCAGCAATCCGGCGCGCAGCTCCAGAAGTGGGTTGACTCCGATCTCGTCAAGCAGCATTACGTCGAGACCATGTATTAGATGATGACGGCGCTCAGACGAAAGACGCCGCCGCTGTTGGCGATCAGCATGGGCGATCCGGCGGGCGTCGGGCCCGAGGTGATCCTCAAGGCGGCAGCGGCGCTCGCCAGCCGCCGTGGTGCGCCGTCGATTGCGGTAGTTGGCGATTTGTCCGCGATGCGCGCGGCCGCCGCCCGCCTGAGCGACGTGCCGGCTCCATCCCAATGGCATCCTGGTCAGCCGCCGATTCGTCTGGCCAAAGGACTCGGCGTATTTTCCATATCGAGTTTGCCGGCGCGCGCAATTCGCCCGGGGCATCCCACGGTCGAGGGCGGCGGCGCCGCGTATGACTACATCGTAACCGGCGCGCGGATGGCGATGAGTGGCGACGCCGGCGCGTTGGTCACCGCGCCGATCAGCAAGGATTGGATGAACCGCGCGGGGCATCATTTTCCCGGCCATTCGGAACTGCTTGCGCATCTGGCGCGAACCCGGCTGTGGCGCATGATGTTCGTGGCCGGCGAGCTGACGGTGGTGCTGGTAACCGCGCATATGGGATTTGCGAAAGTGGCGTCCGCACTGACGCAGCGCAATGTCCTGGACACGATTGGCCTGCTCTGCGCGCACTTGCGCGGCGCGCTCGGCGTTGCACGGCCGCGAATCGCGGTGCTCGGATTGAATCCTCACGCGGGTGAGGGCGGGATGTTCGGTGATGAGGAAATCCGCGTGATCGCCCCGGCGATTCGACGCGCGCAGCGCGACGGCATCGACGCGTACGGCCCGCTCGCACCCGACACCGCGTTCATCCGCACGGCGGGTTCGTTTAACTTCGACGCCGCGGTTGCGATGTACCACGACCAGGGCTTGATTGCGGTCAAGACGCTGGAGTTTGATCGTGCGGTCAACGTCACGCTCGGATTGCCGTTCGTCCGCACCTCGCCCGACCACGGAACGGCGTTCGACATAGCAGGGAAGGGAATTGCAAATCCGTCGAGCATGATTGCCGCGATCGAATATGCGTGGCGGGCCGCGGCGGGGCGCGGAAAGGCCGGGCGGCGGGCGTCGGCGTAAGCAACGATGGCCGATCGAATCGTCATCAAGGGCGCGCGCGAGCACAATCTCAAGAACATCGATCTCGAGATTCCGCGCGATCGGCTGGTAGTGATCACCGGACTCTCGGGCTCGGGAAAATCGTCGCTTGCCTTCGACACGATTTACGCCGAGGGTCAGCGGCGCTACGTCGAATCGCTGTCGGCCTACGCGCGCCAGTTCCTCGAACAGATGGAAAAGCCCGACGTCGATTCGATCGAGGGATTGTCGCCCGCAATCTCGATCGAGCAGAAGACCACCTCGCGCAATCCGCGCTCGACGGTGGCCACTATCACCGAAATCTACGACTACCTGCGCCTGCTCTTCGCGCGGGTGGGACACGCGTTCTGCTACAACTGCCGCCGCGAAATCACCCAGCAGAGCGTGCAGCAGATCGTTGACCGAATCATGGGATGGCCCGACGGGGCGAGGATTCACGTCCTCGCGCCGATTGTCCGCGATCGCAAGGGCGAGTATCGCAAGGAATTGTCCGAGATGAAGCGCGCGGGTTTCGTGCGCGTGAAGATCGACGGCAAGCTCTACGAACTCGGCGAGGAGCCGGCGCTGAACAAGAACCAGCGCCACACCATCGAAGTGATGGTCGATCGGCTCGCGATCCGCAAGGGAATCGAGAAGCGCCTGTCGGACTCGCTTGAAGTTGCCTTCAAGTACGGGCAGGACCTGCTCAAGGTCGAGCGCCTGGACGGGCCCAACAACGAGAGCGAGATCTATTTCAGCCAGCGCTTCGCGTGCGTCGATTGCGGAATCTCGTATCCGGAAATCGAGCCCCGGATGTTCTCGTTCAACAGCCCCCACGGCGCCTGCGTGGAATGCTCGGGGATCGGATCGATCATGTATTTCGATCCCGAACTGGTCGTGCAAAACGAGGACTTGAGCATCTCCGATGGCGCGATCGCTCCGTGGGCGACGATGAACTATCTGCAGCCGGTGCTCGACGCGCTCGCCAGGCATTACAAGTTCAGCCTCGATCAGCCGTGGAAGGAAATTCCGGCCAAGGTGCGCAAGGCGATCATGCAGGGCTCGGGGAGCGAGGAGATCGAGTTCGCCTACCAGCGCGGGCATCATCGCGCCGAGTACTCGAAAACGTTCGAGGGTGTGCTGCAGTGGCTGGATCGGCGCTACAAGGAAACCGAGTCCGAAGGCGTGCGCGAGTTCCTCGAGGCGTACATGAACATGCGGCCGTGTCCGACCTGCAACGGCGCGCGGCTCAAGAAGGAAAGCCTGTACGTCCGCTTCAACGGCAAGTCGATTTCGGAAGTGACTGCGATGTCGATCAAGCAGGCGCTCGCGTTCTTCGCCGCGCCCAAGCTGAGCGCGCAGGAAGCTGAAATCGCGAAACTCATTTTGAAGGAAATTCGCGAGCGGCTGAATTTTCTCGCCGGCGTCGGACTCGAGTACCTGACGCTCGATCGCCCCTCGGGAAGTCTCTCCGGCGGCGAGGGCCAACGCATCCGTCTCGCCACTCAAATCGGATCGAGCCTCGTCGGCGTGCTTTACATCCTCGACGAGCCGTCGATCGGACTTCATCAGCGTGACAATCAGCGCCTGCTGGCGACGCTCAAACGCCTCAAGGAACTCGGCAACACCGTGCTGGTGGTCGAGCACGATCGCGAGACGATGCTCGAGGCCGATCATCTGATCGACATGGGACCGGGCGCCGGAATTCACGGCGGCTACGTCGTCGCGCAAGGCACTCCCGAGGAAGTGATGCGCGATGAAAACTCGCTCACCGGCAAGTATCTTTCGGGACAAGTCGAGATTCCCGTGCCGTCCCGGCGCCGCAAGCTCTCGAACCGATGGCTGACCATTAAAGGCGCGCATGAGAACAATCTGCGCGATCTCACTGTCGCGATTCCGCTCGGCGTCTTCACCTGCGTCACCGGCGTTTCGGGTTCCGGCAAATCGACGCTCGTGCTCGACACCATCTATCGCGCGCTCTCGCAGAAACTGAATCACAGCCGCGAACGTGCCGGCGCGTACAAGACGCTCGACGGCGTCGAGCATCTCGACAAGGTTATTCACGTCGATCAAAGTCCGATTGGGCGCACGCCGCGCTCGAATCCCGCGACCTACACCGGCCTGTTCACCCATATCCGCGAGCTGTTTGCGCAATTGCCGGAGGCGCGCATGCGCGGTTACGGGCCGGGGCGATTTTCGTTCAACATCAAGGGCGGACGATGCGAAGCGTGCGAAGGCGACGGCATCATTCGGATCGAGATGCACTTTCTGCCGGACGTCTACGTTACCTGCGAGGTCTGCGCAGGCAAGCGCTACAATCGCGACACCCTGGAAATTCAATACAAGGGCAAGAATATTGCCGAGGTTCTCAACATGACCGTGCTCGACGCGGTCGAATTCCTCGGCTCAGTTCCGCCGATTCGCCAGAAGCTTGAAACGCTGCGCGACGTTGGCCTCGATTACATTCATCTCGGTCAGTCCGCGACCACCCTGTCGGGGGGCGAGGCGCAGCGCATCAAGCTGGCCAAGGAACTCGCGCGTCGCGCGACCGGCCGCACATTTTATATCCTCGATGAGCCGACGACCGGACTGCATTTCGACGACATCAAAAAGCTGCTCGGTGTGCTCGGCCGTCTCGCCGACGCGGGCAACACCATCGTCGTGATCGAGCACAACCTCGACGTTATCAAGACTGCCGACTACCTGATCGATCTCGGGCCCGAAGGCGGCGATCGCGGCGGCAATGTAGTCGCAAAAGGCACGCCCGAAGAAGTCGCCGGCGTGAAGGCGTCGTACACCGCCGGATTTCTGCGCCAGGCGCTCAACCATCGCGCCGCCGCATAGCCCGCGCTTTCATGATTCCGTCGCGGCCGCACCGTCGTAGATGATCCGTCCGTCCGCGACGCGCGCGAATGGCGCGAGCGCGTGCGCCGACAATTTCCCGGTCGGCATGATGTGCTCGACCGTCCAATCGCGAATCACAAGATTGTCCGAGATGATTCGCCGATGGCATCGCCACCATAATCCTTCGGAACACATGTACGCGGTTCGCGCGCCCGCGGCGGCTTGCGTCAGTTCGCGCATGCCATCTTCGAAATCCGCGCTCTCCGTATAGTCCGCGTACGATCGGAACGCAGGATGCTCCCATGCGGTATGCGGCGAGTCGTCGCGCTTCGAATGACGTCTGCCGCCGAGCCGCTTGATCCATCGATACTCGATTCCCGCGCGCTCGAGCGACGTGGAAAGTTCTGCCTGGTTGAATTGCGGCCATCGTTTTGAGCTTGGGAACGATCGCACGTCGGCGACGATCGCGATGCGATGCTCGGCGAGCAATTCAAGCAAACGCTCGATCGGATGCGTCGAATGTCCGATCGTGAAGATCAGCGGGTGCGGATCCTGCTCGCTGACGGCCCTATTGCGCGCTGGCGGCGTCGGCGGCCTTCTCCATCTGCGAGGTTTTGATCTTCGCCTCGCTCTGGTTCGCGGCCGCGACGACGATCATCGAATCGGGGTGCAGATATTTTTTTGCAACCGCCAGTACTTCGTCCTTGGTGACCGATCCGATCAGCTTCGGATACTGCTCCGCGTAGTCGAGCCCCAGGCCGTAAAACTCGACCTGCACCATGAAGGACGCGATCGCGCTCTGCCGCTCCAGCCCCAGCGGGAAGCTGCCGATCAGATACTTTTTCGCGCCATCCAGTTCGGCGTCGCTGACCGGTTTTTCCTGGATCTCGCGAAGCTGCTGCAGGATCAAGTCGATCGCCTGGTTCGAGCTCTGGTTCTTGGTTTGAAGGGTGATGGTGAACGCGCCCTGGAACTTGCCCGGCTCGAAGCTGCTGGCGACCGAATAGGCGAGCCCGTGCTGGCTGCGAACGACCTTCACCAGGCGCGAGGAAAATCCGCCGCCGCCCAGTATGTAGTTCATCACTTTCAGCCGGTAAAAATCGGGATTCGAACGCTCAACGCCGCCGGAGCCCATTATGATGTTGGCTTGCACGACGCTTCGATCGATCAGCTTCAAATGCAGACCCGGCGCGACCGTGATTGGCGGCGGTTGCGCTTGCGGCGCGACGGAACCGGAAAGGCCGGCCAGCTCTTTTTCAAGTGATACTTTAACTTCGTCGGCGGTCACATCGCCGGCCACCGCGATGATCGCGCTGCCAAGCTTGTAATTGTCGCGGTAGAAGCCGCGCACGTCGTCAACGCTAAGTTTGCCGGTCGATTCCGGCGAGCCTTCGCCCGGATGCCCATAGGGCGAGTCGCCGAACAAGTCTTTTGTGAATTCCACATCCGCGACGTAGCCCGGCTGTTCTTCCGCCGCTTTGATTTCCGCGACCTGCTCGGCGCGTTTGCGTTCGATATCGGCGTCGCGAAGTCCGGGCTCCGTCAGGATTCCCCCCAGCAGCTTGAGCGTATCGCCCTGGTACTTCTTCAGCGTCGTCATCCCGGCGGTCGAATAATCGCGGCCGGCCGACACCGCGACCGAACTGCCCATGAAATCGACTTTCTGATCGAACTCCGGCGCGGTGAGTTCCTTGGTGCCCTGCGAAAGGCATCGCGCCGTCAGCTCGGCCAACCCTTCCTTGCCCTTGGGATCGCGCCGCGTGCCCGCGTCAAACGCGATCATCATCGTCACCATCGGCAGTCGATGCTCTTCCGAGACGACCAGCACCGCGCCGTTGCTGAGCGTCATCTGCTTGATCTCGAGTGCATGCGCCGGCGAGGCCGCGAAGACGAACGCCGCGATTGCCGCGGCGCCAACGAAAGCGAAAGCAAACATTTTCATCCGATCCGCCGCGCCGCTCATCGGATCACCTCCGCAACTTCGCCCGGGTCGGGAGCATGGCGCAACTCTCCGCCGCTGAGTCCGCCGCCTCCATGCGGCAGCACGCCGGTCGGCACCAGCACGCCTTCGGTCATGTTGGCCGCGACCAGATAAGTTTTCGAGACCCGCTGCACGTCAGCCGCGGTCACCTTGTCGATTCCGTCCAGGTACTTGTCGACGAGATGGTAGTCGCCGAGCAGTTCGTACGTTCCGAGCAATTCGGCCTCGCGCATGATCGAGTCCTGCCCGAATACGTATTGGGCCTGCTCGAGATTCTTGGCTTTCTGCAATTCTTCTGCGCCGACGGGAGTATCGCGCAGCGCGGCGAGCTCCTTTTCGACTTCGGCCTGGGTGTCCGCCGCCTTCATGCCGGGACGCATCTGCGCCGACACGATGAACAATCCCGGATCGAACGAGGTCATCTCATAGCCGGCGCCGATATCGATCACCATCTGCTTTTCGACGACCAGCTTCTTGTAGAGCCGCGAGCTCTGGCCGTCGCTCAGAATTTCAGAAGCCACTTCGAGCGCGTAACTGTCGGGGCTGGAAATATTCGGCACGTGATAGGCCTCTTCGAAGGCCGGAAGATTGGCCGCGTGCTGCAGTTCGACGCGCCGGGTTCCCTGTTGCGGCGGCTCGAGTTCCGTCACCGGCGGCGGCTTGGGACCGTTCTTGATTCCCGCGAACGCCTCGCTGATTTGCTTGAGCACCTGGTCGGCGTTGAAGTCGCCGACGGCCACGATCAGCGCGTTTTGCGGCGAGTAATAAGTTTTCTGATACGCCATCGCGTCCGCCAGCGTCAGCCCGTCAACGTCGTGGAACCATCCGATCACCGGCCAGTGGTATGGATGCGCCAGGTACGCTTGTGCGCGGACCATCTCGTCGAGCGCGTCCTCGGGATTGTCATCGGTGCGCAGCCGCCGCTCTTCGAGCACGACGTGTTTCTCTTTGTCAAAATCTTTGGGCTCGAAGTTGGCCATCCGATCGGCTTCGAGCGTGATCGGCACGTCCAGGTGATCCTTGGTGATCTTCTCGAAATAGTCGGTGAAGTCCGTTTCCGTGAACGCGTTATCCATCCCGCCGTTTTGCTGGATGATCTGCGAGAACTCTTCGGGCCCCAGCTTCTTGGTGCCCTTGAACATCAGATGCTCGCACAGATGCGACAGTCCCGTCTTGCCCATCTTCTCGTTGCGCGAGCCGACGCGGTAGAAGACGCTGAGGATCGCCAGCGGAGCCTTGTGATTTTCCAGCACCAGCACTCTGAGCCCGTTGGGAAGAGTCTGCGCCTTGACCGCGTCCGCGATTCCCGCGCGCGCCGGCGCCGAAGCGGCCAGGCATAGAAGGGTACCGAGCGCCGCCATCGGAACGAGACGGCGATGATTGCCAAAGATCGTGATGAGCATAGCTTACGATCATCTAAGTCCGCCGCTCGCAAGCAAGTCAAGGAACCACTGTCGACGCCGCCGTCTTGCGCACCGCGCCGGCGATCAAGCCAAATTGCATCGATGTATCGCTCTTTGTAACAATGGTTAGATTAGTATTGCGACGATGCCTGAAATTGCCGAAAAAGCGCAGGACCTGTTCGAAATCAAGGGCGTCCTGACGAAGTTCATGCGGATGCTGTTTCCGCTTGAGTTCCGCATCGACTCGCTTGCCAACAGCGGCCCCATCCTGCCCTTTCACTATCCGCTCCTGCCCGGCGAAATGATCTATCTGCCCGAGCGGCTGGAACCCTTCGGCACTCGCGGCGACGCCTACATCTACTATTTCGCCACCACCGCCCATCTGGCGGCGCGTCATGACTTCGGCACCTTCAAGCTCAAACTCGCGGACATCGCCGGCTTCGAAGAGCGCGGCGAGACCGGCGTCGAGGCCATCGACAGCTTCGTCGCGTCGTTCGACGACCCGGGCCTGGCCGGCGCTCTGATGCGGCTGGCGGAGTCGGCGCGAATCGACGCCGAACTGGCGCGTCGTTATCGCGGACTTGCACCGCGCATCGCGGGCCTCAATCGCTCTCTCCTGGATAGGCTTCATCCCGAGTCCTTGAGCACGATGCTGGTGCGCGCGGCGCTCGATCTCGAGCCTGCCGGCGAAGGGCCGGACTCCCCGCTGGTGTGGATGGCGGCGCGGCACTTCGCGCCCGTTCGTGAGCGCGGCGCCGACGTCATGACCAGCGTCCGCCAGGTCAGCTCCCTCTACAATTGGCTCCAGGAGCTGATTCGCGAGGCGCGCGAACGCGGCGAGGGCGATCCGCTCAGCGAAGAAGAAGCCGAGAGGATGCGCAACGACCTGATCAAGGGAATGAAGGGCTCGGAAACGCAGACCGCCGGCGAAGGCGATGAGGGCGAGGATGGCGACGGCGGCGGCGAGCCCGATCAGAACGTTAAGATGGACGTCTCGGGCAAGCAATCCAAGGGCGGCAAGGGCAGGGCGCTCTCGCCCGAGGAATTGCGCAAGCTCATCGAGCAGGGCGCCGAGCTCAAACCGTCGCAAGGCGAGGGCAGCGCCGAAGGCGACGGCATGTACCTGACCCAACTGACGGGCAAGCAGCTCAGCGAGCTCGAGCAGATGCGCGAGCAGCTCGGCGAGGTCGGCTCCGTCACCGGTCAGGGACGCTTGATGATCGGCCACGGCCGCCAGGATTCCTACTACGCCTACGACGAATGGGACTACGTGCTCAACGAGTACCGCCGCAACTGGTGCCGGCTGCGCGAAATTCCGCTGGTCGGCGACGAGGGCGATTTTTTCGAGAACACGCTCGTTCGCTACGCCGAGATGCTGCCCGGCGTGCGGCGCAACTTCCAGCGCATCCGCCCTGCCTCGTACCGGATGGTCCGCGGACTCGAGGACGGCGAGGAAATCGACATCGATCGCACCATCGAGGCTCGCGTCGCGCGTCTGATGGGCGAGACGCCCGACGGCCGCTTCTACAAGGCTCGCAAGAAAGAGGCGCGCGACGTCGCCACCCTCTTCCTGCTCGACATGTCGGCTTCGACCGACGAGCCCGTCCATCGCGAGCCGCGCAAGCCCACCGACGATGACGACACCGACGACTGGATGAAGGCATGGCAGCGCCGCCCGCAAACCGCCAATCGTCCCCGCCGCATCATCGACGTGAACAAGGAAGCGCTGGTCATTATGGCGCAAGCGCTCGAGGAAATCGGCGACTCGTACGCGATCATGGGTTTCTCGGGACACGGCCGCGACAACGTCGAGTTCTACGTGATCAAGGAATTCGATCAGGAACTCACCGACGAGGTGAAAGCCCGCGTCGGCGCCGTCGAACCCAAGCGCTCAACCCGGATGGGCGCCGCGATTCGCCACGTGCGCGAGAAATTCAAGGACGTCTCCTCGCGCGCCAAGCACATGATCCTGCTCAGCGACGGCTTCCCGCAGGATTTCGACTACGGCCACGATCGCCGCTCGAACGCCTACGGCATTCAGGACACGATGGTCGCGTTGAAGGAACTCGAGTTGGCAGGAGTGCTGCCGTTCTGCATCACGGTGGATAAAACCGGCCACGACTACTTGCGCCAGATGTGCCAATCGTCGCGCTACCTGGTGATAGAGGACATCGCCTCGCTGCCGCGCCAGTTGCCCAAGATTTACGAGCAAGTCATCCGCTGGTAAGCCCCGCCCTGTTTCCTCTCCCTGTAAGAGAGCTTTGCGTAACCGGATGTTGGTGCTGCAGCGATACGCGCTGGCGCGCTCTTTTTTTTGTGTCATTCTGAGCGAAGCGAAGAATCCCGAATCTTTCTCGGCGCAAAACACCCCGACTTCACTGAGGCCATGCGGAGCCGAGCTGCTCCGAATTCAATATGCAGTTACGCAAAGCTCTCTCTGTCAGCGAGGTGCCACGGGCACACGGCGGCCGGCCGCAACGCGGCCGGTAGGTGAGGGTGCAGGTTCTGCCGCCGCTTTGTTTTTGTGTCATCCTGAGCGCAGCGAAGGATCTCGCGCCCCAGCGCGCGCAGTTGTCGGGTAGCCGTCAAGCGCACTACTCTTACGGCGGAGAGCAAATCTCCAACGTCAAAGGGTGTTTATGGGATTCTCTATCTCACCGGACGATCTCGTAAAGTACATACCGATTTTTCGGTCGCTTCCAGTTTGGTGGCAATTCGTGATCGTGGCGGGATCGATAGCGGTTACGTCTGGGGTAATCGGCTGGCGGATTGCGCTGGGCCACTATCGCGAGCGACTCGAAACGCAGAAAGTCATCATCGACGATTATCGCGAGAAGTTAAAAGGGCAATCGCCCGCTGAAGCATCCCAACAGATACGACAATTGGAAGAGGCCGTCGCCAGTATGCGATGGCGAACTGTTACACCAGAACAGAAAAAACTGTTCCGCGAGGCGATTCCCTCCCATACGAGACTTGTAATTTGGGAAATTTCTTGCGTGGCCGCCGATGCCGAAGCCGAAAGCTATTTAAAGCAACTTCTTCATATATTTTACGATCCGTATGTGCCGAGACCAGCCTACAATTTTAACGCTTACCCTAGTTTGTCGCACTTAGAAAAGCGCGGGCTTCTCATAGTTGCAAGAAACACAGAATCACCAAACGTCCAAACTCTGACGCGCGCCCTCGGTGCCGCCAAAATTCCCTATTACCTTACGTCAGAAGGAATCGGCCCCAATGGGTCCGATGATTTTCTGTTGGTTAGAGTAGGCCCCAAACCGAATGAAAACTCCAATTGAAGAGGCTCGCTGGCGACGTTCTTATATCGCCGAGACATTCGCCAGTGTCCGTGTCTCAGCACCCTGCTATGATCGCATCGAAGCGCAGCGATCCCGGACTGTTCGTGTTTCGTTCTCCTGAACTAAAAAGGGAAGTATGCTGCTCTTGACTACCGCCTTGTATTTTGCTAATATCCGAATCATGAAGGATTACAAAGAAACCGAACCGAAATTCACGCGGCAAATGACGCTCTCTGATTTCGATCGAACGTTCCCGAATGAGCAATCGTGCTGGACATACCTGCTGCTGCGCCGCTGGCCGACCGGCCCAAAATGTCCGCGCTGCCAGAATGCCCATGTTTATGAGAGCACGGCGCGACCGTGGCACTGGCAGTGCAAGAAGTGCGGCAAAGATAATCGCTCGCCCTATCGGTTCTCGCTCAAGACCGGAACTATCTTCGAGGAAACCAAACTGCCGTTGCGTTCGTGGTTTAAGACCCTGCTCCTCATGCTGACTTCCAAGAAGGGCATCAGCGCGTTGCAGATTCATCGTCTGCTCGGAACCGGCTCTTATCGCTCGGCTTGGTACATGTGTATGCGTCTGCGAGCCGGGATGAAAGACCCCGAGTTCAAGCAACTGGCCTGCACCCCGAAAACTC